>NZ_AODE01000013.1 GCF_000525855.1 Listeria cornellensis FSL F6-0969
TTTCAGGGTGGCGAAACGGAGCTTACGGTGTATGGCTGTGGGATTGCGAATTATATTCGGACGAGTTTAGCGGTGAGCGGCACGCATTTGAAGTATCCGCTTGAAATTGTGGAAATTGATGATGAAGTCGTGTTTGAAGATGCTACTTTTAAGGTTGTTTGCCGAGAACTTGATCATGGTATTTTGAGTTATGGCTACCGAATTGAAGAGGCTGATAAGGCGGGTTCGCTTGATGCGGAAGGACTCTCAGCGCTTGGTGTGAAGCCCGGCCCGATTTTCAAGGAGTTAAAAGAAGGGAAAACGGTAACGCTCGAAGACGGTGAAGTTATTGATGGAAGTCAGTTTATTGGACCTGCTAAAAAAGGGCGAACCATTGCGATTTTTGGCGATACAAGGGCGACGGCGAATGAGTTGGTAATCGCGAATCAGGCGGATGTTATCGTGCACGAAGCGACATTTGGTGCTGAAATGGGTGATATGGCAAGGGAATACATGCATTCTACAACAATAGAGGCTGCAACCTTGGCTAAAAAAGCGGGTGCCAAACGCCTGATTATCACGCACATTAGCTCGCGGTATAGTCGTGATGACAATCGCGAATTGGTCTCGGAATGCCACACTATTTTTCCGAATACAGAAATAGCAACCGACTTGGCTATATTTGAACTATAAAGGAGTTTTGAGAAGGATGAATGTTTTTTTAAAAGGGAAAACGGTGATGATTACGGGTGCATCCAATGGACTGGGGGCAGAAATGGCACGGCAAGTCGCGGCACAAGGTGCAAACACGATCCTGACAGCGCGTCGCACGGACAAATTAGCAGATTTAGCAACGCAGATTCAAGCGGATTATGGCGTCGTCAGCGCTTATCATAAGATGGATATGACGAACTTCGAAGAGATTGAAGAAGTCATGCAGAAAATAGGGGATACAAAAATCGATATCCTAGTCAATTGTGCTGGATTTGGGATTTTCGAAGAGGCAGTAACTACTGATTTTGCGACTGTGGAACGGATGTTTGATACGAATGTGCTTGGTTTGATGCGTTTGACCCAGCTCGCTTTACCAGACATGTTGGCACGCAAGTCGGGACATATTATCAATATCGCCTCCCAAGCTGGTAAAATTGCGACACCAAAATCATCGGCTTATTCTGCAACTAAATTCGCGGTGCTAGGCTACTCCAATGCATTGCGAATGGAAACCAAGCCATCAGGCATCCATGTAACTACGGTAAATCCTGGACCAATTGCAACTAGTTTTTTCGATATTGCCGACAAATCAGGCGACTATTTAGACAATGTAGGTTTTTTGGTCCTAAAACCTGAAAAAGTAGCAGCGAAAATTGTGGCTATAATGGGAAAACCAAAGCGTGAAATAAATCTGCCGTTTCTGATGAATATTATTTCACGAATGTACCAAGTCATACCACGCGTCATCGAATTTTTCGGTAAAGGCGCATTTGAGAAAAAATAAAAACAGAGTGAGGCTACCTAAACAATAGTCTCGCTTATTTTTTTGTTCCAAAGGTAGCTAAATCTAGCTTGCATTATTCAAGTGTAGAGAGTATAATTAAAAATAGAACAAATGTTCGTTATTTTGGGTGGAAGGTGATGAATGAATTGGATAAGACGCGTAAAATTATTCATATTGATATGGATGCTTTTTTTGCTTCGGTAGAGGAGCGAGACCATCCAGAATATCGTGGGAAAGCACTTATCATTGGTGGAGATCCAAACAAACGAGGCGTCGTTTCTACATGCTCTTATGAGGCTAGAAAATTCGGTGTCCATTCTGCGATGCCGGCGAAGCAAGCGTATAAATTATGCCCACATGGTATTTTCATTCATGGGAATATGGAACATTACCGAGAAGTATCCGTGCAAATACGTGAAATATTCCATCGCTATACAGATTTAGTAGAGCCAATGTCTTTAGATGAGGCTTATTTAGACGTTACTGAAAATAAAAAGGGTATTAAATCCGCGATGAAGATAGCCTTGGAGATCCAACATGCCATCTATCACGAACTTGGCTTGACCGCATCCGCAGGCGTTTCGTACAATAAATTTATCGCCAAAATTGCTTCAGATTTTAAGAAGCCAGCAGGGATGACCGTCGTATTACCAGAAGAAGCCGAAGCCTTTTTAGAGAGTCTGCCAGTTACGAAATTCCACGGTGTCGGAAAAGTGACGGCTGAGAAGCTACATCGCTTAGGTATCCATTCTGGTGCGGATTTAAAAGCATGGGATGAGTGGGATTTAATTCGGGAGTTGAATAAACAAGGGTATCGTTTATATCGAGCGGTAAGAGGTTTATCTGATTCTAAGGTAAATCCGCATCGTGAGAGGAAATCAGTTGGCAGGGAGACTACGTTTGCTAACAATATTTTTGATGAGCGAGAGATGCAAGAAAAGCTTCTTTTATTTTCACAGAAGATAGAGAATTCGCTGGAACGAATTGGAAAGCATGGGAAGACGGTTGTTTTGAAGTTGCGTTACAGCGATTTTAGCACGATTACAAGAAGATTATCCTTGATGGAATATACACGAGATGCACGTGTTATTTACGATGCAGGAGTTAGTTTGTTACGTGATATTTACAGCGGGGAAGAGAGCGTTCGATTGGTTGGTTTGACAGTAACGAACTTAAAACCACTGCATTTTGAAAACCTGAAGCTGGAAGGGTTTTAAGGGAAAAACTTGTTTATTGTGCCGCGTCATTGCTATACTTAACTCAGTAATGATTATTGGGAGTTGTTAGATAATGAAAAGGGAATTGAGGAGAATTAGGCCAATCAGGCGAGAAGATGTGCAGGGAATGCATGTGTGGGAGCTTGATGAAGAAATCGCTATGGCAAGCGGTATCACGAAACCACGATCTTTAGAGGTTTTTCAAACGATGTATGAGAAATATTTTTTAAAGGTAAGTGATTCGTTGCAACTGTATAGTATTGTTTTAGATGGACGAGTCATCGGACGTGCAGAATTGGGTTTAATCGATCGGGAAAATGGTCATGCCGCTTTTGGCATTGTCATTGGAGAGCGAATGAGTTGGGGAAAAGGCTATGGAAAAGAAGCTATTTTAGAGTTGTTGGATGTGGCATTCAATGAGTTATATTTACATAAGGTTTACTGTGAAGTATATACGTTCAATAAGCGATCACTAAACATGATGCATTCGCTTGGATTTAGCCAAGATGGTATATTACGAGACCATGAATTTTTTCACGAAGCCTATCATGATCTAGCTGTTTTTAGCATGTTGGACACCGAATTTAGAGCTGGTTTTGAATAGGAAAAAGGTGCAGTATCTGCTGATGTAACTAACAGATACTGCACCTCTTTCTTCACTTCATTTCTAATAGGCGATCCTTTAATTCTTGCTCCATAGATACAAGTTCTTTTTCTGCAACGGCACGTTTTGCACGGCCTTCTTGTTGAATCTTTAAGGTTTCTTGTAATGTTTCGATGAGGCTTGATTGCGTTTCTTTTAATGTTTCGATATCCACAATACCTCTTTCATTTTCACGCGCTGTTTCGATGGCGTTTGTTTTTAACATATCTGCATTGCGTTTTAGAAGCTCGTTCGTTGTTTCAGCTACTTGACGTTGTGCTTCAGCTGCTTGTTGCTGACGCAGAAGGGTAAGCGCGATAGCAACTTGGTTTTTCCATAATGGAATAGCGGTCATAATGGATGACTGGATCTTTTCAGCAAGTACTTGATTCGTGTTCTGAATAAGACGAATTTGTGGGGCTTGCTGAATGGTGATTTGACGGCTAAGTTTCAAGTCATGCACACGTTTCTCAAGGCGATCTGCGAATTGTGTGAGGTCATTTACTTCTTGGAAATCCATTTGATCACCGGATTGTTCCGCTTTTTTGCGTAGTTCTGGAAGTAGTTTGGTATTGATTTCTTCTTGCTTTAGTTCACCGGCTGCGATATAGATATTTAACGCTTGGAAGTAGTCTTTATTCTTGTCGTAGAGTTGCTCTAAGAAAGAATTGTCTTCCATTAAACGTTTTTTTGCATGTTCTAGTTTTAGGGCGATGCGATCAATCTGCGTGCCCATTTTTTGATATTTGGATGTGATTTCGTTGATGGATTGCTTCACGCGCGAGAACATTTTTGTGAAAACGTTCTTGTTGCGCGCAGCAAGTTCATCTGGATCGGCTTCTTGCAAACGGAACATAAGATCACTGATGATTTCACCGATTGGACCGACGTCTTGTTTTTGAACTTGGTTGAGCATAGAGTGAGAGAAGTCATGCAGCTTTGCTTGTGCTGGTGCGCCGTATCCGAGGATAGCCGCTTGATTTCCAGGCTCGATTTGCTTGGCCAGTTCTACCGCTTGACGACGATTCGCTTCTGGAAGCATGTCGACTAAGCGTGGCGCTTTGTCTGTTTCGTTGTTTACGATTTCTTGAACCGTTTGTGAGCCGTTTGTGCCGAATGGATCGGCGAGTAAGTCATCTAATGTTTTGTTGAAGTTAGCATCGATGACCTCGGCTTTCGGTTGTTCATATGTTGGTGTTTCTTTTGTTTTTAATTCAGGTTCGTTTGGCTTTTGGTTCTCGGTCATTTGGGTGTTCTCCTTTCAAATTTCTTTTCCTGTTTGGAGATGGAATTCTTCGCCACTTCTAGTTCGAAATCAAGGCTCGATACGTCCTTATTAAGCAGTGCAAAGAGATCTTTCTCGATAACACGACCTAAATCGTTCAAAAGGGCACGCGTGTCAGAAAGTGTTTGGTAAATCTTCTTGTCTTTCACCGGTTGGCTGTTTAGGAAAGCATATTTTTCTGTTAGTTCTACTAAAGAGTCTAAGTGGGAGAAGAAAAAAATCTTCTGCATCATAAAAGCGTTTTGGCTCTTCCTTCACAATACCGTAGATGCGCTTTGTAAGTATTAATGTTTTATCGCGTTCTTGGAATGTAAATAAAGTACGGTGAGCTGCTGTGATTTTTTGAAGGCGAAGTATTTTAGCTCGTGATTCTTCTAAGTTCGTGCGAATGTATTTGTATTCTTTTTTTGTAAGCCCGGTCTGTATTGCATGTGCTTTGTCTCCCGCTTTTGCAGAAAAGAAGAACAGGACGGCGGCTACGACAAGTGTTGCGACACTAATAAGTAACCAGTTGTTCACAAAGATGTGTGCTAAGATGCCGAACAAAATGAGTGTTAAAACGATTGAGCCAGTGAAGGCCATAAATTTTTTGAAAACTACCATGTCTATCTTCTCCTTAGGCTTCCTTATTTTTTTAAGGATTAAGTATTTGTGAAAATTGTTTTTAGAAAATCATTTGAAAAGGCTAACCTGATTTGAGTATATCATACCATATTGGCAGAAAAGATGTTATCAGTCGTGCGATGTAAATTCCCCTCAGACTTGGTTATGGTATAATGATAAAAAAGCCTTAGAAATGGAGTGATAGCATGGATTCGTTAGAGGAAAAAACGGTGAAGCGTGAGACGATTTTTGATGGGAAGATTATTAAATTAGTGGTGGATGATGTTGTGTTGCCAAATGGAGCTAGGAGTAAGCGCGAAATCGTGAAGCATCCTGGTGCGGTGGCGGTTATTGCGATGACGCCTGAAAATAAAATGGTGATGGTGGAACAGTATCGGAAACCGCTTGAGAAGGCGATTGTAGAGATTCCAGCTGGTAAAATTGAACCAGATGAAGCGCCAGAGTTGACGGCTGGACGTGAGTTGGAAGAGGAAACGGGATATAAAACGGATGATTTGAAGCATCTTGTATCTTTTTATACGTCGCCAGGTTTTGCAGATGAGTTACTACATATTTATCTTGCGGGAGATTTGAAGAAGCAAGCAAACCCACTTCAAGCAGATGAGGATGAGTTTGTGAACATTGTGGAAGTAAGTTTGGATGAAGCGTTACAGTTAATAGAAGAAAAGGTCATTTGTGATGCAAAAACGGTGTATGCCGTGCAATATTGGCAGTTGCTTGAAGCGACCAACTAATTTTGGAGAGGAAGTGGTATGAGATGACAGCTGTTTTTCTACATTTTACAGGAAATTGTCGTGAGGCTTTGGATTATTATGCGGGAATTTTCGAGGTGGAGCCAAAGGGTGTGGCAACATATGGTGATGCGCCGTCGAATCGGAACGCCAGCGAAAATAAAGATGTGAACGCTGATAAGATTATGTATAGTGAAATCTATGTCAGAGGTTTGCGCGTGATGATGTCGGATATGCCTGACGGTGTTCCGGCGACTCCGGGTGATAATATTAGTATTGTTGTGGAAAGTGATGATTTGGAAGATTTGCAAGTGATTTTTACTAAGTTTGAAAAAGAGAGTAAGATTTATATGCCGCTTGAAGAAACGTTTTGGAGTGAGGGATATGCGATGATTGCTGACAAATTTGGAACGCAGTGGCACTTTAGTTACGGTGACTTTTTGACGGAATAAGAAAATAGAGTAGCGTGTCAGATGGCTTTCTGGTGCGCTTTTTTTATATGGATGGTTATTGATTGACTGGGTGGTCAAACGGGAGTATAATCGCATTGACTAGATGGTCAATTGTGAATTGGAGGGGTCAAAAATGAAAGCGATAGAGACGAATGAGTTGACGAAGTTCTATCATAAGAAGCGGGCGATTGAAGGGGTGAATTTGTCAGTAGAGGAAGGTGAATTGTTTGGGTTTATTGGTCCAAATGGTGCTGGTAAATCGACGACAATCAAGCTGTTGCTGAATTTTATTTATGCTTCGAAGGGCCATGCGACGATACTTGGTAAGGACATTGTGAAAAATTCGGCTGAGATTAAGAAAATGGTCGGATATGTGCCGAGTGAGGTACGTTATTATCCACAAATGACGGCAAATGATATTATTGGGTTTGCTGCGAAGTTTCATCATATTGATCAGGCCGCAGTTCAGATGAAGCGCTATTACGAAATGTTTGATATTGATCCGCATAAGCGTTTTGGTGATATGTCACTTGGAAATAAAAAGAAGGTCGCGATTGTGGCTGGGCTTATCACGAAGCCGAAGTTATTGATTTTAGATGAACCTACGAATGGACTGGATCCTTTGATGCAACATCATTTATTTAAGGAGATGACGCGCCAAAATCAAGAGGACGGTATGACGATTTTTTTGTCGAGCCATAATTTACGTGAGATTCAGGAGTATAGTACGCGGGCTGCTTTTATTCGTGAGGGTGAGATTGTAGCACTTGAAAATATTGCGGATCAAGAAATGTCGGGGAAAGTGATTATTTTGAAGGGAAATAGGTTGCCAGTAACAGAGCTTGTCAATGCGGGTGCGAAAGTTGTTGAAACGACGGAAACGAGTGCGAGATTCACGTTTGATGGAAATGTGCAGTCGGTGTTACCAATTCTTGCGGCGGAGGGAATTAAGGATTTATCGATTACGAATCAAGAATTGGAAGATAAATTTATGACGCTTTATGAAGGAGGGAAGGCAAAATGAATATTTTAAAGATTGAATGGAAAACGCATTTTAAGAGTTTGCTCGTTTGGTCGGGGGTTGTGGCGCTAGTCTGGGTATGTTCATGGCGTTCTTTCCTAGTATGCAATCGAGCGGCATGCAAGATTTAGTAAACACGAAAATGAATGCTTTACCTAAAGAAATGATGAATGTTTTGCACATTAGTTCGATGGCGGATTTAACAAAAATTGATGCCTATTTTGCGTATGTATTTCAGTATATTTTTATTGCAGCGTGTGTGTATGCAGCGATGATTGGGGCGCAAGCGTTAGTGAAGGAAGAGACGGACGGGACGATTGAGTTTTTATATGCGCAACCGATTACGCGTTCGGAATTAGTGGCTTGGAAAATGGTTGGAAATGCGATTTCATTTATTGCTTTTTGGGCTATCACGTTTGTTGTTTCGACGGTATTGGTCGTTTTCTTGAAGCAAGATGGGGCGAATTCAGGGGATTTGGTGCAGTCGCTCGTGCGGGTGTTCTCGAATGAGTTACTGGTTGCCTTGTTGTTTATGAGTGCTGGCTTCTGTTTTTCAGCGATTGTTCATTCGGCGAAGCAGGCGACACCAGTTGCTTTGGGACTCGTTTTTCTGACGTATATTTTAGGGATTCTTGCTGGTTTGAATGATAAGGTAGACTTCTTTAAATACTTTTCTCCGATTAATTTTGCGATTCCGTCTGATATGATAAAAGCCTCGATGGAGAGCGTTAATATTTGGATTACAGTGGTTTCGATGGTTGTGTTTACCGTGCTGACTTTCGTACTGTATCGGAAAAAGGATTTGAGGGTGTGATGGAAGATAAACGGGATAAAATTTTGAAAGTAGCGGTGGAGGAATTCGCGGATCATGGGTATAAGGCGGCTAGTACGAATCGGATTTCAGAGATTGCTGGTGTTTCGAAGGGGTTGATTTTTCATTATTTTGGCTCAAAAGAAAAAACTATATACAGCGGCGGTTGGTTATTCGGTGGATTTAGCGATGCAGGAAGTACCGATTGGGGACATGCCAACGGAGGACTTTATGCAAGGCGCAATTTGGTCGACGAAGCAGAAGCTGAATTTCAGCAAGAACCACCCCGCGGTTTTTAAGTTGATTATGCAGTCTTATGCCAATCCTCCAGCAGCGCTTGCGGAGCGGTTGCATGCGTACTATATGGAGGCGTTGCAAGTACAAGATGTTTATATGAACCAGATTTTCGAGAAAGTGACGTTGCGGGCGGATGTTGTTTCTCAGGATGCGCATGACCTGGTTCGCGCCTTGTTTGATTATATAATTAAAATGGCGACGGATTATATTCGGGAAAATCCAGATGCAACGATGGAGGAAATGCAGCCGCTTGTTGATAAGTTTATGAACATGATGGCGATTGTGGAGCGTGGGATGATTCGAAAAACATGAATAACTGGGAAAACAAACCTGAATTTTGTGAGTTAGGTTTGTTTTTTTATGAATTGGAAAATTTTTTCAGTTGTCTCGCTTGCTTTTTTATGATACAACATAATTGTAATGCAAATGCAGTTACTACACAGGAGAAGGGGAAAGATGATGGACGATACAGCTGTTGTGACAAAAGAACAGATTATTACGGAATTACAACAATTGGCGCAGGAACAGGGGCGTGTGCCAAGGCGTAGCTTGTACAATCATTTTGAAAAAGCACGACAATTATTTGGTTCATGGCCGGATGCGTTAAAAGCAGCGGGTTTGGAGAATGAGCAGAAACGTTTTTACAAGCAGGATTTTTTGATTGCAGAGGTAAAGCGAATTTCGGAGCAGTTGGGGCGTCCGCCGATTAGTGGGCCGCATGAGTTTCCACTTTATATGTCTGTTATGGAGTATTATGATTCTTGGGAAGCTTTTCTTGAGCAGGCTGGTTTGACGAAGTTTGCAGGGGAAGAGGAAGGTAAGGAAGTGAAGGAGAAATTGATTCTTGATATTTTGGAAATGGAACGGATTATGCGGAGATTTCCTACGATGAGCGAGTTCGATGACTATCGGTTGGTGCGTTATTATTTTGGTAGTTGGAAGAATTTTAAAGCGGCTTGTGAGGAGAAGAAGCAAGAAGTTTCTTGAAAATAGATAAAGCAAAGCGAGCACCTTATTGGGGATAGGATGCTCGCTTATTTTTGTATGCTTAGACTTCCGTGAAGCTTTCGTGATGTGTGCTGACCATGGCGACTTCTTCGGCGTCTGGATCTAGGAAGTTTTTAGCGCTGTTGATGGCGATGGGACCTTCGTGTAGACCGGCCGCAATGATGCGCATTTTGCGAGGATAGGTGCAGATATCACCACATGCGTAAATGCCAGGGACACTGGTTTCCATTTCTTGGTTGACTAGGATGCCGTATTCGGACGTATCGAATCCCCAGTCGAGCATGGAGCCGAGATTCACTTTTACACCGTGGTTCACAACGATGGCATCTGTGTCGATTTTTATTGTATTGCCGTTTTTATTGCAGTGAATCACGCAGTTTCTTAGATTGGTCGAATCACCTTGAAGAGCTGTTATTTCGTGGTTGACATGGACATAAATAGAGGAATCGTGCATTTCTTTGACGCGTTCTTCGTGCCCTTTGAAATTTTCGCCACGATAGATGAGATGGACTTCTTTGGCGATGGGTTCTAGTGCTTGCGCCCAGTCAATAGCGGCATTGCCTCCACCAGAAACAACGACGGCTTTATTTTGGAAACTTGCAAGGTTTTTGATGTCGTAGAAGAGGTTGTTGGCAAACGTTTCGCTACCGGATACTTCTAATTGGTGAACTTCGTATGTGCCGCTTCCTGCTGCGATGATGATGGTTTTGCTGTAATGTTTGTTGCCGTTTTCTGCGGTTAGTTGGAAGGTGCCGTCTGTTTGTCGATGAATCTCTGTGATGCGTTCGCCGCATACAATGGTAGGCTGGAACGTTTTTGCTTGGTCATGTAAGTTTTTCACAAGTTCTTGTCCTTCGATTGCAGGGATTCCGCCGATATCTCGGATGATTTTTTCTGGGTAGAAGTAACGGATTTTACCGCCAACTGCTGGCTCGGCGTCGATGATTTTTGTTTTTAGGGAGCGCAAACCGCTGTAAAAAGTAGTGAATAAGCCAACTGGGCCTGCTCCAATAATTGTGACGTCATACAAGTTTGACAACGACTTCACCTGCTAACTTGGTTGCGACTTGTCTAATTTCACATGCTTGACACGTTTCGTAGGGTAAACATAGTGGAACGCCAGTACGTGGGTCGAGCATAATATCGGCTTTAATACCAAAAACGTCTTCTAGTGTTTGCTCCGTCATTACGTTTACCGGTGAGCCCTCGGAAATGACTTGCCCAGAACGAATAGCAATCATATGATCGGCAAAGCGAGAGGCGTGATTTAAATCATGGACAACCATGACGATCGTGCGGTTTTCTTGGAGATTTAGCTGTTTTAACAACATTAAGACTTCCAGTTGATGGGTCATATCAAGAAATGTCGTTGGTTCATCTAGGAATAAAATATCGGTTTCTTGTGCTAATGCCATCGCAATCCAAGCGCGTTGTCGTTGTCCGCCAGATAAACTGTCAATTGGACGGTCGGCGAAATCATTTAGACTCGTCACGCGAAGAGCCCATTGAATCATATCGCGATCTTTTACAGACATAGATTTAAAACCGCTTTGATGAGGAGATCTGCCGTAGGAAACGAGTTCGCTTACGGTTAAGCCATCAGGTGCGGTTGGGTTTTGCGGCAGGATCGCTAGTTGTTTCGCGATTTCTTTTGTGGATTGGCGGTGAATCGCTTTTCCATCTAAGAAAACATGACCTTTGGAAGGCTTCATCAGGCGGGACATCGTTTTTAAAATGGTTGATTTACCTGAGCCGTTAGCGCCAACTAGTGCCGTGATTTTGCCTTTTGGTATTTCGATATTTAAAGCGTCTACGATGACGCGTTTGTCGTAGGCGATTTGTAAGCCATCTGTCTTTAAATTATTCATCTATACACCGCTCCTTAGTTTCGCGATTGATAATCATTCTCATGACTAGTATAGAATCTTTTGACGAAAGTTGCAATAGCTAAGCGCTATTATTCGTATTTTTTCGTGGTAGAGATATTTTTAGTCTTGCTTTTTAGGAATTTGCTTGCTATAATTTCGAATGAGATTGATAATCATTATCAATTAAAAGGGAGGAGTAACATGAAGAAAATAGTGTTTTTAGTGTCGGCTGCTGTGATGGCGGTTGCTCTGGTTGGGTGTGGTAGTGACGAAACCGCAGTGGGGAAATCCGAAACGCACGCATATAAGATGCCAAACGGGAAAACGATAGAGATCCCAAATAATCCGAAAAAAATCGTCGTAACAGAGTATATGGGATCACTTTCGGCTTTAGGTGTGAAACCAATTGGTGCTACGTCGTTTGTATTGGAAAATCCTTATTTGGATGCCTATAAAAAGGGTGTGGAAGACATCGGTGATCCGGCTTCTGTTGAAAAAGTGGCGGAACTACAACCGGATTTAATTATTGTATCGGGTGAGGATCAGTTCAATCAGATGAAGAAAATTGCGCCGACGATTTTAATACCGTACAATACATACAAAAGTGTGCAGGATGAATTAACGGCGATTGCTGATATTGTTGGAAAAGAAGAGGAGGCAAAGGATTGGTTAGCTGATTTTGACAAGAAAGCTGCGAAAGCAAGGGGAAAAATAAAAGGTGTGGTAGCGCCAAATGCAACGGTAGGATTGTATGAAGGCGATGATAAAAATTTCTATGTTTTCGGAGATAATTGGGGTCGGGGTGGACAAGTTCTTTATAACGCATTACAATTAAAGGCGCCTAAGAAAATTCAAGATGAGGTTATTGACGGAGATGGCTACAAACAGATTTCGCTAGAAGTGCTGCCTGATTTTGCGGCAGATTATATGTTTGTGACGCGGTTTAAACATGGGGATACTAGAAATGGAGCACTCGACGGGATAGAAGCATCAAGTATTTGGAAAGACTTGCCGGCATACAAGGCGAATCATATTTTCACGATGGACTTTGATGAGATGTATAACTACGATCCGATTGCGGTAGAAGGGCAAATGGATTTGATTGTGAGTAAAATAGTGGATAGTAATAAATAATTGATAGAAATAACAACGGTTCACGCGGGATTGCAAGGGCTAGTCGAAAAACTAGATTCTGCAACTCCTCGCCATAGAACCGATACATATTATGAGGGGATCAGGGTACGATGAAAACGAAGGAACTTGCCCAATTAAAAACGCGACCTGCAATGGCGACTGTGATTTTGACGGGCGGTGTTGTACTACTTATTATTTCTGCTTTTATCGGCATCGCTGTTGGTGCGGCGGATATCGATTTAGCGACGGTTTGGGACGCGTTATTTCATTACAATAAAAGTTTAACGACTCATCAAATTATTTGGGAGTTACGCGTTCCTCGTGTGCTGGCGGATATGATGGTCGGCGCAGCATTTGCGGTTGCGGGTGCAGTGATGCAAGGCATGACGCGAAATCCGCTCGCAGATAGTGGCTTGTTGGGGCTCAATGCGGGATCGGCGTTTATGATGGCTGTTTGTTTTGCGTTTTTGCCTGGCCTTAGCTACAATTATTTGATTTTCTTTTCATTCCTTGGTGCGGCGCTTGGTTGCGTCCTTGTTTTTGGCGTGAGCGCGCTTGTTAAAGGTGGTTTGTCGCCGACGCGGCTTGTTTTGGCAGGTGCTGCGGTAGCTTCTTTGTTGACGGCATTAAGTGAAGGAATCGCCATTTATTTTAAGCTGAGTCAAGATTTAGCTTTTTGGTTTGCTGGTGGTGTCGCAGGCGTGAAATGGTCGCAAATCGTAGTGGTATGGCCGTGGCTCATTGGTGCGTTAATTGCGGCGATATTACTCAGTAAGTCGGTAACGATTCTGAGCCTTGGTGATGATATTGCGATTGGACTCGGACAAAATACGACGCGGACAAAATTGCTATCAATGCTTGTTGTGCTGATTTTGGCGGGACTTGCCGTTTCGGTCGTTGGCCCAGTTGGTTTTATCGGCTTGATTGTGCCACATCTGGTCCGTTATATGGTCGGTGTAGATTATCGCTGGATTATTCCGTGTTCGGCTATTGTTGGTGCACTTTTGACGCTATATGCGGATATTGGTGCCCGGATGGTGAATCCGCCATATGAGACGCCGATTAGTGTTATTTTTGCCCTTATTGGTGTACCTTTCTTCCTTTATGTGGCGCGTAAAGAAAGGAGGAGTCTGTGATGATGGGGACGGCAACGGAACGAAAAGTCACGCGAAAACGTTGGCTAATCTTGATTTTACTCGCAATTTTACTTGTAGGAACGTTCATTTACAGTGTCAACGCAGGTTTCTCAAAAATTCCATTTGTAGATGTTATCAAAACTTTATTTGGACAAGGTTCGCCGCAAGATACATTGATTATTTCGCAGTTTCGCTTACCGCGTATTGTTGTGGCGGTACTCGTTGGTGCAGGCCTTGCGATTTCAGGTGCGCTGTTACAAGCAGTTTCGCAAAATAGTTTGGCAGACCCAGGGATATTAGGAATAAACAATGGAGCCGGTTTGGCAGTTATGCTCTACATTTCGTACTTCCCATCGACACTAGATGTACCTGTTATGTTTATGCCTTTAGTTGGCTTCACAGGCGCCATTCTCACAGCTTTTATTGTGTATGGCTTATCCTACAGTCGACAAGAAGGTTTATTGCCAAATCGCCTCGTGTTAACAGGTGTGGCGGTTTCAGCTGCAGTTGCTGCCTTGATGACGCTTTTAACCATTCGTTTAGACCCTGAAAATTATCAAATTGTGGCGGAATGGCTAGCAGGAAATATTTGGGCTAGCAACTGGCAATATGTCTTTGCACTACTCCCGTGGCTGATCATTCTGGTGACCGTGGCGATGTTCAAAATAAAAACGCTCGATATTCTGGGGTTTGGCGATCAAGTGGCAACTGGGCTAGGCGTCAAAACAGAAAAAAGAAAAAGTTATTCTGCTTGTTGTTGCGGTGGCTTTAGCAGCAGCTTGCGTCTCTGTCAGTGGTGGTATTGCTTTTATTGGCTTAATCGGACCTCATATTGCGAGACGCCTCGTTGGTAGTGGACATAAATGGGTATTGCCAATTTCGGCGCTTGTTGGTGCGTTATTACTCCTTGTCGCAGATACGATTGGTCGAATCATTGTCCAACCATCCGAAATTTTCGCAGGTATCGTTGTTGCGGTAATTGGGGCACCCTATTTCTTGTACTTACTAGCTAAAACTAAATGATAATGATTATAAAGAAGTATCCTGATTTCATTGTAATTGATAATCCAGATAGACTTTTGGAAACTTTTATGCTATCTTAGAATAGATATAAAAACGGCTTACTTCAATTGTTTTAGTGGGATAAAGGATAAGTAAGTAGACTTGATTTTTATTTAGAATTATTATAAACTACTAATTGAGAATGATTGTTTGTTCCCGAGGGAGGGCATAAAAATGGAAGGCCGTATTCAGCGGATTAAATCACAGTTGCATGAAGCAAGTTATAAATTAACGCCACAACGCGAAGCAACCGTACGCGTTTTATTAGAAAATGAGAAAGACCATCTGAGCGCGGAGGACGTTTATTTACGTGTTAAGGATATTTCACCGGACATTGGATTAGCGACGGTTTATCGTACGCTGGAACTTCTGACGGAATTGCGCGTGGTTGACAAAATTAATTTTGGAGATGGCGTGGCACGTTATGATCTACGTAAAGAAGGCGCGAAGCATTTCCATCATCATTTAGTATGTTTGGAATGTGGGTCTGTTGAGGAAATTCAAGAGGATTTGTTAGATGATGTTGAGAAAATTGTCGAACAGAAATGGGATTTTCTTGTGAAGGATCACCGTCTAACGTTTCAAGGTATCTGTACGGTGTGTAAAAGCAACATCAAAAAAGCCGAATAAATCGCCCAGCGAGCCGACAAACGCTCAACTCCGTCGTTAAAAGCTGTGCTCCGATGCTCACGTACTTTTAGTACGCTCCGCTCCGGTGCTCGCTTTTGCCTAGGATTTGAGCATTTATCGGCCCGCTGGGGTTTGGTGGTGGAGGCAAAGAGATTAGGGATGGAAAGAGTTTTGCTGGACATTTGTTAAATTATTTCGGTTTTGCTTTCGTAATGGTGGGGTTTTTGGTATACTGATGGGACAAGGGCAGGAGGCGTCTGATGTTGGATTGGAAGGGCGTTGTTTTACGAGAGGAAGCATTGCGCAGAGCGATGTTGGCAAGTGATGTTTCTAGTTTGGATAGGTTGTTGGCGGATGATTTTGTTTTTGTGGACCATTTTGGTAGAAAGGTGACGAAACAGGATGATTTAGAGGCGCATAGACAGAAGGTTTTTCAGTTACATCAACTGGATATTGTGGCGCAGGACAAGCGTGTCGTTGGCGGGAATGTGGTTACGGTTTCTGAGGTGGTGCTTGCGGGTGTTGCTGATGGAGAATCATTTACGGATCGATTGGTATATACGCGAATTTGGCGGAAAGATGCCGAAAATGGTTGGCAAGTGACGTCAGGACAGTGTACACGGATTCAATAGTTTGGGAACGCCGATTTGAGGAGATTGCGCATGGATGATTTGATACTCGATTTTTTACATTTTTTTGCAGGTGGAGAAGGGTTTGTCGGCAAATACGTTGGTTGCTTATGAACGAGATTTGCGTTTTTTTTGCGCGTTATTTGGAGGAAGAACAGGGAGCAGTGGCGATTCGCGACGTAGAACGGATACATATTGTGAGCTTTATGGCTTATGCAAAATTAGAGGGAAAATCACCGAGAACGATTGCGCGCTATATTGCCTCATTGCGTTCTTTTTTTTCATTTTTTACTGCATGAAAAACTGGCGGATCGGGATCCGATGATTCAAATTGAGACACCGAAGCAGGCGCAGACTTTGCCAAAAATTTTGAATCTGAATGATGTGGAGAAATTGCTGGAGGCGCCGAATGGGGCGAACCCGCTCGGTATGCGAGATCAAGCGATGTTAGAGGTCTTGTATGCGACTGGACTTCGGGTGACGGAGTTGGTACGCCTTCAGATGGACGATTTGCATTTACAGATGGGCTTTATTCAGACGATTGGAAAAGGGGATAAGGAGCGCATTATCCCGCTTGGCAAAACAGCAACAACAGTTTTGGAGCGCTACTTGGAATTTGGACGTCCGAAATTGCGACGGGTGTCCGAACGCAATGATTTTGTGTTTTTGAACCATCACGGACGCGGTATGACGCGGCAAGGTTTTTGGAAGAATTTGAAGCAGATTGCGGCGAAAGCTGGGATTGATAAGCCGATTACACCGCATACTTTGCGACATTCGTTTGCGACGCATCTACTGGAAAATGGGGCGGATTTACGCTCTGTTCAAGAGTTATTAGGTCATGCGGATATTTCAACGACGCAAATTTATACACATGTTACGAAGGCGCGCTTAAAAGATGTTTACAAGCAATATCATCCGCGTGCTTAAGGTTGGATAATGAAAAAGGAGCGATTTTGAAAATGAATTATACAAAGGTTATGGAAGCAGTCAAAAAAATTAAGGAAACGTATAGCGGAAAGCCTAGAATTGGGCTTATTTTAGGATCGGGGCTTGGTGTTTTGGCGGACGAGATTACAGCGCCGACCGTGATTAAATATCATGATGTGCCGTATTTTCCTGTTTCGACAGTGGAAGGTCATGCTGGCCAGTTTGTCTTTGGAAAGCTAGAGCACCAAGAAGTTGTGGCGATGCAAGGGAGATTCCATTTTTATGAAGGTTATTCGATGCAAGATGTGACGTTTCCTGTTCGTGTTATGAAGGAACTGGGCGTTGAGATTTTAATCGTAACGAATGCAGCTGGTGGTGTGAATGAATTGTTCCATGCGGGGGATTTGATGCTGATTTCGGATCATATTAACTTCACGGGAACGAGCCCGCTTATTGGGCAGAATGACGATCATTTCGGACCGCGTTTCCCAGATATGTCTGATGCGTATCGTTTAGATTTACGGGAACAAGCGCGTCTGTTGGCGCAAAATTTGGAAATAGGGGTTCGCGAAGGTGTTTACGCAGGATTTACTGGGCCAACATACGAAACGCCTGCGGAAATTCGAATGATGCGCACACTTGGCGCGGACGCGGTTGGTATGTCGACTGTTTCTGAGGTCATTGTTGCTAATCATTGTGGCTTGCGCTGCCTTGGTATTTCTTGCATTACGAATATGGCGGCAGGAATTCTGGATCAACCGCTGAGTCACGAAGAAGTTATTGAAACGACGGAACAAGTGAAAGAAACTTTCCTAACATACGTGAAGGCGCTCGTTGGAAATGTGAAATAAAAATAAGAATGGAGTCTGGTGCAACACTTACGAATGGGGCATCAGGCTCCTTTTTGATAGTACATAAAAACTAAAAAAAATGGAAAACCTGATATTGGCTATTGTTCTGCAACATGCTTGTATGCTACTATATAAAAGAACTTTTATATCTTCACGCACCGACAAACACACACTCCCGTCGTTAAAAATTCTGTTCCGATACGCTGATACAGGTCGTACGTTTCGTGTCGGTACTCATTTTT
Source organism: Listeria cornellensis FSL F6-0969 (assembly GCF_000525855.1). Taxonomy (GTDB): domain Bacteria; phylum Bacillota; class Bacilli; order Lactobacillales; family Listeriaceae; genus Listeria_A; species Listeria_A cornellensis. Next base: position 18,049 of record NZ_AODE01000013.1, read on the forward strand.
TCATAGGGATGAATCATTTGTTGGTGAACGAGGGTTTGGTGTGATTAATTTAGCAAAGGTGGGATTGACGTGGCGTTTGAATCATTTGGGACTATGCGAGTGAATGAAGTTGGACATCTAGAAATTGGAGGGGTGGACACTTTGAAGCTGGCGCAAAAATATGGCACACCGCTTTATGTATATGACGTTGCGTTGATCAAAGAGCGTGCTCGCGGTTTTAAGAGAACGTTTGAGGAGCTTGGCGTGAAGGCGCAGGTTGCTTATGCGAGTAAAGCTTTTTCGGCGGTTGCGATTTATCAATTGATGCATGAAGAGGGGCTGTCGCTGGATGTTGTTTCTGGCGGTGAATTATATACGGCAATGCAAGCTGGATTCCCAGCGGAGCGGATTCATTTTCATGGTAATAATAAGACGAGACATGAGATGGAAATGGCGATTGAGTATGGCATCGGCTGTATCGTGATCGATAATTTTTATGAGATTGAACTGCTTGCGGAAATTTTGCGTGAAAAAGAGGCTTCTGTGTCTGTTTTGATTCGTGTAACGCCTGGTATTGAGGCGCATACGCATGATTATATTTTGACCGGGCAAGATGATTCTAAATTTGGATTTGGTTTGACGAATGGGCAAGCGGAGGATGCGATTAAGCGTGTACTCGCAATCGATGTTTTCCATTTGATTGGGTTGCATTGCCATATTGGGTCGCAAATTTTTGAGACGACTGGTTTTAAATTGGCGGCGCATCGGATTATGGAGCAGTTAGTTGTTTGGCGTGACTCGCTTGGTTTTCATGCGGAGGTACTTAATCTCGGTGGTGGTTTTGGGGTGCGTTATACGGCGGATGATACACCATTGCCACCATCGCAGTATGTGCGTGAAATTATTGCGGATGTGCGTGAGGTTGCGATGGGTAACAATTTAGACATGCCGGAGATTTGGATTGAACCTGGTCGTTCGCTTGTTGGTGAGGCGGGTACGACGCTTTATACGATTGGTTCGCGTAAAGAGGTGCCCGAGATTCGTAGCTATGTGGCTGTGGATGGCGGAATGTCGGATAATATTAGACCATCTTTATATGAGGCGAAATATGATGCTGTCATCGCGGAACGCCCGTTAGAAGAGCCGGATGAGACGGTATCTATTGCTGGAAAATGTTGTGAGTCTGGCGATATGTTGATTTGGGATTTGCCACTTCCAAAATCGGACGCTGGTGAGGTTCTCGCAGTATTCTGTACAGGCGCTTACGGTTATTCGATGGCGAATAATTACAATCGAATTCCTCGTGCTGCGGTTGTTTTCGTGGAGAACGGGGAAGATAAACTGGTTGTAGCACGCGAAACTTATGAAAATCTAGTACAACTGGATTTACCGCTTCATTAAGGTGGGCTTTCTATGACAGGAATTAATTTTAAAGTAGAGGCTTTTGAGGGCCCGCTTGATTTGCTTCTTCAACTGATTCAGCAATTAGAAATTGATATTTATGACATCCCGATGGCGGATATTACGGATCAATATTTGGAATACATCCACTTGATGAAAGAGATGGAACTCGATGTTGCTAGCGAATATCTTGTGATGGCGGCGACGCTTTTGGCGATTAAAAGTAAAATGTTGTTGCCAAAACAGGAGCTTGAGGTTGATTTTGAATTCGATGATTCTGTCGATCCGCGTGATGAATTAGTGGAGAGATTGATGGAATACAAGCGGTTTAAAGAAGCTGCGAAACAATTGAAAGAAAAAGAGTCGGAGCGCAATTTTTATTTTGGGAAGGCGCCGATGGATTTGGGGGAATACGATACGTCTGGCAAGCAAGCGAATTTAGACGTGTCGCTCAATGATATGTTGGGGGCTTTTCACAAGATGCTCCGTCGTAAAAAACTAAGTCAGCCGCTTCATACACGTATTACGAAGCAGGAGATTTCGATTGATCAGCGGATGAATGATGTGATGGATCGGATGGAGGTTGCGAGCGGTCGTGTCGTATTTGAGGATTTGTTTGATGCGGCGACAAAGGATGACTTAATTGTGACGTTTTTGGCTGTATTGGAACTGATGAAACGTCGCCAAATCAGTGTGGAGCAGTCGGGTAGTTTTGCGACGTTATATGTTTTTAGTAGAGGTGAAGAAGAGCTGTGAGTAAAAAATTAGGAATCCTTGAGAGCTTGCTATTTGCGGCTGGGGATGAAGGGCTGAGCACGAAACAACTGACAGAGGTCATGGAAATCAGTCATATTGAAGCGCTGAATTTGTTGGAGACGCTCAGTGATAACTATGCAAAATCGGCAGAACGTGGTATTGTTCTGTTAGAGCTCGCAGGGACGTTTCAACTAGCGACGAAAAAAGAGCATGCAACCTATTTGCGAAAATTAGTCGAAGTACCTGGTAACACGACACTTTCTCAGGCATCGCTTGAAACATTGGCTATTGTTGCCTATCGTCAACCAATTACACGGATGGAGATTGATGATATTCGTGGTGTGAAAACGGATGGTCCGATTCATACGTTGATTGCGAAGGGTTTGATAATGGATAAAGGTCGCGTAGAAGGTGCTGGTCGTGCTAAACTGTATGTAACGACATCCGAATTTTTGGATTGCTTCGGTTTGAATAAATTAGATGATTTACCATCGATGGACAACATAGATTCTGAGGAAATGATTCAAGATGAGATGGACTTGTTTTTTGATCGTTTTGGTGGGAAATAGGTATAGATGGAATAATAATTAGTGAATAGCTAAAAAGAGGTGCAAGATGGAACGGTTACAAAAAGTAATTGCGAATGCAGGAATCACGTCGCGTAGAAAAGCCGAAGTGATGATTGAAGAAGGAAAAGTAAAGGTTAACGGAAAAGTGGTTCGAGAGTTGGGTCTTAAGGTTGGTAACTCGGATAAAATCGAGGTAAACGGCATCGAGCTAACGCAAGAAGTGAAACGCTATTTTCTGTTGTACAAGCCACGTAGCGTCATGTCCGCTGTATCGGACGATAAGAAACGCCGCGTTGTGTCTGACTTTTTCGTGGACATCCCAGAACGGTTATACCAGTTGGGCGTCTAGATTATGATACTTCGGGCTTGCTATTGATGACGAATGATGGCGATTTTGCAAATCAATTAATGCATCCGAAATATGAAGTTGAAAAGAGATACATCGCGCGTGTAAAAGGGATTCCGTCCAAAGAAGCTTTGCGCAAATTAGAAAATGGCGTCATGATTGAAGGGCGTAAGACGGCAAAAGCGAAAGTCCGTTTACAAACATTTGATAAGAAGAAAGAGAAGGCAATCATTGAGGTTATCATTCATGAAGGACGTAATCGCCAAGTCCGCAAAATGTTTGACACGATTGGCCATCCAGTTCAGAAATTATCACGCGAAGCCTATGCTTTTCTTGATTTAAAAGGGTTGAATGCTGGCGAACGCAGAGAATTGACACATCATGAAGTGAAGAGATTAAAGGCGCTGACGCAATTTGGTGATAAGAAATAGTTTTTTAAGTGAATAACTTAGAGTTCAGGGGAAATATAACGACAGTAGAGAATAACAGATAATATTACTTTTTCAATGAAAATCTAGGGAAGCGTATGTCTTTTTCCCTAGTTTTTTTGTTGCCGATTTATGTAAAGTATTCATTATTTTTCACAAACTAAGGCTTAAAAATGGCTAAAATAAAAAAAAGCATGTATAATTTGTCCAAGATAGTGACTTTCCTTTTTTAATTTGGGCTTGTCTGTGCTATAGTTGAGTTGTGAACAAAATGACAATAAAAAGGTACGAAAGACTAGGGAATATGAATACATACCGAAATAAGTTTCCTTTTTTAGAGAAACGAGTAAGGGGATGATTACCTATGAGTGAGCAAGTTAAAATTCTCGTTGTGGATGACGAAGACCGGATCAGGCGTTTACTTAAGATGTATCTTGAACGTGAGAATTATAAAATTGAAGAGGCTAGTGATGGAGATCAAGCGTTACAGCTCGCAATTGATAATAGTTATGATGTCATTTTGCTTGATTTGATGATGCCAGGAAAAGACGGCATTGAGGTTTGTCGCGAATTGCGTGAATATAAAGCGACTCCGGTTGTTATGTTGACAGCAAAAGGTGAGGAAGCGAATCGCGTGCAAGGATTTGAGGTTGGCGCAGACGATTATATCGTGAAACCGTTTAGCCCGCGTGAAGTTGTCCTACGTGTCAAAGCTGTTCTAAGACGTGCGCAACAACATAGCCAACCTGTTGCAACAAGCGTACCAGGTGATATCATTACTTTCCCACACTTAAAAATTGATAATGAGGCGCATCGGGTTATAGTGGAAGGCCAAGAAATTAATTTGACACCTAAAGAATATGATTTACTATATTATTTAGCGAAATCACCGGATAAAGTGTTTGATCGTGAATCGCTATTAAAAGAAGTTTGGCGTTATGAGTTTTTTGGAGACTTACGTACGATTGATACGCATGTGAAACGTCTCCGCGAGAAATTATTTGACGTTTCAGAGGAAGCAGCTAAAATGATTGTGACCGTCTGGGGTTTAGGCTACAAGTTTGAAGTGACAGAAACAGAGTGAAATAGTCCATATAGAAATAGATAGGTTTAACAAAGCCTATCTATTTCTTGATATTATTGTATAAACGGCAAGCAACGAGGTGCTTGAAATTCGGATCAAAGGGCTGGTGACAATGAGATTTTGGCATAGTATCGTCGGAAAAATTTGGGGAACGATTATTCTTTTACTAACGGGAGTTCTAGTAGCAACCGGATTTTTCATTGCGATTGTTTATGAAGACAAAAATACGGAGCAAATCACTGGTGGAATTGAGGCGACGACAGAGCATATAGGGAATTTAATTGAAGAGGGGACGGATACCGAGACGCTTTCATCTGCCTTTCAGCTATTGGATAAGTCGACAGGTGTAATCGTGGAGCAGAAGGGGAAAGTAGTTGCTTCTAAACAGACGTCTATGCATTTAGGTACGGAAGCATATACGCATTTGTTCGAGGATAAGAAAATGAATGACCATTTATCTGAGGGGAAATTTATCTTGGAACAATATAATTTCTATGGTGAAAGTAATGATGAAGCCGTACATATGGGAGCGCAGCGATTTAAGACGTTAGATGGTAATATCAATACGGTCTATGTTTATAGGTCGTATGAAGATATTTTGAAATTGACAGGACAGGTGACCAAAACGTTGCTGATATCTGGTATTATGGCAATTCTAGTTACTTCCGTGTTGTCGTTTATTTTATCGTCACGGATGGCGTACCCGCTGCGAGAAATGAAAAAGATTGCGATTGCTGTATCGAAAGGGAACTTTGATAATCGGGTGCCAACGTATACGCATGATGAGATTGGTGATTTAGGGATTGCCTTTAACAAGATGGCACAACAACTGAAATACAATATTAGCGCGTTAAGGCAAGAGAAGGAGCAGTTGTCCAATATTCTAGTTGGGATGGCGGACGGGGTTATTAAATTCAACATCGATAAGACGATTATTTTGAGTAATCCGCCTGCGGAACAGTTTTTACATGATTGGTTCTTTTCGACGGAAAATGAGGATAAAGTGCTTATACCGCCAAACTTGGATCTGATGCTGACGAATATTTTGGAAACGCGTGAGGAGCAAGTTGGTGAAATTGTGTTTGGCGACCAAACCTATGTCGCCATTTTGACATTGCTTTATAATGGGGATGATATTCGGAGTATCGTTACGGTAATCAGAGATATGACGGAGGAGAAGCGTCTAGAGAAGATGAAGAGCGATTTTGTGAATAATGTGTCACATGAGTTGCGGACGCCGATTTCGATGCTACAAGGCTACAGTGAGGCGATTATTGATGGTGTAGCGCAGACCGATGAAGAGGTGCGTGAATTTGCGCAGATTATTTATGATGAATCGTTGCGAATTGGACGTCTCGTGAATGATATGCTTGATTTAGCGCGGATGGAAGCTGGTTTTGAGCAGTTGGATAAACAGCGCTTGCCAGTGGCGCCATTCCTAGATAAAGTAGTTTCCAATTTTGAAGTGCTGGCGAAGGATAATAATGTGAAATTGCAATTGGTGGTCGATGATCCTGATTTGGAGTATACGTTTGATCCTGACCGCATGGAGCAGGTATTGGTGAATTTAATCATGAATGCAATTCGTCACACGGGTAGAGAAGACTACGAGGGAATTGTAGAAGTGCATGAAACGGCAGATTTTCACTCGGATGAACTCGTCATTAAGATTATTGATAACGGAAGCGGGATTCCTGAGGCTGATATTCCTTTCTTGTTTGAGCGGTTTTATAAAGCAGACAAGGCACGAACTCGCGGGAAAACAGGTACTGGAATAGGTTTATCGATTGTAAAAAATATCGTCGAGGCGCATAATGGTAAAATAACAGTGGAGAGTCATCTTGGCATCGGTTCGACATTTATTGTCACGTTGCCGCTTTCTACGGATATATAAAGGAGTTTGATGAAATTGACAGAACGCATGCAAAAATTTTGTAAAGATTCATTGGTAATTAAGACAAGTCGGGTCTTTCCATCCGATACAAATAATCATAATACGCTATTTGGTGGGCGCTTGATGACATATATTGATGATACAGCATCCATCAGTGCTTCCCGGCATTGTCGGACTGGAATTGTGACGGCCTCGACAGATTCGGTCGATTTCTTACAACCCATTAAAAATGATCATTCGGTATGTTTGGAGTCCTACGTGGCTTCGACGGGACGTTCATCGATGGAGATTTTCGTGAAAGTCATTGCGGAAAATTTGAAAAATGGGGATCGTTATTTGGCAGCTACTTCTTTTCTGACGTTTGTCGCGATTGATGATAATGGCAAAACAGTAGAAGTCCCAACCGTTGTCGCGCAATCAGATGAGGAGAAAATGATTAGTCGTGATGCGCAAGAACGTAGTTTGGCAAGGAAGAAACGTTTGGCGCAAAGTCGAGAACTTGCAGCGGCGCTTTCAACGGAGATTCCTTGGGGATAAGCAAGCGGTTTTGCATGAGGGCTTTGCTTATGGTACAATAACGTACGTAATACAATAAAATATAGTTCATCTTCGGGGCAGGGTGTAATTCCCGACCGGTGGTTAAAGTCCACGAACTGTTTCTTTTTGAGATGGTTGATTTGGTGTAATTCCAAAACCGACAGTATAGTCTGGATGGGAGGAGATGTTGGTTCGCTTACTTTTGGCGCACTTACTTGAAAAATTGGCTAGTTATGGTCTATTTGGATTGGACGTTTTTGAGCTACGTTTTTTTTTAGCGTGGTTTTCTGGAGTCTTATTTGAATATACTGTGCTTGTTTGGATTTTCACATACCGTCCCTCGAATGCATTTTCGGGGGATTTTTTTCATGTTTTGTGTGCTCATAAATAAAGGGAAACCGCAGATTCTTAGGATGAACATCTAAGGAGAAGTGATTTTGATGAAGAAGTATTCTTTAAAGGCGTTTGTAAGTATTGCAGTATTGGGAGCGGTGGCGTTTGTCATCATGTTAATTCAGTTTCCATTATTGCCAAGTGCACCATTTTTAAAACTAGATTTCAGTGATATTCCTGCTATTATTGGCGGTTTATTATTCGGACCGCTTGCGATTGTGTTGATTGAGTTTGTGAAGAATGTCTTGGAGTATTTAGTAACGGGGAGCTTTGTTGGGGTCCCAATCGGGGAATTAGCGAATTTCTTATCTGGTATTTGTTTCGTGCTACCGATTTACTATGTTTTCCGCTATACACGCTCGACGAAAGCGATGATTTTAGGTGCTGGGATTGGTGCGGTGACGATGACAGTGATGATGTCGTTGTTTAATTACTTTATTTTGTTGCCTTTTTATATCACGGTTGGAGGTTTGCCTGCTGGAACGAATATTGCAGCGCTTGTTACGACGGCGATTATACCGTTTAATTTGCTAAAGGGTGTCGTTGTAGGAGCGGTATTCATCTTAGTTTACGGCAGAATGAGATCGTGGATTTTGAAAAATACGATTGTAAAATTAAAGGTGAAAAAAGATAAGAAGCATCACGGCGTTGTGTAATGCTTTTTGAGATAGTCAGGATTCAAATTTTAGCGGATCGCCTTGAAATGGGTGGTCCGCTATTTTTATGGATAGGGATGGGCAGGCTTGTTCAGCGTCAATCGCGTCGTTTTCTAATTGCGATGGGATGGGTTTAGTGCCGCTGTTATGATCAAGTGTGTTGTAGGCTAGGCCCTCGTCGTTGTAGTCGAAAATAGCGGGAGCCTGGACGGAACACGCACCGCACGCGATGCATGTAGATTGGTCGACAATGGTATATTTCATGCTTTTTGATACCTCCTAGTTTTAGTTGGGAAACGCTTCTTTCTGTTATTATAGAACCATTTGGAGAAAGTGTCTAATAAGGGGTTAAAAAACTTTTTTTGAGAAATAGGGATGCCGAACAAATGTTTTCGTGTTAGAATAGATGAAAAGAACGGAAAGGAGCTGGTTGGGGTGGATGAATTAGATCATTATTTGTTGGCGATTATTGCGTCTTTTCCATTGAAACGAAAACCGGCTTTTTTGTTTGCGGTTGCGACGGGAAAACGGACGGGGCAGGCGGTGCAGGATTCGCATTTGTTTGGAGTGACCTCTCTATTTGGCTGTGTGCCGACGCTCAGACAGATGAATTTTGATGCGAGGCTACAGCGGATGCAGCAGGATGGTTTGCTCCGCATAACGGAAGATGGTGTTGGATTATTGACGGAAATCGAGACGCCATTTAGGACGCGCTTTCCGTACATAGACGGATTTTTGTATCAAAATCGGACGGGGCCTTTTTTTGAAAGGTTGCTTTTAGCGATTCAGGTTTTTAGTAATTTCAAACATGAACAAAAGCATTATTTACCGATTATTCGGGATGAGCAGTCCCAAATGGCGGTGAAACGGTGGTTGACGGAGCATTTGGCGGGTGAGACAAAAGATGTGATACGTGGGCATTTTTATTTGGAGTTGGAGCAATGGTTGCAGCAGGTGGATGGTGCGCTTTATGTCGCGCGTTTTTCTGGTGGGGATTATATTGGTAAAACAGCCCTTCAAGTGGCTACGGAACTAGGGTTATCGCCCTGGGAATATTATTTTGCGTGGGTGAATGGTTTGCACCAGTTGTTTGCTCGGATGGCGCATGATTTTCCGCTTTTATTTGGATTGATGCCAGATGCAGCGCAAGGATTGACGAGTTCGGCTCGGAAAACGTGGCAACTTGCGGAACAAGGTGTTTCATTTGAGAAGATGGCTGCGGTAAGGCATTTGAAAGAAAGCACAATTCAAGATCATATAGTCGAAATTGCGGCGACGATTCCAGGGTTTTATGTGGCATCTTGGGTGGATGATGAGATGGTTACGGCGATTTCCCAACAACAATGGCGATCTTTAAAGGATATCAAGCAGGCATTTCCAGCATTGGATTATTTCCAAATTAGATTAGCGCTGATTACTAGAAGGAGTGGCGTCATATGCAGTTAGAGCAGGAATTAGAACGTTTTTTTAGGGTTCCGTGATTTTAGAGTGGGTCAGCGTGAAGTCGTGACACACGTATTGGAGGGGAAAGATTGCTTTGCGATGTTACCAACGGGGACTGGAAAAACGGTATGCTACCAGTTGTCCGGATATTTGCTAGATGGTACGGTACTTATTGTATCGCCACTTTTGTCGTTGATGCAAGATCAGGTGGAGCGGATGCGAGCCAATGGAGAAAAACGAGTAGTTGCGCTGAACAGTTTCCTTAGTTTGCAGGAGAAACAGCGCGCGCTTGAGGATTTATCGGCGTATAAATTTATTTTTGTTTCTCCGGAAATGCTTGCTAATAGGCAAATTCGGATGGCAATTAAGCGCTTGACGATTGGGCTTTTTGTAGTGGATGAGGCGCATTGCATTTCTCAGTGGGGGCACGATTTTAGACCGGATTATTTGGAACTTGGTGCGGTTAGGGAGGAACTTGGCTCCCCGGTGACGCTCGTTTTGACAGCGACAGCGACGAAAAAAGTGCGCGCGGATATTAAAACGCAATTGCGTTTGATGATGTGTACGGATGTGATCCATTCTGTAGATCGACCGAATATCGCGATGGATGTGCAAAAATTGGATTCGAGGCTTGAGAAGCAGGCGCAACTTTTGAAATTGACGGGTTCGCTAAAAGGACCTGGTATCGTTTATTTTTCTAGTAAGAAATTGGCGGAGCGTTATGCTTATGAGATTGCAGAACAGCATGGGTTGCGTACGGCTTTTTATCACGGGGATATGAGTGGTGAGGACCGTGTGACGATTCAGCAGCAGTTTATTCAGAATCAACTCCATCTTATTTGTGCGACGAGTGCGTTTGGAATGGGGATTGATAAAGGGGATATTCGTTATGTGATTCATTTTCATATGCCGGGTGATTTGGAGGCGTATTTACAGGAGATTGGTCGTGCTGGAAGGGATGGCGCGCCGAGTATTGCGATTTTGCTTTATGTGGATGGGGATGAGGCGATTCAATTGCAGCTTCAGGATCGTGATTTGCCAGAAGAAGAACTGGTGCATTTAAGCCCGGCTTTGACAGAGCAGCTACCGATAACGGAGCGGCGTTTTCTGGAATTTTATCGGGAGCTTGGTTTGACCCCCAACCAAATTAAAGAGAAAATCCAGTTTCGCAAGGGCTGGAAACGTGAAAACCTCTATACCTTTTTGAATTTCATAAAAGGGATCACGTGTCGGCGTCGTTTTGTTCGTCATTATTTTGAAGAAGTGGAAAAAGAAGGGGCTGTTTCCAATTGTTGCGATATTTGCGGCGTGAACCTTTCTGATTTCAAGGGCGAGAATGCGGCGATAGAGGAGCAACAAGATTGGCAGAAATATTTGGAGTACTTACTGAAATGAGGGCGGCATATGGCGAATACGGTTGAGTTAATGAAAAATATGTCCAAAAAAGAAATAACACGCGTTTTTTTTATTGCAAAATGGGTTGTTAATTTCACTCGGAATTGGTATGATTTTTATTAGTCTTGGTATTTAAATTGGATGGAGCGGCTGAGCTTTGTCCGTGCTTGTGCATTTTCGGTATTTAAATAAAGTATATCTGTTGTTCAATGTTATAATAACTAGTATAATTATTGCAGGACTATTTCAATTTAGTAATCAGAATTTAATTGCCGTAATAATATTTCATATCCTGTTCCATTTTATTGGTGCGTTAGATATGAGAAATAGATATCAGAATGAAGGAGGGGTCGCGCGTGGTTAAGAAAGAAGACGAAAATATGAGTAAGGCAGACGATCAAGAGTTTAAACAATTAGGTGACGAGTACGATGATGATTATATTGATTCGATTCCATCACGCTCCCAAAGCAGACGTGCTAATAAATCAAAGAAAGCTATTTTTCGCTATCCAATATTGAATTTATTAATTATTTTCTTTTTGCTTATTCCGATTGTGTGTTTAGGTGTGTATTTGTTCGTGCTTAATTTCGGCTCTAATAGCGATGACAAAGTGACGACGGAGAACGCCCAAACAGAGACAACGAAGCCAAAAGAAGTGAATATCGCGAGCAATGAAGAGAAAATAAAAGAAGCGAAAGAGAAAGCCGCAGCGGAGGCAAAAGCCAAAGAAGAAGCGGACAAGAAGGCTGTTTTAGAGAAACAACAAGCGGAAGAAGCAGCGAAGAAGGAAGAAGAAGCTCAGAAAGCCGCGGCTGAAAAAGCAGAGCAAGATCGAATTGCAGCTGCAAAAGCTGAAGAAACGCGTAAACAAGAAGAAACTGCAGCTGCGAATAAAGCAGAAGAAGAGCGTTTGGCAGCCGAAGCGAGGCAGAAAGAAAAGGATGCCACAGAGAAAGCAGCGAATGAGGCAGGATCCTCTCACACTGTTGCTGCTGGCGATACGCTATACAAAATTGCGCGTCAAGCCTACGGTAATACAAACGTGGCAGCGAATGTCGCAAAAATTAAGCAAGCGAATAGCATAACGAATGACAACGTGCCAATTGGAACGGTGCTTAAGATTCCACAATAAACATATGAAAAAAATAAGAAAAATCGAGAATGACAACGAACCGTTTTTCTCGATTTTTTTCTGGGAAGCAAGGTGTGTTTTTTGGCAAAAGTAGCTTTGATTACGACGGGTGGAACGATTGCGAGTACGAAAACGGAGTCGGGGCGTTTGGCTTCGGGGGAACTCTCTGGGCAAGAATTGGCGGCGCTTTGTGAACTGCCCGCAGAAATTCAGATTGACATTTTTTCGACGTTTCAGTTGCCATCGATGCATATTACGTTTCAAGATTTGTTGTCGTTAAAGGATTTGGTGACGCAAATTTTTAAGGATGATACATACGATGGGATTGTCGTGACACACGGGACGGATTCCCTGGAGGAAACGGCTTATTTTCTTGATTTGGCGATTAGCGATGCTAGGCCGGTTGTCGTAACGGGATCGCAACGGGCGCCTGGTGAAGCTGGATCGGATGCTTATATTAATATTCGGCATGCGATTTATACGGCGAGCGTGAAGGAACTGCGTGATACTGGGACAGTTGTCGTTTTCAATGAACGTATTTTTGCAGCGCGCTATGTTAAGAAAGTCCATGCATCCAATATTCAAGGATTTGGCGCATTTGGATTTGGTTACTTAGGCATCATCGATAACGATCAAGTTTTTCTATATCAGAAACCTGTGGAGCATGAATCGTACCCAATTAAGCGCGCGATGCCATCCGTTTACATCGTGAAATGTTACTTGGAAGCGGATGGATTATTTATCGATGCAGCGTGTGATGCTGGTGCGGATGGAATCGTTTTGGAAGGCGTGGGACGGGGGCAAGTAGCGCCGAGAATGATGCCGGCAATCGAACGTGCATTAGCAGCGGGCATTCCGATTGTTATCTCGACAAGCGCTGAAGAAGGCAATGTTTACACAACTTATGATTACGAAGGTAGCACGTATGATCTCTATAAAAAAGGGGTCATTCTCGGGAAAGATTATGACAGCAAAAAGGCACGCATGAAATTGGCGGTTTTAATTGCTGCGGAAGAAGAGATTTGCCAAACTAATTTCAGATAAGACAAAGGAGTCGAACCATAAAATGAGCAAAAAGATTTGTATCGCGATTGACGGACCTGCTGCTGCGGGAAAAAGTACGGTGGCAAAAATTGTCGCGAAGGAATTGCATTATATTTATATTGATACAGGAGCGATGTACCGCGCTGTTACCTATGCTGCAATTTCGCAAAAAGTACCGCTAAATGATGAGGCGGCACTAGGCGAAATGCTGGAGGAAACATCCATTCGCTTCGAGCCAGGGGAAGTACAGCAAGTATTTATTGGTGGAGAAAACGTGACGGAAGTGATTCGTTCGTTGGAAGTAACCGCGAATGTCTCTGAAGTTGCAGCACACCCCGTCGTGCGAGAAGAGTTGCAGAAACGACAACAAGTTTTCGCGATAGAAGGCGGTATTGTGATGGATGGTCGTGATATTGGCACAGCGGTTTTACCACATGCGGAGCTGAAAATATTCTTGCTAGCAAGCGTCGATGAACGTGCAGAACGTCGTTATAAAGAGAATGTCTCCAAAGGGTTTCCGAGCAATTTGGAGCAATTAAAAAAAGAGATAGAAGAACGCGATCACCTCGATTACACAAGAGAACACTCGCCATTGCAGAAGGCGGAGGACGCGATTGAGCTTGATACGACATCGATGAGCATTGCGGAAGTAGCGACAGCGATTCACCAATTAGCGGAAGAAAAAATCGCTGAGTAAGTCTATACAATTTCTATGGAAGTCTAGATTTGCAGTTTATTTTTATTTTTAGTAAGAAAAATCACGTGAATTCGACCTAAAAAACTTGACAAATGAACGTATTTGTAGGAAGTTAGTAGAGAGAGAATTTATCTCGCTAACAGGATTTTCGAAAACCTATTTTAGATTGAATTCGTATTCATGCTTATTTTATCGCTTTTTTTGCGCTTACTTATCTTGAAACAGTCAATCTTGGGAAAGTCCTAGCTTACGATAAACGTTTTTAGAGGAGGGCTATACATGTCTGAAGAATTAAATGATGTAGAAGTTAGAAATTTTGAAGAAGGCGACAAAGTAACTGGTACTGTTACTAGTGTAGAGGATAAACAGGTTTACGTTGGTATTCCTGATTCCAAACTAGATGGTGTTGTCCCAATCAGTGAATTATCTAATGTTCATATTGAGCAAGCATCTGATGTTGCGAGTGTTGGCGATACGTTAGACCTAATCGTTTTGAAAGTAGAAGACGATGTATTGGTATTATCTAAACGTAAAGTAGACGCGCTTCAATCTGTCGATGATATTAAAGCGAAATTCGAATCTGGTGAAGTATTCGAAGCAGTCGTTAATGATGTTGTAAAAGGCGGCTTAGTAGTTGATCTTGGCGTGCGCGCATTCGTTCCTGCATCCCTTGTAGAGGACCATTTTGTAGAAGATTTTGCGTCTTATAAAGACCAAACGTTGACATTTAAAGTGGTAGAATTTGAGCCAGAGAACAACCGTGTGATTTTATCGCATCGTGCTGTTGTCGAAGCAGAAAAATCAGGCAAGAAACAAGAACGTTTGAATGAAATTAAAGAAGGCGATGTTGTCGAAGGAACGGTTCAACGCTTAACTAGCTTTGGCGCTTTCGTTGATATGAATGGCATTGATGGTTTAGTTCACATTTCTCAAATCTCTTACCAACATATCGCATCACCATCTGACGTTTTAGAAGAAGGACAAACCGTGACAGTAAAAGTTATTGGTGTAGATCCAGCAAATGAACGCATCTCTTTATCCATTAAAGAAACACAACCGGGCCCTTGGGATGATATCTCTGAAAAAGCGCCAGTTGGTTCTGTTCTAAAAGGTAAAGTAGCGCGTCTTGTAACATTCGGTGCCTTTGTTGAAATTTTTCCAGGTGTCGAAGGATTAGTCCACATTTCTCAAATTTCGCATCAACATATTGGTACACCTCAAGAAGTACTAAAAGAGGGCCAAGAAATTGAAGTGAAGGTTCTGGATGTGAATGAAGTAGACAAGCGCTTGTCACTTAGCATTAAAGAGTTGACAGAAGCGCCTGCTGAGGTTGCTGATTATGAGTTGCCAGAAGAAAGCACCGGGTTCCAACTTGGTGATTTAATCGGCGACAAACTAAAGAATTTAAAGACAACAGATGATAAATAAGCGATAAAGTTTTAACTTCCAGAGGTTAGAAAAAACTACTAAACATGATTTTCTGCTAAACCTCAACGTGTCGAGAAATGCCTAGTTTCTAGGCAAAGGCGAGTACCGGAGTGGTACGTATGTGGTACGTGAGCATCGGAACGGAGCTTTTAACGACGAAAATGGGTATTTGTCGACGCGCTGAAAGTTCTAACTTTTTTATCCGCTGGGGCGGGAAGCTAGTATCACGTATTGTTTACGTGTTACCAGCTCCTCGCTTTTTATTTGTGAAATTTAAGTTGATACTAGGCGTGTTTACTGTTAAACTAAAGAAAGTCTGAAGTAATTTAAAGAAAAAGAAGGTGAAATAATGGTTAAACCAGTAGTAGCAATTGTCGGTCGTCCGAACGTCGGCAAATCCACTATTTTCAACCGCATCGTCGGCGAACGTGTCTCGATTGTGGAAGATATTCCAGGTGTCACGCGGGACCGGATTTATAATTCGGCTGATTGGCTTGGACGTGATTTTAATATTATTGATACAGGTGGAATTGATTTAGGAGATGAGCCATTTTTAGCGCAAATTAAGGCGCAGGCAGAGATCGCGATTGATGAAGCAGACGTTATCATTTTTATTACGAATGGTCGTGAAGGCGTAACAGATGCAGATGAACAAGTGGCCAAAATTTTATATCGATCTAAAAAACCGATTGTTTTAGCGATTAATAAAGTCGATAATCCGGAGATGCGCGATCAGGTTTATGATTTCTATTCGCTTGGATTCGGCGAGCCCTTCCCAATTTCGGGATCGCATGGTTTGGGTCTTGGAGATTTACTAGATGAAGTCTTCAAGAAATTCCCAGAACTTGACGAAGAAGAATACGATGAAAATGTAATCAAATTCTCTCTTATTGGCCGCCCGAATGTTGGTAAATCCTCCATTTTGAATGCTTTATTAGGCGAACAGCGCGTGATTGTTTCAGATATTGCTGGAACGACGCGTGATGCGATTGATACGCCTTATGAATTTGAAGGGCAAGAGTACGTGATGATTGATACAGCCGGGATGCGTAAACGCGGGAAAGTATATGAATCGACAGAAAAATATAGCGTATTACGTGCGATGCGAGCGATTGAACGAAGCGACGTTGTTTTAGTTGTGTTGAATGCCGAAGAAGGAATTCGTGAGCAAGATAAGCGAATTGCAGGCTATGCACATGAAGCCGGACGCGGTATTTTAGTTGTGGTAAACAAATGGGATGCCATTGAAAAAGACGAGAAAACAATGAACGCGTTTATTCAAGATATCCGTGAACAATTCCTATTCTTGTCGTATGCACCGATTGTATTCGTGTCAGCGGTAACGAAACAACGCTTGACTAACCTATTCCCAATGATTAACGACATCAGCAACAACCATTCTTTACGCGTACAGTCAAGTCTATTGAACGATGTTATCATGGATGCCGTTGCAATGAACCCATCACCAATGGATAAAGGCAAACGTCTGAAAATCTACTACACGACGCAGGTTGCGGTTAGACCACCAACGTTTGTAGTCTTTGTAAACGAACCAGAAATGATGCATTTCTCTTACGAACGATTCTTAGAAAATCGAATTCGCGATGCCTTCCCATTTGATGGTACACCGATTCGTTTAATCGCACGCCAGAGAAAATAAAGGAGAGATTTTAATGACGAAAAAACAAAAGATTGCTGTTCTTGGTGCTGGAAGTTGGGGCACTGGATTGGCACTAGTTTTGATTGAAAATGGGCATGATGTTGTTATTTGGGGAAATCACGCAGAAGTGGTTGAGGAACTGAATACCAAGCATACCAATCAACATTATCTTCCTGATATGACGCTTTCACCGAAGATGCGAGCAACTCTCGTATTGGAGGAAGCCCTAGCCGGCGCGGAGATGGTCGTTATTGCGATTCCGACGAGCGCTATGAGGATTGTTTGTAGTCAACTAAATGATGCCTTAAAAGAGCCGACATTGCTTGTGCACGTGAGTAAAGGTATTGAGCCTGATACCAACTTGCGGATGACACAAGTGATCGAGGAAGAAATTGAACCTGAGAAACGTTCTGCGCTTGTTGTTTTATCTGGGCCTAGCCATGCCGAAGAGGTTGTCCGTCACCATCCAACAACGCTTTGCGCGAGTTGCAAAGATTTAGCAGCTGCGGAAATTGTTCAGGATGCTTTTTTAAACAATAATTTGCGGGTTTATACGAATGAGGACGTGATTGGTGCTGAAATTGGCGGCGCTTTGAAAAATATTATCGCACTTGGCGCTGGAATTACAGATGGCCTGGGTTACGGCGATAATGCCAAAGCAGCCTTAATGACGCGCGGTATGGCTGAAATTACGCGACTTGGCGTAACGGCTGGCGCTGATCCACAGACGTTTTATGGACTAACTGGTATCGGTGATTTGATCGTTACATGTACAAGTGTGCACTCGAGAAACTGGCGTGCTGGCAATATGCTTGGTAAAGGTGAGAGCTTGGAACGTGTTCTTAAAAACATGGGAATGGTCGTGGAAGGCGTGCGCACAGCTAAAGCAGTTCATCAATGGGCGAAAAAGCTCGATATTGACATGCCAATCACAGAAGCAATCTACCAAGTCCTATTTGAAAAAGAAGACCCTCAGATTGCCGTTGACCGCCTGATGGGGCGCGATCGCAAACTAGAAAAAGAAGAGTATTAAAAGAATCTGCTTTATATGATATTTCACCCAAACTTTTAGCGTGTCAACGAAAATGAGTGTTTGTTGACACGCTGAAAACCTCCTGCAGCTTATTTTGTAGGGGGTTTTATGTTACTATAGAGTTAAAATCTAGACAAATTTGGAGGGATAAACGATGATACAAGTGCAAAGAACAGGAACACAATTGTCGCTTACGTGGTCGTCAGGAGATATTCCAGCGGGTTCAACGATTTATCAGAGCCATACAGCAGAACCTAGCGCATCAAAAAAACAGTTATTAGTAATAGATAAAGAGACACATTTTCTACTTTTAACAGAGGATTTGCCGGTCTTTTTCACGATTCAAAAGCCAGATGGATCGAAGGAAGTCATCGGGGAACGAATCATTCCATTGGAAGGTTGTTTCAATTTTCGAGATTTAGGTGGTTACGTGAACACAGCTGGAAAAACGGTGAAGTGGGGGCAATTATACCGTTCTTCGCTCCTTACCAATTTGACGGCTAAAGATGAGTTAACACTAGAAAAAATGGGGATAAAGTGGGTTTGCGATCTGCGTAGTACGTCCGAGATTGCAGCGAAACCATCACCATCCCTTCCAGGTGTTGCGAACCGTCATATTCCGATTGGAACGGCTAAAAATGAGTCGAGTGAAACGCAAAAAATGGAGATTCCAGAGGATCATCGTGTCTATGAACCTTTGATGGGAGAAAGCTATCGTGTTTTTGTGCAATCTAAAGATGGTTTTCGTGAAATTCTAGAATATGTCATTGATCAAGAAGATTTGCCATTCCTATTCCATTGCACGGCCGGAAAGGATCGTACAGGCGTTTTAGGGGCCCTTTTATTAAAGTTGTTAGATATACCGGAAAAAACGATTCTAGCCGATTATGAGCTTACAAATCAATATGCGGATGACATTCTAGGTGAGATGCAAGGTCTAGTCGAAGCATTCTCGGGAAATACAGAAAAAATAGAACTTGAAAATTTCCGGCCAATGGCAGAAGCGAAAGCCGCCTATTTAGAAATTGCTTTTGATGAGATGAAGAAACAATACGGTTCGGTAGATGCTTATTTGGAAAAAGGAATTGGAATTAGCGCTTCCAAAAAAGCAAAATTCCAATCTATGATGTTAGAAGGATAATAGTAGTTGAAACCTAGAGTTGTCAGGCAAAAGCGCCGATTTCTGTTCATTTTTTAAGGAATTTGAACTATTTTTCCTATTTGGTGTGTTTTTACTTGCTATTATAGGTCTCTCGCGTTAGTATTATGCTTAACAGCTTGATACAATCACGTTTCCAGAACTAGGACTAGAAGGATTAAAGAAAATCTTTTTTTGTAAAAAAATAAAGCTTCTCGCTTCTAAATCCTTGCAGTTGTAGGGATAATGTGATAATCTTTTATCAGAATCACTGAAATGGCGATAAAATGCCATTCCAGCTGAAATTCTTCTTAGAATTTCCATAGAAGTTTAGCTTATTTTGGGAAATGGATAATACAAGTGTTAAGGAAGACCTGCTCATTTGGTATTATTCTCTTAAGGAGGTGAAAAAACAATGGCAAACAAAACTGATTTAGTAAATAGCGTAGCAGAACTTGCAGATCTTTCTAAAAAAGACGCTGCTAAAGCTGTAGAAGCTGTTTTTGAAACTATCCAAACTTCTTTATCTAAAGGTGAAAAAGTTCAATTAATCGGATTTGGTAACTTTGAAGTTCGTGAACGTGCTGCCCGTAAAGGACGCAACCCACGTACGAAGGAAGAGATTGACATTCCTGCAAGCAAAGTTCCTGCATTCAAACCAGGTAAGGCGCTTAAAGAAGCTGTTAAATAACTACATACACTTTTTAAGCACAAAAAAAAAAGGAGTTCCCCGGAATTCCTTTTTTTTGTTGCCTAAATGTAAGTTTACTAGTTCACAAAAAATGTTAACCACTGAATTATGAATAGCTATAAATCATTTTCTCTAGGCTGTAGGACGTACATTCTACTTCACACAAGCCGAGCGAAAGCGTTTGTATTCCGCGAAACAACAATGGATTACATGCTCGTTTCACTCTCATACATATTGGGGCTGTAACTCTTTTCATGTCGAACAGCCCCAACAATGCGAACGATTGCCACCGATTTATCTGTTGTAGCAACAAAACCATGAGTGATTAACATTTACCTGGTTTACTTGCTATGTTAAAATAACGAGGTAGGTAACGACGGGTTTATAAAGGGGAATATTATGGAGCAAATAGATAAACAAAAGATTGCAGATGCGGTCAAAATTATTTTAGAGGCGGTTGGAGAGAATCCTGAGCGCGAAGGATTACTTGATACGCCAATGCGTGTTGCAAGAATGTATGAAGAAGTTTTTTCTGGATTGCAAAAGGATCCTTCGATTCATTTTAATACGGTTTTTGAAGAGCAGCATGAAGAACTGGTTTTAGTGAAAGATATTCGGTTTTCGTCGATGTGTGAGCATCACTTAGTGCCGTTTTTTGGCGTAGCGCATGTAGCTTATTTGCCGCAAAATGGTCGGGTAGCTGGGCTTAGCAAGTTGGCGCGTGTGGTAGATGATGTAAGTAAACGTCCGCAATTGCAAGAGCGTATTACGACAACGGTAGCGGAAATTATGATGGATAAATTAAAACCGCTTGGCGTCATGGTTATTTTAGAGGCGGAGCATATGTGTATGACGATTCGTGGTGTCAATAAACCAGGTGCCAGAACGGTTACAAGTGCTGTTCGTGGGGCTTTTAGAAATGATGATAAGTTGCGTAGTGAGGTTATGGCGCTCATTAAGAATTAAGCGGCTAGCCAAGCTGATGGCGATTTTTGTGAAGGTTATGGTATAATTTACGATACAGGATAAACGAGATTTGAAGGGGATTTTGTAAATGAGTTATCAAGGTGGCGTAGCGCAGTTGAAACAGGTAGAGGCACTTGTTTTAGATCAGACAGCTTATCGTTTTTTAGGCGAAAATTTTGATGGGCCGAAAATGGATAAGGATCAGATGTTGTGGCTACATGAGGCGATTAGAGGGACTGATTTAGACGATGGTGTGGCTCATCAGGTGATTGGTGCGACACTGTATGTGATTTTAGCTCATGATACGCACGATGAGATTGATGAGCCGGGTGATGTGAAGCAAAAAACGTGGCAAGAACGCCAATTAACGGTGCTTGCTGGTGATTTTTATAGTAGTTTATATTACCGGGCGTTGTCTGAATTTGGTATGATTGATTTGCTGGCGGCTTTACAACGTGGTGTCCAAGAGACGAATGAGGCGAAGGTCAATCTTTATCAATTGCATATTACTGGCGACGAGGATTATTTAGCACATTTAGTGATGTCCAAAGCAGCTATTTTTTCTAGGTTTGCGACTTATTTCGGGTGCGATGAGGCTTTTACGTTTGTTGGGGCGCGCGCGATTTTGCTGACGTATCTTTTAGAGGAACGTAAAAATTGGTTGGTGACTGGTAGTTCGTTGTTTCAGGCGGCATATGAGCACGGGTATATGGCATTAAATGCGCAGGCTGATTTTGCGATGTGGTTAGAGGATTTGATTGTGACACTAAAGGCTGAAATCAAGGCAAATATGGGCGGGTTAGCGATTTCTGATATGACAGAGAAACGTTTGCAGGAGCTACTCGGACGATAGAGGAGAAATGATGGGTATGATAGAAACGAAAGAAGAGAAAGTTCACAATGTGTTCGAAAAAATTTCTCCTAGCTATGACCGAATGAATAGCTTGATTAGTTTCCATTTACACGCGAAATGGCGTCAAACAACGATGGATTTTATGCGTGTGAAGGCTGGTTCTTCGGCGCTTGATGTTTGTTGTGGGACGGCGGATTGGACGCTTGCGATGGCGGAAGCGGTTGGTGCGGAAGGTTCGGTTATTGGTCTGGATTTTAGTGAGAACATGTTGGCGGTAGGTCAAGAAAAAGTGATCGACTCGCCGTATTCTAATATTACATTAATGCATGGGAATGCGATGGAATTGCCATTTGCGGATAATTCGTTTGATTATGTGACGATTGGTTTTGGTTTGCGCAACGTGCCGGATTATATGACGGTTTTGCAGGAAATGTACCGTGTGTTGAAACCGGGTGGATTGTTGACTTGTTTGGATACATCAACACCAACGATTCCGGGTTATAATCAGCTATTCTTCTTTTATTTCCGCCATATGATGCCTTTAATGGGTAAATTATTTGCAAAAAGTTATGAAGAATACGCTTGGTTGGAAGAATCGACGCGAAGTTTCCCAGGTATGAAAAAATTAGCAGATATGTTCCAAGAGGCTGGATTTAATCATGTCCGTTATGTTCCACATAGTGGTGGGGCGAGCGCGACGCATTTTGGGTATAAAAAGAAAGAACAATAGGTGGGGCAGATGAAACTTAATTTTCTATATTCTAATATTCAAGCGGATGTGGCTACCATTGAAGAGGAATTGCGCAGAGCAGTTGCATCCGAACAGGCACCTTTAATTGAAGAGGCGGCTTTACAACTCCTTGATGCTGGAGGAAAGCGGATTAGACCGATTTTTGTTTGCCTCACAGCACGGCTTGGTCAGTTTGAATGGAATCAGGTAGAGCAGGCGGCAGTGGCAGTGGAATTAATACATATGGCGTCGATTGTGCATGATGATGTGGTAGATGATGCGGATGTGAGGCGTGGACTTCCAACCATTAAGTCGAAGTGGGGGAACCACGTTGCGATGTATACAGGGGACTTCTTGTTTGCGAAGTCACTGGAATACATGACAAAAATTATGAACCAAGAGGCGCACCAAGTGCTTTCGAATGTGACGGTGGAGCTTGCTGTTGGTGAGATTGAACAATTGCGTGCCAAATACAACTTCAATCAAAATGTACGGACGTATTTGCGCCGAATTAAGCGTAAGACGGCACTTTTGATTGCAGCAAGTTGTCAGCTTGGCGGGATTGTAGCACAATTGGATTCGAAGCTGCATCGGAAACTGTTTTTGTTTGGGTATTATGTAGGGATGTCGTTCCAGATTACGGATGATATTCTTGATTTTACTGGATCGGAGAAGTCGCTTGGTAAGCCGGCGGGGGATGATTTGCGACAAGGAAATATTACCTTGCCTGTCTTTTTTGCGATGGAGGATGAGACTTTTCGGATGAAGTTGCGTGAGATTACGGAGCAGACGTCAAAAGATGAGATGCAAGCATTTATTGCAGCGATTAAAGCATCTGGGGCGATTAAGAAATCGGAAGCGGTTGCGGAGAGTTATTTGCAAAAGGCGATTGCGATTTTAGAGGAGTTTCCACCGTCGAAGGAACTGAAGCCATTGAAGCAGATTGTGCAATTTTTGGATAAGAGAAAATACT
Organism: Listeria cornellensis FSL F6-0969; assembly: GCF_000525855.1. GTDB lineage: Bacteria > Bacillota > Bacilli > Lactobacillales > Listeriaceae > Listeria_A > Listeria_A cornellensis. Next base: position 41,276 of record NZ_AODE01000013.1, read on the forward strand.
AGGAGGTAGGAAGATGGAGAGAACGTATTTGATGGTAAAACCGGATGGTGTCGAGCGTGGCTTGATTGGTGAAGTCGTGGCGCGTTTGGAGAAAAAAAGGACTCAAATTAGTTGGTGCAAAGTTGATGCGTATTAATGAAGAATTGGCAAAACAACATTACGCGGAGCATATCGGCAAGCCTTTCTTTCCAGATCTCTTAGAATTTATCACATCTGGTCCAGTTTTTGCCATGGTTTGGGAAGGCGACGAGGCAGTTGCGATTGCGCGCTTGATGATGGGCAAAACGAACCCGCTTGAGGCTGAACAAGGAACGATTCGCGGGGATTTCGCGGTACATATGAATCGGAATGTGATTCATGGCTCGGATTCGGTCGAAAGTGCGGCGCGTGAGATTGGTTTATTTTTTAAAGCAGAAGAGTTGCTGTCGTATGATAAAGCGATAGATGTGTGGTTATAGATAATGATGCTAGGGCGTTTGTATTTGGAGATTGGAGTGAACCGGAATTTACAGAAGAGCCGGAAGTTCGCAAGTCTTCCAAATAGAAGCGCTTTTTGTGTATTTAGTGAGTTTTGGCGCTTTTCTTGTTTACGTAGGTGGCAAATTATGATATGATACTACACATACACTTTAAAGCGCTAAAATAATAAGACTTATTTTTGAAATAAAAGAAAGATTAAATAGATGGAGAGGAAGTTGAAAAATGAGATATTTAACAGCGGGAGAATCACATGGTCCAGGACTTACGACAATTATTGAGGGATTGCCAGCAGGGATGCCGCTTTTGGCGGAGGATATTAATACGGATTTGAAGAGACGTCAAGGTGGACACGGACGTGGTGCACGGATGCGTATTGAAACGGATCGGGCGCAAATTTCAGCAGGGGTTCGTCACGGTAAAACGATGGGATCGCCTGTTGCTATTTTTGTGGAGAATAAAGATTGGAAAAAATGGGAAACGGTGATGAGTATTGAGCCAGTACCTGCGGAAAAAGAGGCATCGCGGAAAGTTTCTCGTCCACGTCCAGGTCATGCGGATTTGGTTGGTGGGATGAAATACGGACATCGTGATATGCGCAATGTATTGGAGCGTTCTTCGGCTCGTGAAACAACGGTACGGGTTGCGGCTGGTGCGATTGCTCGGAAATTATTGCTAGAGCTCGGCATTGAAGTTGCTGGGCATGTGCTCGAAATCGGTGGTGTGCGTGCGGAATTGACGCGTGATTATTCGATTAAGGAGATTCAAGAGATTTCTGAGGCGTCTTCTGTGCGTTGTTTGGATATGGCAAAAGAAGAAGAGATGAAGCAGAAGATCGATGAAGCGAAGAAAAATGGCGATACGATTGGCGGTATTGTCGAAGTTGTCGTTGGTGGCGTACCTGCTGGCCTTGGTAGCTATGTGCAATGGGATCGTAAGCTTGATGCGAAAATTGCGCAGGCTATCGTCAGCATCAATGCGTTTAAAGGTGCGGAGTTTGGCGTTGGTTTTGAAGCGGCACGTAAACCTGGTAGTGAAGTCATGGATGAGATTCTGTGGTCGGAGGAAGATGGTTATACGAGACGCACGAACAATCTTGGTGGTTTTGAAGGTGGGATGACGAACGGGATGCCGATTGTGGTTCGCGGTGTTATGAAGCCGATTCCAACATTATACAAGCCTCTTCAAAGTGTGGATATTGATTCGAAGGAAGTATTTAACGCGAGCGTGGAGCGTTCTGATAGCTGTGCTGTTCCTGCGGCGAGTGTTGTTGCGGAAGCCGTTGTTGCTTGGGAAGTAGCGCAAGCGATCTTGGAGAAATTTGATAGCGATCGTTTTGATGTACTACGGGCGCATGTGGAAGAGCATCGTGCCATGACGAAGGAGTTTTAAAAAATGGCAGAAATCACGGTGACGACGAAGGATAAGGTGTACTCGGTCTATATTAGCCAGAATGCGTTGCGTGAGCAAGCGGAGAGCTTGGTTGCAGAACTGAGCCGTTTTTCGCAAGTGTTTGTGATGACCGATGCGAACGTCGCGGAAATTCACATGGCGAAAATGAACGAACTGCTTGCTCCGCTTGAAAAGGTTTCGTATTATGTGACGCCTGCTGGTGAAGAAGCGAAGACGTTTGCGGTGTATGAGGATGCGATGACGAAAGCAATTGAGATTGGTCTGGATCGCAAATCGGTCTTGCTTGCTTTTGGTGGTGGCGTGATTGGTGATTTAGGCGGTTTCGTTGCTTCGACGTATATGCGAGGTATTGCGTTTTACCAAATTCCGACGACAGTTTTGGCGCATGATAGTGCAGTTGGCGGGAAGGTAGCGATTAATCACCCATTAGGCAAAAATATGGTCGGGAATTTTTATCAACCGGAGGCCGTGATTTATGATACGTCTTTACTTGGGACGCTTTCGGAGCGGGAAATGCGTTCTGGTTTTGCGGAATTGGTGAAGCATGCGTTGATTCAGGACCCGGCGTTGCTTGTGGAATTGATGGCAACGTATAAAACACCGATGGATTTGTATAGCGTGGATTTGACAAACTATCTTGCGCGCGGTATTGAGATTAAGGCGGAGATTGTGTCGCAGGATGAGACGGAGCAAGGTGTTCGTGCATATTTGAATTTTGGACATACGATGGGACATGCGATTGAGGCCTACGGTGAATTTGGCAAATGGCTTCATGGGGAGTCAATTATGTTCGGGATGATTTATGCGCTGGACATGAGTGAGCGGTTATTAGGTCTATCTTTTGATAAAGAAGCATTGCTTAAATGGCTTGCCGCACTGGGGTATGATGTGCAAATGCCTGCGAATCTGGATTTTGCTGTTTTGTTAGAAAATATGAAGCATGATAAAAAGACGACATTTAACGAAATAACGATGATATTGCTTGAAGAAATTGGCAAACCGAAAATTCAAAAAGTGTCGGATGATGTGATAGAAGCAACATTTAGAAGAGTGAGTCAGGAGGCGTAGAGAAATGATCAGAGGTATTAGAGGGGCAACAACGGTGACGGAGAATACGCCGGAAGCGATTTATAAGGCAACGATTGCGCTATTCGAAGCGATTGTGACGGAAAATGGTTTGACACCAGATGCGATTTCGTCAATTTTGACATCGGTGACGGGTGATATTGATGCGGCGTTTCCTGCTAAGCCGATTCGTGAATTAGCTGGTTTTCAGTTTGTGCCGATTATGGGTGTGATGGAAATTCCAGTAACAGGCGCGCTGGCGATGTGTGTCCGTTTGATGGTTAATGCGGAGGTTGGCGAAGTCGCGCAGCAAGATGTGGTACACGTTTATTTAGAAGGTGCACGGGTTTTACGACCAGATTTGGCGAAGTAGGAGGTAACAGGAATGAAATGGAAAACGACTTTAAACGGTTTACATTCATATAAACCAGGAAAACGAGAAGAGCAGGTAATGACCGAACTTGGCTTGACGGAAATTACGAAACTATCTTCGAATGAAAATCCACATGGCGTTTCTGAAAAAGTGGCGGATTATTTGAAGCAAGTCGACGTGCGTGTTGAAATCTACCCAGATGGCTGGGCGTCAGATTTACGAACGCAACTTGCAACGTATCACGGTGTACAGGAAGAGGAACTTGTCTTCACGAGTGGCGTCGATGAGTTGATTGCTTTACTATCACGGACATTGTTGTCTCCTTCGACGAGCACCGTCATGGGCAGACCAACTTTCCCGCAATATCGCCAAAACGCATGCATTGAAGGTGCAGAAGTTCGCGAAATCGCGTTGACGAAAAATGGTGATCATGATTTGCCGGAAATGCTTGCTGCTATTGATGAGACGACGAGTATTGTTTGGCTCTGCAACCCGAATAATCCGACTGGCAATTACATAGCGCTAGATGCGATTATTTCGTTTTTGCGTCAAGTTCCGAAAGACGTCTTAGTTGTGCTAGATGAGGCATATATTGAATACGTGGAACCTCAGCCAGAGACACATACAGCGCTGATTTATGAGTTTTCGAATCTGATCATTACGCGCACATTTAGTAAAATTTATGGACTCGCTAGTTCTCGCGTTGGTTACGGTATTGCGAACGCCGAAATTATTAGCCACATTAATATTGTGAGACCGCCATTTAATACGACGACAATGGGGCAAAAATTAGCGCAGATTGCATTGGCGGATCAGGATTTTATTGAGAAATGTCGTGTGGAAAATGCAACTGGTCGCAAACAATATGAAGCTTTCGCAGCCCAAAATGAGGCGGTTTTTGTGTATCCATCACAAGGGAATTTTGTATTAGTTGATATGGGGCAACCGGCGGACGATGTGTTTCACTATTTAGAAAAGAATGGCTATATCGTGCGTTCTGGCTCTGCGCTTGGTTTCTCGACAGCTGTACGGATAACGATTGGAAAAGCGTCGGAAAATGCAGCGGTGATTGCGTTGCTGCAACAATTAGTAAAGTAAGGGGTTTTGGAGGATGAAAGGAACGGTCGTTATCGTAGGACTTGGTCTGATTGGTGGATCTATCGCACTGTGTATTCGCGCGAAACATCCACAGGCTCATATTATTGGTGTCGATATTTCAGAACAAACGATTTTAGCTGGGGATTCGCTCGGAATTATCGATGAGGGAACGACGAATTTGGCGGATGTTATTGCGCGTGCGGATTTGCTTATTTTTTGTTGTCCAGTGCAACAAACGGAGCGGTTCTTAGTTGAGCTACCAAGACTTCCATTGAAGGAAAATTTGCTTATTACAGATACGGGAAGTACGAAATTGCGCGTGATGCAACATGCGGCAGCGATTCAAGAGGCTGGTTATACATTTATTGGTGGACATCCGATGGCGGGATCGCATAAAAGTGGTGTGACGGCTGCTAAATCGTTGTTGTTTGAGAATGCTTATTATTTGTTGACACCAAGTGAAGATGAGGATCCAAAACATGTGGTTCTTTTACGAGAATGGTTAGAGGGTACGAACGCGAAATTTTTGGAATTGTCAGCGACAGAGCATGATAATATCACGGGAATGCTAAGTCATTTACCGCATATCGTGGCGGCGGCGCTTGTGAATCAGACGAGTGCTTTTACGCAAGAACATCCCGCGGCTTTTCGTTTAGCGGCAGGCGGTTTTCGCGATATTACTCGGATTGCTTCTTCTGACCCAACGATGTGGACGGATATTTCGCTTTCTAATAAAGACACGTTACGCGAATTGCTTGGAAATTGGCGCGATGGTATGAATGAAGCGATTGATATGCTTGAAAAAGAAGATAGTAACGCGATTTATCAATTTTTCGATACAGCGAAAGAGTTTCGGGATTCGTTGCCAGTTCATCAAGAAGGCGCGATTCCATCTTTTTATGACTTGTTTGTCGATGTGCCTGACTATCCGGGTGTTATTTCGGAGGTCACTGGTTTTCTCGCGCAAGAAGAAATTAGCTTGATTAATATTAAAATTTTAGAAACTCGCGAAGACATCATGGGGATTTTGCAGATTACATTCCAAAACGAAAAAGACCGCGAACGTGCGAAGCGTTGTATTGAGAAATATAGTCATTATCAATGTCACTTTTAGGGGGAAAACGATGCAGTTAATTAGGAATAAACAAGGATTAAATGGGACGATTCGAGTTCCAGGAGATAAGTCGATTTCTCACCGAAGCATTATGTTTGGTGCGTTGGCGGAAGGTACAACGACGGTGACTAACTTTTTAATGGGAGAAGATTGTCTGAGCACGATTGGTGTATTTCGCGCGCTAGGTGTGAGCATTGATGTATCGGAGGGGAAAATAGTAGTACAAGGTAAAGGTTGGGACGGCCTGCAAAAACCAGCGGAAACTCTGGATGTAGGCAATTCAGGAACGACGATTCGGTTGATGTTAGGAATTTTGGCTGGGCGTTCGTTTGATGCGACAATTGAGGGCGATGCTTCCATTGCGAAACGTCCAATGGGTCGCGTAATGAACCCACTCCGTGAAATGGGTGCGACTTTTGAAGCGAAGGAAGCTAATTTTGCACCAGTAAAAGTGATTGGAACAAAGCTAAGCCCGATGGAATATACGCTCCCTGTTGCTAGTGCACAAGTGAAGAGTGCTATCATCTTTGCTGCACTACAAGCAGAAGGCGAAACAACGATTATCGAAAAAGAAAAGACGCGCGATCACACCGAGCAAATGATACGTCAATTTGGCGGTGAAGTCGAAGTGGATGACTTAACAATTCGTGTTTCCGGTGGTCAGAAATTCCGCGGACAAGAAGTGGTTGTTCCAGGCGATATCTCCTCTGCAGCATTTTTTATTGTGGCGGGATTAATCATTCCTAATAGTAAAATTCGTTTAGAAAATGTTGGTATTAACCCAACGAGAACAGGGATTATCGATGTTGTCCAAGCGATGGGCGGGAGAATCACCGTTGAAAAAACAAGCGCAGTTGGGGACGAGCCCGCTGGAACGATTACCGTTGAAACGAGCGAATTAAAAGGCATCGAAATAGGTGGCGATATTATTCCGCGCCTCATTGATGAATTGCCAGTCATTGCGTTATTGGCATCCCAAGCGACGGGAAAAACGGTCATTAAAGACGCAGAAGAATTGAAAGTGAAAGAAACGAATCGAATTGACGCTGTCGTTACAGAACTGTCAAAAATGGGTGTGGCACTCGTTGGGACGGAGGACGGCATGATTATCGAGGGTCAACAAAATTTGCATGGTGCAACAGTAAAATCCTATGGTGATCATCGTATGGGAATGATGTTGCAAATCGCAGCATTGCTCGCAGATTCTGGTGTAACTTTAGAAAATGCTGAAGCTGTCAAAGTTTCTTACCCCACTTTTTTTGAGGATGTAGCTTCTTTATATTAAGTTGAAAAAAACGTGTGCAAAAGTTGCACACGTTTTTATAATGCGTGCAATAATTAAGTTTTTTTTGCACATATTATATTTTGTGTGCTATACTTAAAGAAAGAGAAGGGACGGAGTCAAATGCTATTAGAATTGCCTAATCACGACATAAATATAGATACAGTAACGATTTATAAGCAATTGGCAAAGTCGAATCGTGCCTTGGCAGAATTAAAAGGATATTCCGCGACGATACCGAATCAGTACATCCTGATTAATGCCATGACGCTCAATGAAGCCAAGGATAGTTCGGCAATCGAACAAATTATCACGACGCATGACGATTTATATCAAGCCATGTCTAAAGATAAAGTGCGCGATGCTGCAACAAAAGAAGTACTCAACTATCGACACGCGCTTTGGGAGGGCTATCAATATATCTTAAAACGTGACATCATCACAACTGCTCTCATCGAACATATCCAACGCATCATAGAAAATAGCAAAACAGGGATTCGTAAAGTTCCTGGTACGGCTATCAAAAACGTGACGACAGATGAGATCATCTATACGCCGCCACAATCAGAATTGGAAATTAGAGATTTGCTTGCGGATTTGGAGCAGTATATTAATCTGGATGATGGAACGGATCCGCTAATCAAGTTGGCGCTTATCCATTACCAGTTCGAGGCGATTCACCCATTTTACGATGGGAACGGGCGTAGTGGACGAATTTTGAATATATTATACCTTGTATTGATGGGATTACTCGAGAGCCCAGTGCTTTATTTGAGCAAGTATATTTTGCGTACGAAGAAAGAATATTACGTATTACTACGGAAAATACAGCAGGATAGCGCTTATTTTGAGGAGTGGGTGGTGTATATTTTAAAAAGGGGTAGAGGAAACGGCAAAGGAAACGCTAAAAATTATTCGTTCGATTACAGAGGCGATGGTCGAGTATGGGCAAGCGTTAAAGGAAAAGTTGCCGAAACTATATTCGAAGGAGCTAGTTGAGACGCTGTTTTATGAATTTTATACAAAAATTATGTATGTGGAGCAGCATTTGAATGTTTCTCGGAGGACTGCGGTGACTTATTTGCAAAAGTTGGAGGAGCACGGTTTTCTTATTTCGGAGATGATTGGGCGAGAACGGGTATATAAGAATAAAGTGTTATTTGACTTGATTGAGCAAGCGAACAAGTAAGTTGGAGAATTAGAGAAAGACTGTTTGACTTGTTTTGACCTTTCCGTTATAATAAGCCTACGAAACTAGGATAGATGTGAGGAGATTAATCATGAAATTTGCAGAGCAGATGTTAGCGGCTTTAGAGCAGGAAAACTTGCCTGAGGCGCAGAAATATTTTAAGCAAGCCTTACAGGATGGAACGGATGAAGAACAGTATTGGTTAGCAGAGCAATTGATGCAACTAGGTTTCTTGGAGGAAGCGGAAGATTTGTACGAACTTTTGCTTGCGAAGTACAAGGATGAAGGGGAGCTATTGGTTCGGGCAGCAGAGGTCGCGATTGAGAAGGATGATATCGAGACTGCGATGGAATATTTAGAACAAGTCAATACGCAAGACGAGGCTTATCCAGAGAGCTTGTTAGTGCTTGCGGATTTGTATCAGATGCAAGGGCTTTTTGAAGTAACGGAGGCGAAGTTACAGCAGGCCAAGAGTTTGTTACCAAACGAAGCTGTGATTGATTTTGCATTGGGTGAATTTTATTTGTCAACGGCACGGTTTGCGTCGGCGGTACAGAGCTATCAGGCGGTACTTGATGCTGGTATGACGGAGGTTGCAGGTAGCCAGATTTTTGAACGAATTGCGGAGAGTTTGGCGAGTAGTGGTTCCTTTGAAGAAGCGATTAGCTATTATGAGAAGGCGATTGCGGAACAAGAGGATGTCAATACGCTGTTCGGGCTTGGGTTGACGAGTTTTCAGGCGAAGGACTATACGAAGGCGATTTCGGCCTTGGAACGCTTGAAAGAACATGATCCGGGATTCACGACGCTTTACACGTATCTTGCCAAGAGTTATGAGGAAAATGGTGAGCAAGAGAAAGCACTGGAAGCATTGGTCGATGGTTTGAAGCAGGATGAATTCAATAAAGAAATGTTTTTAGAAGCTGGAAAATTGGCTTGGAAAAACGATCAGGCTGTGGAGGCAGAACATTATTTCCGTCAAGCGATTGCGCTGGATCCAGAATTTATCGATGCGATTTTAGAAGTGAACAAAATTTTGCTTAAAAAGGATGATCACGAGGGTATTGTGGAGCTGGTGGAGTCGTTAGAACGTGAAATTGTCACGGAACCGCAAATTTTCTGGGACGTAAGTGTTGCATATCAGGAGTTAGATATCTATAATAAAGCAAAAGAAAACTATGAATTAGCGCATCCGCATTTTAGCGAAAACGCGACGTTCTTGAAGGAATATGGCTTGTTCTTACGCGAAGACGGCGATATTGCGAAGTCTGAGGAAGTATTGGCCACGTATTTGACGCTCGAGCCAGGTGATGAAGAGGTTTTAAGTTTATTAGGTTATTAATCCCCATTTTGATGGGAAGGAGTGAGTGAAATGAAAGCATCAATTAGCATTGAAGACAAGAAGGAATTTGTTAGATGGTTGTTAAATAAGCATCAAATGAAGATTAGAGAATCAATGTGGATTCTAAATTATATTGCAGGTCATGACCAAATCATGGAATATGTTCACTTCGTTGATAATGCAGAAGGGTGCCCTCGTGGTCTTGTACTCACTTCTCTCGGGGTGGAGGACGAGCCATTTCGATTCTTTAAAGGAAATATTGTGACGACAGATCCAGAGAAGGCGTTTCACGATATTCGTTTGAATTGGGATGAAGCTATCTATATTCAGTTGCATTTCCCGGAAAGCTTAACATCTCCTCGTTACGCTTTTGTTCGTGAGGATAACCCGTTTGAAGAGGTGCAGATTTCGGATAAGGAAAAGCAAATCGCGTCCCAGTTTTTGGATACGGTTGTGGAACATTTTTCGAAAGAGAAATTACTGCTGGAAATCGATGAGGCGTTGGACGCGCATGATGAAGAACGATTCCAACGTTTGATGGAGCAGTTTAAGCAATATAGCTAGTATGAGAAGCATCTGTCCTTCGTGGATAGGTGCTTTTATTTTTCGTTTGAGGGTGAGTCTGGTATTATGGGAAAAGAGAGTTTTTAATGGAGGTGCAGGATGTATCGTTACTTAGCGAACAGGTCGTTTTTGCGGTTGCTGTTCATCGTCAATTTGTTAGGTGCTGTTTATGGCTATATTTGGTATGTTCCTCAACTAAAAATTACAGAACCACGATTTTGGATTTTTGTACCGGATAGTCCGACGGCGATTTTATTTTTTGTATTTGTATTGCTGGCTTGGCTGGCGAAGAAACATTGGCCGCTAATGGAGGCGTTGGCTTTTGTTTGCTTGGTGAAATACGGATTATGGGCAGTTGGGATGAATATTGCTTACATGATAAATCTGGGCTACTTGGATACGATGAGTTTGATGTTGCTTACATCGCATGGTTTAATGGCGGTGCAGGGGCTTGTTTATGCGCCATTTTACAGGATTAAATTTGAGCATTTTGCGATTGCGGCGATTTGGGTGTTACATAATGATGTCATTGACTACTTATTTGGCCAGATGCCGATTTATGGAGGGCTTGATCCGTATATTACGACCATTGGTTACTGCACATTCTGGCTAACAATTTTCGTTTTATGGACGGTTTATGAAAAAACACTGAAAAAGAATGCGTTTAAATTAGAATTTCCTCATGAAGCTTAAAAGTTATTGAGGTTTGGCGCTTTCTCATATATAATTAAGGTAATACGTAGTAGTTAGGATGGGGATTTATTATGAGTATTCAAATGTATATCGTTTATTTTTTGATTGTAGCATTAATACCTTTATGGGCGCAATATCGTGTCAAAAGCACGTATTCACATTATTCGAAAGTGGCAATACGCACAGGATTGACAGGAGCGCAAGTAGCGCGTCAAATCTTGGATGCGAACGGCTTGTCGAACGTGCCAGTGCATGAAACTGGTGGTGTATTAAGCGATCATTATGATCCACGGAAAAAAGCTGTTTTTCTATCCTCGGCGAACTTTAGTGGCCGATCGATTGCGGGAACGGCGGTAGCGGCACATGAGGTGGGGCACGCGATTCAAGATGCAGAGAACTATTCGTTTATGCGTTTTCGTTCGGCACTTGTCCCGATTACGATGTTTAGCTCGAATGCCTCTTGGGTGTTCTTAATCATTGGGATGTTGGCGACAATACCGGGCTTGATGTTAATAGGTATTGTTTTAATGGCAATCGGTGTCTTATTCCAGTTGATTACATTGCCAGTCGAGTTTGATGCTTCGAAACGCGCACTCGTACAAATTAACCAACTTGGTCTTGTTGCGTCAGACGAATTACCACAAGCTCGTAAAGTGCTAAGTGCAGCCGCAATGACTTACGTTGCAGCGATGGCAGTAGCCGTGTTGGAACTTTTGAGATTGATCTTAATTTTTACAGGTATGAACCGAAACTAGAATTAAAAAGACGCTCTGTAATGGGCGTTTTTTGATGGGGAGAAGGATGATTGGATGGATTTTGATGTGATTGTTATTGGTGGTGGTCCGTCGGGGTTGATGGCGGCAATTGCAGCGGCGGAGAAGAATAAGCGGGTTTTGCTTGTTGAAAAAGGGCCAAAACTAGGTAGAAAACTGATTTTGTCGGGCGGTGGGCGTTGCAATGTAACGAATCGCAAGCCAGCGGAAGAAATTATCAAGAATATACCGGGGAATGGGCGCTTTATGTATAGTCCATTTTCGGAGTTTAATAATGAGGATATCATCGCTTTTTTTTGAAAAATTAGGGGTGGCTTTGAAGGAAGAAGATCATGGCCGGATGTTTCCTGTGACGGACAGCGCGCGTTCGGTGGCTGATGCGATGATTTCGCGACTTGATAAGCTGAATGTGAAAATTTATATGAAAACGCCAGTGAAGCGCGTGAACTATCAGGACGGGCAAGTTGTGGGCATTACGCTTACGGATGGTCAAGAAATTAGTGCGTCAGCTGTGATTGTGGCTGTTGGTGGAAAATCGGTACCACGGACTGGCTCGACGGGAGACGGTTATGCGTGGGCGAAAGAGGCTGGGCATACGATTACGGAATTATATCCAACTGAGGTTCCGATTACATCGCGCGAGACTTTCATTAAAAGCAAGGTTTTGCAAGGTATCTCTCTACGTGACGTGGCACTTTCCGTTCTAAATCCAAAAGGAAAGCCAATTATTACGCATCAAATGGACATGATTTTCACGCATTTCGGTGTGTCGGGCCCAGCGGCGTTACGGTGTAGCCAATTCGTAATTCAAGGACTGAAGAAATTCGCGGTTCCCGAACTGACAATGATGATTGACTTTTTCCCAGATACAGCAAAAGGGGAATTGGAGCAAGAAGTGATGGGGCTCGTGAAAGATAATCCTAAAAAAGCTGTTAAAAATGCGTTGAAATCGGTGATGCAAGAACGGATGTTACTATTTTTATTGGAGCGTGCGGAAATTGATATCGATGCAGATTGTATTTCGGTTCCGCAGAAAAAATGGCAAGCATTCATCGAAACATTGAAGAAATTCACATTCCAAGTGAATGGGACGCTTGATTTCGAGAAGGCTTTCGTGACGGGTGGCGGTGTTTCTGTGAAGGAAATTATGCCGAAAGAGATGCAGTCGAAGTTGATGCCTGGTTTGTTTTTCTGTGGTGAAATATTAGATATTAACGGGTACACGGGTGGTTATAACATTACGTGTGCACTAGTGACAGGGCGTTTGGCTGGAGTAAATGCGGCACTTCGCTGAGACAAATCTAAAAAGTGGAGGCAGTTTCCCTAGAAAATCGGGATTGCCTCCATTTTTATTTTTTAATGGTTGTTTCGTATTGTTTAATCCAATCATCCACGCTGACTTTACTTGCTAACTCGCCAATGAGTTCGTACGGGATTTTTTTCGGATTTGTGAATCGGATGCAACCTTTGCCCATGTTGAGCTTGGTTGTCATATGTTTGGGATACTCGGCTTGGAACCATTCAAAAAGGGCTTCATCGCCGAAAATTCCCATGTGGTAGACCGCGATATGTTGTTTTTGTGCTGCGATGGCGAAAAAGGGGAGTGAAAGATTCGAATCACAGTGGTAACCATCGGGGTAACGGGATTTTGGAACGACGTAGGAAGGCATGCCGTACTGGATTTCTTTTTCGAAACCAGCTGGAATGTTGGCATCCACCACATGCATGAGTTTAGCGAAGGCCTCTTTTTTATCGGGTGCTAGGTCATCTAAATATTCTTCTATTGTCATGTTTTTCCTCCTAAATCTTGCATGAATTGTTCTACGATTTCGTCACGACGTTCTAGAAAAATGGCATTATCTCGGCTTGGATGTACGCGGTTTGTGAGGACGATTAGCGCCGTTTTGTGTTGCAAATCGATGACGATGAAAGTGCCTGTGAAACCGGTATGATAGATGGCAAAATGGTCCGTAGAGGGGACTAAATCCCAGCCGAGACCGCGTGATCGATTTAAATCTGGTGTGTAGTTTTTGGCGATATTGGTGATGCTTTCTTTGCTAAGAATTGGTTCGCCATTATGGAGTAGTGCTTTTGTAAAATGAATCAGGTCTGAGAGGTTGCTGAATAATCCGGCGTGACCTGCAACGCCGTCCATTTGCCAAGCTTTGAAATCGTGGACAGTACCTGTAATTAGGCCACGTTCTGGATGAACTTCGGTTGGGACGCAGGATTCCGGTGAATCAGGACGGTAGCTCGTTTGTCGCAAGGCGAGTGGCGTCAGGATGTTTCGTTTGACTTGTGTTTCTAAATCACCGCCAAGTTGCTCGACGATATAGCCGAGAAGCAAAAAATTAGCATCTGCATAGGTGACATCCGTTCCCGCCGGATTCGCTTGTGGCGTCTCGATACAGTAACGATAGACGTCCTCTTTTGATGCGATGGTATACGCAGGAATAGTCTTTGCCAAACCCGAACTATGCGTTAAAAGTTGCAAAATCGTGACTTCAGGGTAGCGGAAATCTGGTAGGAAATCGCGAACTTTATCAGATAGGCGCAAGTTTCCAGCTTCGATATGTTGCAAAACCAAGGTTGTCGTCGCGATGACTTTCGTTAAGGAAGCGATATCGTAGACGGCGTCCGGTTCTAGCATTACTTTTTCAGGGGTTAGTTGTTTCATACCGATCACGTGCTGTTTCGTACGTTGGGGTGTGATGATGGCATAGGAAATTCCCGGCACAATGCCTTCAGTGACTAGTTTTTTTTAATCGCGTATCCAACATGGACGTTCACTCCTTATATTGAGGAAGCCAAATCGCATCATTGACAGCTTCCAGTGGATTTGAAAGCGTGCGTTTATTTAATCCAAGTTCGATTGTTTTTTCCACAACGGCTAGCGTAACAGCGTGTGATGTGTCGCGTAATGTCGCAACGGGTGGGAGAAGTGCCGCGCCGACTGTGCCGACATCTTGAACTTGTGTCGCAACCGCATGACTAGCCGCCGCTAACATGTCATCCGTGATTTCTTGTGCTTCTGTAATCACTGCTGCAAGACCGAGTCCAGGATAAAGTAGCGCGTTGTTGGCTTGTCCGATAAAATAGGTATGCCCATCAAACAAAACAGGCTCAGAAGGACTCCCAGTCACGACAAGTGCCAGACCCTTTGTCCAAGTGATTAAATCGTGTGCAGTAGCCTCAGCAAGCTTCGTCGGATTCGACAGCGGCAAAATGGCAGGGCGTTCCACATGGCGACTCATTTCCAGCACGATTTCCTCTGAAAAAGCACCTGTTACGCCAGAGCAACCAATCAACATCGTTGGTTGCACATGTTTTACAATCGCTAGTAAATTCGTTAACTTTTCTGCAAAATCGGAAGCGTCACGTGCATATTTTTGCTGTCCAGAAGTTAGGTTTGGCAAGTCAGCAGTCACCAAGCCAGGCCGATCCACCAAGTAAAAACGACTCTTTGCCTGTTCAGCGGTCAAACCTTCATTCACGACCATTTCAGCAACCAACTGATCCGCAATACCAATACCCGCCGTTCCAGCACCGAAAATCACAATCCGTTGTTCACTTAGCGGTAAGTTAGAGACGCGCGTAGTAGCAAGGGCCGCAGCAACGACCATCGCACCAGTTCCTTGAATATCGTCGTTAAACGTGCATAATTCCTGACGATACGTTTCCAAAATTCGGCTGGCGTTGTCTCGTCCGAAGTCTTCCCAATGAAGTACAGCTTTTGGAAAACAAGTTTTGACAGCTTCGACAAAACGCGCGATAAAAATATCATAGGCAGGTGTTTCCAGTCGCGGCGTCTGACTACCTAAATAGCGAGCATCCGCGCGCAAGGCTTCATTATTCGTACCAGCATCGATGACAATCGGCAACACGCAATCTGGTGCAAGTCCTGCTGCCACCGTATAGACCGCCAATTTCCCAATCGCAATACTGACCCCATTCAAGCCCCAATCGCCAATTCCTAGGATACCTTCTCCGTCCGTCACGACAATCATCCTCACTTTTTCAGGGTTCGAAACATTATTCCGGAAAATGGACACCAAATCAAGCGCAGTATCTGCCTGCAAAAAAAGGGCATCTTGTGGATTTTCCCAGTTTTCGTGGTAGTGCATCACTGCGTCTCCGATGGTTGGTGTATAAATAATCGGCATCAATTCCGCCACGTGATCGATCACTACTTTATAAAATAGCGTCCGATTCTCACTATAAAGCGTCATCAAAAACAAATGTTTCTCCATGGGTGTCGTTTTTTTTATGTAAAGCCGTATAGACACGTGCTACCTGTTGCTCCAACGTCTCGATTGTCGCAGGAATTAAGCCGTCCAAACCCCATTCTGCGCGTTCTCGAGCTGTAAAAGCCGTGCCTTTATTTTGAAAAGGGTCATTTAATCGTGCATATCCATTCATCATTTTGCATCCTACTCCTTTAGTTATCCTGTTTATATTCTACACTAGAAGTGGCTAAAAAATCGACTAATTTCCCTGCACTTGTCAGAAATGTTTGGAATTTGTATAATGAAGGAGTGAAATGGGGTGCATAAAATGGAGAAAATCGTCATTATAGGTGGAGGAATCGTGGGTATGACGGCTGCGTATTTACTTGCCAAACAACAAAAAGAGGTCATCGTTATCGATAAAAAGGAGCCAGGTCAAGCAACGGTTGCTGCGGCTGGCATTGTGTGTCCGTGGTTATCGAAGCGCCGCAACAAAGTATGGTACGAACTGGCTAAAGATAGTGCGCGTTATTACCCGACGTTCATTCAAGAACTTGCGCAAGATACGGCGCTGAATACAGGCTATAAAATGGTCGGCGCGTTGTGCTTACGAGAAGACGAGACGAAGCTTGAGGAATTGGAACAAATCGCCCGTAGCCGCCACGAGGAAGCACCAGAAATCGGTGAAATTAAACAGCTGTCAAAAGCAGAAACGAAAGCAAAATTTCCGATTGTAGATCCAGCCTTTGGAGGCGTTTTTGTGAGTGGAGGCGCACGTGTGATGGGAAATTGCTCGTTTTAGCGTTAGCGGATGCAGCGATGGCGCATGGCGCTCGGATTATTCGTGACAAGGCGCGGCTCGAGAAACATGGCGATACGGCGATAGTTGTGATTGGAAACGAGATAATTAACGCTGACAAAATCGTACTCGCTGCAGGGGCCTGGCTGCCAGAATTACTGCAACCACTAAGACTTCAAGCTGCGATTCACCCGCAAA
Organism: Listeria cornellensis FSL F6-0969; assembly: GCF_000525855.1. Classification (GTDB taxonomy): domain Bacteria; phylum Bacillota; class Bacilli; order Lactobacillales; family Listeriaceae; genus Listeria_A; species Listeria_A cornellensis. The sequence goes on from NZ_AODE01000013.1 coordinate 57,882, forward strand.
AGGGACAATTACTACATCTTCAATTTGAGGGCATCGATACGAATGAATGGCCTGTCGTTTTGCCGCCGAGTGCGAAAAGTATCGTACCGTTCGATGATGGGCGAGTAATCATCGGCGCGACACACGAGAATGAAGGAGGTTTTGACTTGGAACCAACCGAGGCAGCCGTCGAAGAAATTTTAGAGGAGATTGCGCGCTTTGCACCAGCTGTAAAAAATGCAAAACTGGCGGAAATCCGTGTAGGTACGCGACCATTTACACCAGACTTCACGCCAGTTATTGGAACCTTGCCAACTGCAAAGCATATTTTTGTAGCTAATGGATTAGGCTCATCAGGACTCACAACAGGTCCTTACGTCGCCAAAATTCTTGTTGATTTGATTCAAGGAAAGACACCAAAAACCGATATTGCTGGTTTTGATCCGAGCAATTCGATTACTTCATGATGCGACGAAGCTGTTTCAAGTATTGGTGTTTCACGAAGAAATAATAGACGGCTTGGACAACGATGAAGATGCTAATCACGATACCGACATTTTGCCAAATATTGAAATCAAGTAAGTTTTGCAGAGCGAGGAAGGCTACAAGTGAATGAATCACTGCCACGAAAAGCGGTAGGAAAAACATGACGCGTAGTTGCCTCGCTACGATTTTGTGCAGTTCTGGTTTCGTTAAACCAACTTTGAAAAGCATTTTGTATTGTTGTTCATCTCGTTTCAAGTCGCTGTGTAGGCGCAAGTAGATGAATCCGGCCGAGAAAGTGTAGAATACAGCGCCACATAAGACGGTGAGCAATAGAAGTAGACCGTTTATTTGCTGCATACTTTGCCACTGCATAGCGAGTGATTCGAATCCAGTATAGATACCTTCGTTAGTATTTTGATTCTTGTTATTCCAGTTATTAGTATAGTCCGATAGCTTTTTCGCTGTGGCTGTGGTATTTTCCCAATCATCCGTATGAAAAATGCTGTACGAAGTTTTCGTATTATAGTTATCCTCTGCTTTTTTATAACGCGCTTCTGATTCCTGCCACAGTATGTCGATATCCGATTGATTGGCAAGCATTATCACATTCTCCATACTGCTTGGACTAGACCCATACGGAAAGCGATTAATCGGCGCTACTTTTTTAACAGGCAGCGTTATTTTTTTTACTCGGAAACTGTAGTTCGATATTTTTTGGAGCATTCTTTTTCAATTTCGTTTCGCTGATACTATCTGTCGGAAGCAAGACAACGGTTCCAGTCGGTATCTTTATCTCCGCTTCATCTCGCAAGCCCATCAACATGTTATAGTCAGCAACAGGCATGAAAGAATAGGAAACATCAGCATCATCAAAAAATTGATAGAAATGCCCATCTGCTCTTTGGTAGGAATTGTTGTGCAGCGTTTTTTCTGTATAGGAAATGATGTCCTTATTAACCTCGTCCTGTCCGTAAGCTTTATAAGTAATCGCATATGGGTTCTCCGACATTTCTGCAAGCCGGCTACTACCAATTGCTGAACTCGTTCCCATTGCTGTAATTGCCGTTGCAGAAACGATCGCCACGATGAAGAAAGTACTCACATTATCACGCATTTGATAAATTAACTCTGAAAAAGTAAGAAGATTCGTGCGTTTAAAAAAGAATGATTCTCTCTTTCGCAAACGTGTCAGCACAAAAACAAGCAACTGACTAAAGAAGAAGTAGGTTCCAATAACGACCAAAATGACACCGGTGAAGAGTGGAATGAGAGAGAATGATTCGCGATTTGTAAACAAAAGAACGACGCTATATCCTGTTCCAATAAGGACTAAAGCAAGTAGCGCGATATACCAAGACACCTTGATTTCTTTTTTCGGTTCTTTCTGTGAGGCGAGTAAAGCTTTTAGATTATTGACACGAATCGTAAAAGAAGTCACCAAAGAAATGATTAAAAACATTAAACCAAAAACACCAAATGTAAGCAAAATCGGTTTCCAAGGAAAGTAAAATGGCAATGTTTCCGTTAACGCTAAAATTTTAGAGCAAATCAGCAAAATGACCTTCGAAAAAATAAAACCAAAGATAACCCCGCAAACGACTGCAGCAAGTCCGGCCAACATGTTCTCCCAGAAAATCAACTTAACAAGCTGTTTTTTATTGATTCCTTGAATGAGCAACAGACCAAATTCTGCTTTTCGAGTCTTCAGAAACGTACTAACGGCATAAAAAATCGCAAAAGCCGAGAATACAACGATAATCACCTGTGAGACTTGGAAGCCAATCATCGCGAAATAACTCATTGTCGTACTAGAAGAATCAATATTATCCTTAAATTCGGGGTGAAAAACGAGTAAAGCATAGACGAAAAACATCGTCACAGCGAAAAAACTAGTAAAGAAATAAGGACCATAGACTTTTGGATTACGACGCACATTATTAATGACGAACTGGCGGAATGACATGTTGTTTTCCTCCTAGTAGCGTCAAAGTGTCCATGATTTGCTGATAAAAAACAGCCGTATTATCACCACGATAAATCTCATTGTACAGCGAACCATCTTTAATAAATACGACACGATCGCAGTACGATGCGGCTTGCGGATCATGCGTGACGAGCAATATAGTAGCTTCTTCGTCCTTATTCAATCGGCTGAGCAGCTGCATCACTTCCTCACTATTTTTAGAATCCAAGTTTCCCGTAGGTTCATCTGCTAAAAATAATTTCGGTTCATGAATCGCAGCACGCGCAACGGCTGTTCGTTGTGACTCACCACCTGAAATTTGATACGTGCGCTTATCTAAAATTGGCGTGATACCAAGTTTTGCGGCGATTACATCTAATTTTTCATTCATCGTTGCTAGTGGGGTGCCATCCAGCGTGAGTGGTAGTAAGATATTTTCACGGACGGTCAGGGTGTCCAATAGATTAAATGATTGGAAAATGAAACCGAGTTCCTTCCGCCTAAATTCGGCGAGTTTATCAAAAGATAATGTATAGGGATTCGCATCATGTATTTGTACAGTTCCGCTCGTTGGTGGATCAATGGTAGCAATCATATTAAGCAGCGTTGTTTTTCCGCTACCTGAAGGGCCCATAATTCCCACAAATTCTCCTTTTTCAACCGATAAATCCAGATTAGAAATCGCTTGGTATTGCACATTTCCTGTGTATATTTTATTGACTTGTTCTACTTTTAAAAGTGTCATAACAAGACCTCCTCTTTCGTTTATAGGACTAGTTTAGCAAACAAACGGGGAAGGGCGGTATCGATTCTAATGACAAAAGCTTACGTTGTTGTAAGTTTATTTCTGAATAGGAATTCGAATAAGAATCGTTGTGCCAGAGTCTATTTGAGATTCGACGGAGATTTGATAGCCGAGTTTGTGACATATTTCTGATACAAGGAAAAGTCCCATCCCTGTAGAATGCTGGTATTTTCGACCGTTTTCTCCAGTGAAGAAAGGACGGAAAACACGAGGAAGATCTGATTTTTCGATGCCGATACCGTAATCTTGGATAGTCATCAAATAGCCAGTGGACTCTGTTATAGCTGTTATTTCGACCCTACTCCCTTTTTGTGGCGAGTATTTAATCGCATTGGATAGGAGTTGTCCCAACATGAAAACGAACCATTTTTTGTCGGTTTCTAAAAATAGACCTGAATCGATGGCAACTTTTGGATAGAGCTGATGTCGGATAAAAAGTCGTTTATGTTCGTTGACGGCTTCCGTGGCGAGCGTTTTTAAGTCTGTGTGCTCGACAACGAAATCATTTTCAAACGTTTCGAGACGCAGTGTGTATAGGACGGTGTCTAGACCTTGCTTGATTTTATCTGTCTCTTCTTGAATGCTACGAAGCGCCGGATCAGACTGGTTTTGCGTCATGAGTTCGATGACCGATACGGGAGTTTTCATTTGATGGACCCATTGGTTGATGAAGATACTACGATTGGTATCTTTCGCGCGCCATTTTTGCAAGTCGATTTGATAGGCGTGGTACTGTTGTGCTAAATAGCTTTCGAAGGCTTGGGTGAATGGTGAACCTTCGTTGGGATGAAATTCTGATGCCACGACATCGGCTTGTTCTAGTCGCTTAAAGACGCGGCGATATCCGAAGTAGCGGACAGTTAGGAACAAAACACTGAGCACTACCCAGAGAAAAAGGACGTAGATGGTGAGACGAGCGCTGTTGTAGCCGTCTAGCCAAAAAATTCCTACAGTGGAGAGCGATAAAATGAGTGCAAATAGAAGGAAAGAAAGGTGACTACGAAAAAATAAGCGCATTATGATTCCTCCTTGTAAACCCACTGGTAACCGTATCCACGAACAGATTTGATCGAATCTTTGACACCAAGATCCAGTAATTTTTTGCGAAGTCTAGCAACGTTGACACTCAGCGTATTATCATCAATAAACGTGACTTCATCCCAAATTTCTTCATATAAAAGATCGCGATTTGCAACATTAGGAGCCGTTCTCCAAATGACTTCGAGGAGTTTCGCTTCATTTTTGCTTAGTTCGAGCGTTTTTCCAGCACGTTCTATCGTGAATTTTAGTGGATAAAAAGAGAGACTGCCTTCATGAAATTCGGGTTCTTGATACTGATTGGCAAAATCGCCATAGACGCGTCGTAACTGGGCACGAACTTTCGCGATAACGACTTGGTAGGAGAACGGTTTCGTTATATAGTCGTCAGCTCCGTTTTCAAGCGCCATCACTTGGTCGAGTTCCCCGTCACGCGCAGAGATGAAGATAATTGGGCAGACCGAGATTTCACGGATTTTGCGGCACCAAAAGTAACCGTCATATTTCGGTAGATTGATATCGAGTAGGACAAGATGAGGCGTTAGCTCTTCAAATAGCGCCATCACGTCATCGAAGTCGGTTGTGATGTGGGCGTCTAGATTGTATCGGCGTAGGTAATCTTGTAGAAGCGTTGCGATTTTTGGATCGTCTTCAACGATTAGTATTTTTTCCATGGTTTTGGGCTCCTTTGTTGTGGCTCTTATGAAGCATCCCTTGCTGAATTAGAGCCACAATATGAGTGCGAACACAGTGAGCATTCGTTCATTAAAACGGCCGTTGGATGCAAAATAAGACTTATTTTAAAAACAAAATGCAGAACTTTTTTAGTGGGGCACGCTGGTCTAAGCTTTGTTGTGGGTCTTGAAAAGCGTCGTGTGCTTTTTTAGAACCTCAATATGCAGTTGAATGCAATGAAACTGCCTTCCATTTGCCAGACCCTCGAAAATTTGTTGAAACTCTTAGGAAGCGTATTTTGTTTCCTTAGAGTATCAATATGAGTGTGAGCAAAGTGAGCATTCGTTCCTTGTACTGCGTCATGCTTGGCGCCTCCGGATCCAGCTTCAACGGCCAGACTCTCGAAAATTTCGTGGCCTCCATAAAAGTCAAAAGAGGACTTTTCCTGCGCCCCCTAACAATTTTTTTTCGAGTCTAACGGGCCGTTTCAGCTTTTCGCTCTTCATATCAAAGGCTTCTTATCCTCATCCAGCGTAAACCCTTCTCCCATCACGTCATGCACGACGGAAACGGAGACGAAGGCGTGTGGGTCAGTCGCGTTCACAATGTTTTTCAACTGCACAATCTCATTCTTCGCAACCACGATATACAGCACGTCTTGCTCTTTTTTCGAAAAGCCGCCGCGTCCTTCAAGCACTGTCACGCCTCGATTCATCGCCAGCATAACGTGCTCGGCAATTTTATCGTTGTGGGCGGAAATAATGAGGGCACCACGGGCGGCGTAGGCTCCTTCTTGCATGAAATCAATTACGCGCGCACCGATGAAAACAGCAACGAGTGTATACATCACTTGACGAACATCTAAATAAGACAATGAAAGCGTCAATACAACGGCGTCAATTGCAAATAAGGTCCGTCCCATACTCACGCCTTTTTTACGATGCAACACTTGGGCAAGAATATCGCTACCACCCGTTGTCCCACCATATCGAAAGACAAAGCCAAGCCCAATCCCCGTAAAACCACCAGCAAAAAGCGCCACAAGTAAAAGGTCCTCATGGAGATCAAGGCGATAGGGCACGCGCTGGAACACCCATAGAGATAGTGAGAGCCCGACTGTTCCGATTATCGTATAGATCAAAGCGCGATTTCCGAGAATACGCCAACCTATGAAAAACAGCGGAATATTTAAAATAAGATTGGAGTACGCTGGATCAATCCCTGTGAAATGTAATAATAGTAAGGTAACCCCAGTTAAACCGCCTTCTCCGAGATCATTTGCGATATTGAAATTGACAAGTCCAAATCCATAAATCGTTGTCCCAAGTAAAATAAAGACGATATTTTTAAGACGAACATCTCGCCACACAGACATCACTCCCTTTTTTATTGCTCCCATGTATAAATTCCTTTTTATAGACGTAGCAAGGACTTCTTAGCTATAATGATTATAACAGACGTAAAATGGGTAAATAAAGCCTTACGTTAGTTTACCACAAAAGGAGCGAAATAAAGCATGGCAAAAACGATGCAGCAGTTGCAAGATGAGGTAGACGCGTTGATCGGCCAATTTGAAGAGGGATATTTTTCTCCTTTAGCGATGATGGCGCGCGTGACAGAGGAAACAGGGGAGCTTGCGCGCGAGATTAATCACTATTACGGCGAGAAACCGAAGAAAGCTAGCGAACCAGAGAATACGGTAGCAGCAGAGCTTGGAGATGTGTTATTTGTCCTCATTTGTATGGCAAATTCGCTAAATATTAGCTTAGAAGAGGCCCACGATACGGTCATGAAGAAATTCAAGGAACGTGACGCCGATAGATGGACCAAGAAGGAGGACAAATAGATGAAGGTAGCAGTATTAGGTTTTAAGGGTAGAATGGGGCATGAGGTCGTAAAAACGGTCCTCCGTGAAGCAGATTTGGAACTAGTTGCAGTACTCGATCATGCACCGCAAGAGAAGAACATCAACGAAATTGCGGAATTTTCGGATTTAGACGTACCTGTATTTGACGATTTAGAAAAATTACTGACTAGTGTAGCATTGGACGCCGTTGTTGATTTTACAACACCAAAAGTTGGCTATTCCAATACGAAATTAGTGTTGACGCATGGCGTGAGCCCAGTTGTTGGCACGACAGGTTTTACGCCGGAACAAATTACGGAGTTGACAGAACTCGCAGCATCGAAAAAAATTGGCGCGATTATTGCTCCAAATTTTGCGGTGGGGGCGGTTCTTATGATGCAATTTGCGCAAAAAGCGGCGAAATACTTCCCAGATGTGGAGATTATCGAATTGCATCATGACAATAAATTGGATGCACCAAGCGGTACGGCTGTGAAAACAGCGGAAATGATGGCGGAAGTTCGTGACCCGAAACAACAAGGTGCGGCGAACGAAGAGGAAACGATGAAAGGGGCTCGTGGTGCGGATTACGAGGGAATGCGGATTCATAGTGTTCGCTTACCAGGATTGATTGCGCATCAACAAGTGCAATTCGGAGCAGAAGGTCAAGGCCTCACGATTCGCCATGATTCCTACGATCGCATTTCTTTCATGTCAGGCGTCGCTTTTTCGATTCGCAAAACGGCAGAATTGCACACGTTAGTCTACGGTTTAGAAAATTTAATTTGATGAGGAGTGGTTAATCCATGAACATTGCCTTAATCGCACACGATCGTAAAAAAGAATTGATGATAGAGCTTACGTTAGCTTATAAACTCATCTTAGAGCCACACACGTTATTCGCAACAGGGACAACTGGATTGCGAATTATGGAGGCGACTGGACTTTCGGTACACCGTTTTCAGTCAGGCCCGCTCGGTGGCGATCAACAAATTGGTTCCCGGATTTCGGAGAACAAGATGGACTTGGTGATTTTCTTACGCGATCCACTTGCAGCGCAACCGCATGAACCAGATGTGACCGCGCTCATAAGATTATGTGATGTTTATGAAATTCCACTTGCAACCAATATTGGAACGGCAGAAGTATTATTGCGCGGTTTGCAGGAAGGATTTATGGATTGGCGAGATCTAAGACGCAACGAAGAATAGGAGTTTTAAAAGATGAAAGCAATTTTTAAGAAAGCCGTGCCTGTTTTAGAAAAACTAGAACAGGCTGGTTTTGAGGCTTATTTTGTAGGTGGATCTGTACGAGATACGCTGCTTGGTCGTGAGGTGGCGGACATTGATATCGCAACAAGCGCCTTTCCAGAAGAAGTAAAGCAGATATTCACGCGGACATTTGATACAGGTATCGAGCATGGTACGGTTTCTGTATTGGAAGCGGGAGAAATATATGAAATTACGACTTTTCGCACGGAGGGCACGTATGCCGATTTCAGACGTCCAGATGAGGTTGTTTTTATCCGTTCTTTGGAGAAGGATTTAGAACGTCGCGATTTTACCATGAATGCGATAGCGATGGGGCTTGATGGGCGATTCATTGATCCGTTTGGCGGGCAACAAGACATGGCAAATAAGCAAATTCGCGCGGTCGGCAAGCCATGGGAGCGGTTTCATGAAGATGCCTTGCGAATGATGCGTGGCGTTCGCTTTGTAAGTCAGTTAGATTTTTCATTGGAAAAACGTACATATGAGGCGATGCAACAAAATATAGTGCTTCTGAAAAACATTGCGGTGGAACGGATTGCCGTAGAATTTGTGAAATTGATGAAGGGTGAAGCTGTCAAGGTTGCGTTAGGATTGATACAAGAACTCGATATGTTGTCGTATTTACCAGGATTTACAGATCAGCGTGCTGCGATTCAGCGATTGGAGTCTTGGAATTTAGCGGTCGCTGGTGATGATGAGACTACCTGGTTTGTCGTTGTGCTCGCAGTGATGCCGGAGAATGTGGGGGCTTTTTTGCGTGCTTGGAAACTGCCCAATAAATTGATTCGTGAGGTAGCAAAAGCATATGATTTGGCGGATAAACATTCCTGGAGCGACTACGAATTGTTCGCAACAGGAGCGCACACAGTAGCTTTGGTTGAGAAAGCGCGATTGGTCCAAACGAGTGAAACACAATGGGTAGATTTGCATGAACGCTTTGAGGCACTTCCTATCCAGTCACGAAGCGAGATTCAGGCAAGTGGCGATGACATCATGGCGTGGGCGGATAAAAAGGGTGGCCCGTGGTTAAAAGACCTGTTGGCTAGGCTTGATCAAGCAATAATTGAAGGTGAAATCAGGAATACACAGTCAGAAATTAAAGGATGGGTGAAGCATGTTATCAACGAATCGGCGTAAGTTATTGGACGTATTTCGGGCAGCAGATGGCGGTTTAGTTTCAGGGCAAGAGATTGCGGATGCGCTGAATTGTAGTCGGACAGCTGTATGGAAGCAAATAGAGGAGTTAAAAAAAAGCGGGCTTTGAGATTGAGGCTAAGCGTGGAAGTGGTTATTCGATTCAGCCCGCCGAAGAAATATTCACGGAAGATATGCTTTATTTTCGCGCTAAAACGACATTTATCGGACAGCAAGTAGCTTTTTACCCAGAGGTGACGTCTACGCAAATCGTTGCGCATCAATTAGTTGGCGAAGGTGCAGTCGATGGAACGGTTGTTATCGCAGATCAGCAAACGGCGGGAAAAGGACGCTTAGCCAGGCCATGGAATTCACAAAAAGGGACGGGCATCTGGATGAGCACCATTTTAAAACCCGAAATCCCGATGCAGCAAGTCCCACAGTTCACTTTTATTGCCTCGTTAGCTGTTGCAGAGGCGATTGAGAATATCACTGGCTTAGACCCACAAATCAAATGGCCGAATGATATTTATATTGATAAACGCAAAGTATGCGGTGTTTTAACCGAGATGCAGGCAGAGGCAGAACAGGTCAACGCGATTATTATTGGAACTGGAATCAATGTAAATCAAGATGTTTTCCCAGAAGAATTGCGTGATAAAGCGACTTCCTTAGCTATTTTAGTAGGCCACCCAATTTCGAGAGGCGCTTTATACGGTGAGATTGTCTCTCAGCTGGAAAAATACTATTTGCTATTCCTAGACCAAGGTTTTGCACCGATTAAACTATTATGGGAAGCTAGAGCCATTCCTTTTAGTGAAAAAATCGTAGCAAAGACGTTAAGAGGCGAGATTCGTGGGACGGTAAATGGGATATCAGACGAAGGTGTACTGATTGTTCAAGACGCTGTGGGAGAAGAACACAAGATTTATTCCGCAGATATTTCACTGGGCTAGTAAATTCGTTTTTTAGGCTAAAATTAGCTGATATAAAAGGATAGTACGGTGTGAAAAAATAGAGATAAGGCATCAGTTACGAGTGTAGCCATGCAAGATTCGATTTGAAATCTCTTTTTAGCTTTTTTTTCTTCTAGAAGATAATCAGGTATACTAAGAAAAAATTGCGAAAAAGGAGAGTTGACAGATGGAGTTTAAATGGTTGGTTCGGGATGAATTATCTCAGTTGAAGGATATTGATCGTAAGGAATTCGTTGGGGAAGTGTATTATGTTCGGAATCAAACGTTACGATTAGTGAAGGAATACTATGATATTGAAGGTTGGCTCGAGAGTGAATTGACGATCTATGTGCAACGGTTAGAGTCGCTGTTTGACCGAGATGGCATTATTATTGGTGCGTATGAGCAAGATGTGCTAGTGGGGTTAGTCTCACTGGAGAGCTACCTTATTGACGGTAAGACGATGAAACTGGACATGTTATACGTCAGCCATGATTATCGTGGGAAAGGGCTCGGTCGGCGACTTATCGATATTATTGCGCAAGAGGCAACGGAGCTTGGTGCAAAGGAACTATACATTTCTGCGACACCCGTTCGTAATACCGTAGACTTCTACTTAAGGTTAGGCGCAGAATTAGCCAATCCGCCTGATATCTATTTATTTGAGCTGGAGCCGCTGGATATTCATCTGATTTTACCGATATAAAAAAGAGGAGATTTGAATTGATGAAGAAACTATTATTTTTAGGGATGTTGGGTGTACTTTTATTGTTCGCTGCATGTGGTAGTGAGACGACGGAAGATAGTAAGCAACTGGATAAGATAACATTAGCAGAATTCCAAACAAAATTGGACAATAAAGAAAGTGGTTTTGTGTATATTGGCAGACCAACCTGTCCAGATTGCCAAGCTTTTCAACCAACTTTGGATGCTGCTTTGAAGGATAAAGAGATGCGTTTGGCTTATTTTGATACAGACGCGGCACAGGAGAAAGCGGAAGATAAAACAAAAACATTTTTACAGGATATGAAAGTAAAGACAGTCCCAGTTATTTTCTATTTGCAGGATGGCAAAGAAGTGGCGAGATATGACGGAAATGATGATAAAGCTGCGCTGAAAGCCTGGTTTGAAAAATATAGTAAATAGAAGGGAAGGCGTATGTCGTGAAGTATTTCAGTGGGCATACGTTCTTCTTTCTAATGCTGTAAATTATAGTCAGTGTAAGAACTTTCGAAACAGCTTGAAATATGTTACTATAGCAAGGAGGAAAGCAACTATTGGCTGTATCTTGAAAGGAAGAACGGCACATGTTTTCTTTGTTTAAAAATATTTTGCTTTGATCCGATCAGGACAGAGACAAGAGGAGCCGATTGAAATGAAAAAAACCTGTTGATTTTTTACAAATGAAAGAAGCACAGGAGAAAATGACGATGTTAACCGCTTATGATTATCCGTCAGCAAAGAATGCAGAGAAGGCGGGAGTCGACATGATTCTTGTAGGAGATTCATTGGGAATGGTTGTTTTAGGATATGATTCCACGATCCCAGTAACGATTGCTGATATGATTCATCATACGAAAGCGGTGCGGCGTGGTGCTCCAGATACATTTATCATCACAGACATGCCGTTTTTGAGCTATCACGGTTCCGTTACAGAAACGATTCAGAATGCACGGCAAATCATTCAAGAAACCGGGGCAAATGCGCTGAAACTTGAAGGTGCGGGCGATGTGTTCACTAAAATCGCGCATCTGAGTTCAGGTGGTGTTGCCGTTGTGGCGCATCTCGGTCTGACTCCGCAAACAGTAGGTTTAACAGGGAGCTACAAGGTACAAGCGAAATCCAAAGAAGCAGCACGCGAATTGTTGAGGCAAGCGAAAGAGGCAGAGGCAGCAGGTGCTATTGCGCTCGTTTTAGAGGCAATTCCAAGACAACTTGCAAAAGAAGTAACATTATCTGTTTCAATTCCAACGATTGGTATTGGTGCTGGAGTGGATACAGATGGTCAAGTACTTGTATATCATGATGTGATTCAATATGGGACAGATCGGGTGGCTAAGTTTGTCAAGACATACGCGGATGTGGATGCAATGATTGATATAGCTTTGTCATCCTATGTTAGCGATGTGAAACTGGGTAGCTTTCCAGCTTTAGAGCATACATTTACGATGAGTGAAGAAACGCTAAAAGGTCTTTATGGGGGCGAATGATATGAAAACTATACGTGACATAGAGACATTACGAGTAGTTATAGAATCCTATAAGAAAGAACGACAAATAATCGGTTTTGTTCCGACGATGGGATATTTGCATGAAGGTCATATGGCGCTTGTGAACGTAGCTAATGAGGAGAATGATATTGTTGTCATGAGCATTTTTGTGAACCCGACACAGTTTGGGCCAAATGAAGATTTTGAAAGTTATCCTCGCGATGAGGCTCGTGATACGGCACTTGCAGAGCAGAATGGTGTAGATATTTTGTTTTTGCCCTCTGTTGAAACGATGTATCCGGAAAATTTGACGGCAACGATTCACGCACAGAAACGGGTTTCCGTGTTGGATGGAGCAACTCGAGAAGGGCATTTTGATGGGGTTTTGATTGTGTTAGCGAAATTATTTCATCTCGTTCAACCTGATAGCGCTTATTTTGGACAAAAGGACGCGCAGCAAGTTGCTGTAGTACAAGGATTTGTTGCAGATTATTTTTTGCCATTAACGATTCGGGTGATTCCAACTGTTAGAGAGCAGGATGGGCTTGCTAAAAGTTCGCGTAATGTGTACTTGACAGAACAAGAGCGCGAGGAAGCACCGGTTATTCATGCTGCATTGCGTAAAGCTCGAGAAGAAGTGAAGGAACGAGATACAGCGCGAGTATTGGCGAATATTCGAGTAGCTATGGATCAGAAAAAAACGCATGAAAAGATTGTTTATCTGGATATGTATCAGTATCCTTCGTTTGAACCAGTTGAAGATTGGGAAAAGCCTATTATTATTGCGATTTGTGTGCAGTATTCGAAAGCTAGATTAATTGATAATGAAATCATAGGAGGTGCATGAAATGATGCGTTCCATGATGCATGGTAAGATTCACCGAGCTACAGTAACGGAAGCAAACCTCAATTATGTTGGCAGCATCACGATTGACGAGGCGATATTAGAAGCGGTAGATATGTTGCCAAATGAGAAGGTGCAGATTGTAAATAATAATAACGGCGCGCGTTTGGAGACTTATATTATCCCTGGAGAGCGAAATAGTGGTATTATTTGTTTGAATGGTGCAGCAGCAAGAATGACGCAGGTTGGTGATACAATTATTATTATGGCTTACGGTATTTTTTCGGAAGAAGAGATAGCGAACCATCAGCCTAAAATTGTGGTTCTGAATGAGGTTAATCGCGTTGTACAGACTTTGCCAGAAGAAAAAGCGCAAACGACACTGTGATATGGGAGGAAGCTAGGTTTTGAATCTAGCTTCCCGATTTGAGTAAAGGGGGGATAATCGTGAAAAATAAAAGATATATCGTCGTCGATTTGGAGACTACGGGAAACCAAGCGAATAAAGCGGATAAAATTATTCAATTTTCGGCGTGTATTGTGGAGGGAGGCAAGATTATAGATCAGTTCTCTACATTCCTAAATCCAGAGAAGCGGATTCCTCCTTTTATTAAAGAGCTGACAGGAATATCAGATAAAGATGTGAAGGATGCACCATTATTTGAAGATGTATCATCGATTATTCATTCGCTGATTGATGGTGGGATTTTTGTGGCGCATAATGTGAGTTTTGATTGGACGTTTTTACAAAAAGAGATGCGTGAAGCTGGAGAAGCACCACTCAAGATGAAACTTCTTGATACCGTTGAGCTAGCGCGAATTATGTATCCGACCGTGGATAGTTTTAAATTGCAGGACTTAGCAGATGAGTTTGGACTGGGCCATGATGCTCCTCACCGGGCAGATAGCGATGCACGCGTGACGGCTGAATTGATGTTACTTTTTCTGGAGAAATTGGAGACATTACCGCTTGCGACTATTCGTAAACTGACTACGCTATCCCAACATCTGACTGGGTACCTTGCGGAGTTACTTTTTGAGATAGAGATGCGCAAAGAACGAGAATTGGCAATGCTTGATACGAAATGGACGGAATATAGGGGGCTCGTGATTCGCAAAAAAAAACATACAAGAAGTGCAATATAGTCGTGCGGATAATAGGCAGTATCCAAAGACGGATGAGGAGAAAACCACGCTTTTTAAAGCAACAGATGAAACTTTAATACCCCGAGCTGGTCAATTTGTCATGATGGATACAGTGATGACATCATGGGAAAAGGAAGAAAACGCACTTATTGAGGCAGGCACCGGTATTGGAAAAACATTGGGCTATTCTTTGCCAGCGATTTATTTTGCGAAGAAACACCAAATACCTATTGTGATTAGTACATATACGAACCTTTTGCAATCTCAAATATTTCATAAAGATATTCCATTGCTTTCTGCGCTTACCGATTTTGAGATACAGGCAGTCGTGCTAAAGGGGAGAGAGCATTATATCAATTTGTTTAAATTTGAACAGTTGCTGTCGGAAGTAGATAAAACCTACGATGTTGTTTTGACAAAAATGCAGATTCTTGTATGGCTGACGGAGACGACGACTGGCGATATTGATGAGGTTAATTTATCTGGTGGTGGTCAGCTTTTCTGGAATCGAATGAAGCATACCGGATGGTTCTTGTCTCCTCAAAAAGATCCATGGTTAGTCCACGATTTTTATTTATTTAATCAGAGGCAAGCTAAGGCGGCAGACTTAATTATTGTGAACCATGCTTTACTATTACAGGATCATTTTGGTGGTGGGAAATGGTTGCCAGATTATGAGTATGCTGTTATCGATGAGGCACATCATTTCACGGATGCGGCACGCGCGCAACAGAGTTTTATTTTTTCTTATCGTCGAATGAAATTTTTCATAAATCGATTGGGGACGCTTGGAAAAGAAGCGATGCTACAGCGTTTAGAACTCATGTTTCCTGAACATCATCAGCTTTTTGATATTGAGATTGCTATCATAAAGCTGGAAGAGGCGTTGGAGAACCTATTTTTACTGTTGGCGCAGAAGTTACTAAAGGCGAATAAGAATGCCACAGAGTTAATACTGGTTGAAAATGTCATCGATGAAAAGTTAGACGCAGCCTTATTTTTCGCAGGTGAGAAGGTGCTATTGCTGATGCGTGAAGTGAGTACTACGCTCAATCATGTTTTGGAATATGGCAAGAAAGAGGCAGATAAATTTAGTGAGGGCGAATCAGTATTTTTAGAGGAAGTTTATTCGTTTTTGATAGATTGGAAACGCGCGGAGAATCAACTGTCTCGGATGCTTTACGAGAAGGAAGAGGCAATGATGCTTTATATTGAGGCAGACAAGAATAAGGCGCTTAGTAGTGTGAGGCTTAGGGCAGATATTGTGCAGGTAAATCATACGTTGCAGAAGGATTTCTTTGATACCAAAAAATCAGTCGTTCTGACATCGGCAACGCTTACGGTAGATGATTCTTTTGCTTATATTAGGGCTGAATTAGGTTTGGACGCAACTATTGAGACCAGACAGATTAAGTCGCCATTTGATTATGGAGAGAATGCACGGATACTGATTCCATCTGATATGCTACCGGTGAAAGGGACGCCTATCGAGGAGTATACGGGCAAGTTAGCAGCTTACCTCAGTGCCATTGCCAAAGAAACATCGGGCCGTATGCTCGTGCTGTTTACTGCGCATGACATGTTGCAAAAAACATACCGAAAAATGAATCAGGATGCTTCGATTGCGGAATATCGTATTTTAGCGCAAGGTGTATCATCGGGTAGTCCGGCACGGTTAACGAAACAATTCCTCGCGTTTGATAAAGCTATTTTACTAGGAACGATGAGTTTTTGGGAAGGGGTGGATATTCCAGGCGATGATTTATCGTGTTTAGTTATTGTACGTCTGCCATTTGCTCCACTTGAGGATCCTTATACGAAAGCCCAGATTGCTTTGCGTAAAAAAATGGGACTAAATGCATTCCAAACCTATTCATTACCAGAGGCTGTGCTTCGCTTTAAACAAGGCTTTGGAAGGCTGATTAGGCGGGAAACGGATCGCGGGATTGTGTTTGTATTTGATAATCGCACGGATACGACTAATTTTGGAAAAGCATTCTTGAATTCGATTCCCGAAGTGCCTATTGTTAAGGGAACGGAACAGAAGTTATTGGAGGAAGTAAAGAAATTTTTTGAATAACTGTTTTTTCACTTCAAATATCCTGATGGTATTGCTATAATAAACCTATGCCCGAAATTGGCGACAACAGCGTAAAGCTAATAGAAATGAGAGTAGATATGTTGCGAAAAAGTAATCGAAAAAGTTACTGGAAGTGGATTTGGATCAGTATTGCCGCGCTTGTTATTGTGGTAGCAGGGTTCTTCACCTTTTTCTATAGCGCCCAGAAACCAGTTCGCGCAGATGAAGAGAAGGCAACAGAACGTATTGCTGGCAAGGTAGATTTGAAAGAACAAGAAGATTTTTATTTATACAATGGTGCGAATGGTGTGTACTACGTGCTGACTGGAAAGAACAGTAAGAATAAAGACATCATTGTTTGGGTTCCTAAAAGCAAGAAGGGGACAGTAGTTGTCAAGTACGCCAAAGATGGTATTTCGAAGGATGAGGCCATTGCTAAAGTGAAGCAGGAAAAAAATCCAGTCAAGATTCTGAATGTGACGCTTGGTATGGATAAAGGTGTACCAATTTGGGAAGTTTCCTATTTAGACAAGGATAATAACTTGAATTATTATGATTTGGATTTTGAAACAGGCGAATGGTACCGAGCAATTGAGAATTTATAAAACTTTTTAAAATTTAGGAGGGAATGTGCATGGACCTACCGCTATCGAAACGTGTCCAAGAAATTGCTGCATCGCCAACACTTGCGATTACGGCAAAAGCAAGAGAAATGAAGCAGGCTGGAATTGATGTTATTGGGCTTGGAGCTGGGGAACCGGATTTCAATACGCCGCAAAATATCATTGATGCTGCTGTGGATTCGATGAACAAAGGATATACCAAGTATACAGCAACAACGGGGATACCAGAATTAAAGCAAGCAATTATCGACAAGTTGCAACAAGATCAGAATTTAGCTTATAAGCCGAATCAGATTTTTGTAGGAACTGGAGCGAAACATGTGCTTTACTGTGCTTTTCAAGCCATTCTGAATCCTGGCGATGAAGTCATTGTACCTGTACCTTACTGGGTGACTTATCCGGAGCAAATTAAACTTGCTGGCGGTGTGCCAATTTTTGTAGAGACTGGTTTTGATGCGGATTTTAAAATGACAGCTGCTGATTTTGAAAAGGCTGTAACGCCGCAAACGCGAGCTATCGTACTTAATTCGCCAAACAATCCGACGGGGATGACCTACTCTAAAGCGGAACTGGTTGCGATTGGGGCAGTGGCAGAGAAACATGGCATTTATATCGTTTCTGATGAAATTTATGAGAAGTTATATTATGGAGATAAAAAGGATCTTGTTTCAATTGCGTCTTTAAGTGATGCGCTGTATCAATGGACGATCGTAATTAACGGCGTTTCCAAGGCGTACGCGATGACTGGTTGGCGTATTGGTTACGCAGCCGCGGCAGAACCAATTATTTCGAGCATGGGAAGACTTGCTGATCATATGACAAGTAATCCGACAGTAAATGCTCAGTATGGTGCTGTGGAAGCTTATAATGGGGATCAAGCTGTGCCTGAGAGTATGTACAAAGCTTTTGAAGAACGGATGGAGCGCTTTTATCCAGTGTTAGGATCTATTCCTGGATTTAGACCGAAGAAACCAAGCGGGGCCTTCTACTTTTTTATTGAAGTAGCAGAAGCCGCACGTATGAAGGGCTTTGCAGATGTGGATGCTTTTGCAAAGAGTTTGTTAGATGATGCGTTTGTCGCGGTTGTTCCAGGATCAGGCTTTGGTATGCCGGATTATATTCGGATATCTTATGCGACAGATCCAGCATTATTTGAACAAGCGCTTGACCGAATGAAAGATTTTATGAAAAATTAGGGAGTGTAAACATGCAAATTACGATTAATCAAGCAGCAAAATATGTAGACAAAGAAGTTAAAATTGGCGGTTGGCTCAGCAATAAGCGCTCGAGTGGTAAGATTGCTTTCTTGCAATTGCGCGATGGAACAGGCTTTATGCAAGGCGTGGTTGTGAAAGAAGAAGTAGGCGAAGAACTTTTCCAAACGGCAAAAGGCATGTCTCAAGAAACGAGCCTTTATGTCACTGGGACGATTCACGAAGATACGCGTTCTCCATTTGGCTATGAAATGGCTGTGACTGGAATCGAAGTTGTTAGTGAGTCTGTAGATTACCCGATTACGCCAAAAGAACATGGTACAGAATTTTTGATGGATCACCGTCATTTATGGTTGCGTTCTAATCGTCAACATGCGATTATGAAGATTCGTAATGAAATTATTCGTGCGACATATGAATTCTTTAACGAAGAAGGATTCTTAAAAATTGATCCGCCGATTTTGACTGGTAGTGCACCAGAAGGCACAACAGAGCTGTTCCATACGAAATATTTTGAAGAAGATGCCTTTTTATCACAAAGTGGTCAGCTGTATATGGAAGCTGCTGCGATGGCATTTGGAAAAGTTTTCTCATTCGGACCAACTTTCCGTGCGGAGAAATCGAAGACGCGCCGTCACTTAATTGAGTTTTGGATGATTGAGCCGGAAATGGCATTTTACAAATTGGAAGACAGTTTAAAAGTACAGGAAAATTATGTAGCATTCCTTGTTACTACGGTACTTAAGAACTGTCGTTTAGAGTTAGACCGCTTGGGCCGTGATATATCTCATTTAGAGAAAATGGTTGCACCGTTTCCACGAATCACGTATACAGAAGCTATTACACTGCTTAAGAAATTAGGTTTTGAAGATATCGAATGGGGCGATGATTTCGGTGCGCCACATGAAACAGCAATTGCGGATAATTTTGAGAAACCTGTTTTCATCACGCATTATCCAAAAGCAATTAAACCATTTTATATGCCAGAAGATCCGAACAACAGTGAAGTTGTGCTGTGTGCGGACTTGATTGCGCCGGAAGGATATGGTGAAATTATCGGTGGATCTGAACGTATTCATGAATTAGCGATATTAGAAGCGCGTATGAAAGAATTCGATTTAGATTTAGAAGCCTACAGCTGGTATTTAGATTTAGCACGCTATGGCTCTGTGCCACATTCTGGTTTTGGACTTGGTTTAGAGCGCACGGTAGCATGGATTTCAGGAACGGAACACGTACGCGAAACGATTCCATTCCCTAGGCTGTTGAATCGATTGTATCCATAATGAAAGAGGAATATCGAGGCACTAAACATGACGCCTCACCACGTTTTCAAAAAACAGCCAGTGCCCACAAAATTCATTTTTGCGGGCACTGGCTGTTTTTCTACAGCGAAAAACACATCACCACAGGTCAAAAACATAAAATCTCTCCCAAAAAAAGTTTTTTCATCACGTTTCCCTCGTTTTTCATGGTATAATTTCTAATGAGGTGTTTCATGATGGATAATAAAATAATGCAAAAATGGTTAGACGCGGGGAATGTTACTTTGCCGCAAGTATTAGTAGAGAACTACGCCAAGATTGGAATGAATGAGCAAGAATTTGTCGTTGTTTTGCAACTACAGTCATTTCTTGAAAAAGGAATCTATTTTCCATCGATGGAAGAAATCGCCGGGCGTACAACATTTAGCACGGAGCAGGCTTTTCGAATCATTCAAGCGCTTGTTAACAAACAGCTAGTCATGATAAAGCAAGTGAATGAAGGCGAGCAAGTATACACGGAGAGTTATGCGCTCGATCCGCTTTGGGAAAAACTGATGATTTTTTTCGAAAACTTACACCAAGAGCAAAAAATCATGTCGCGTGAGACAGAGCAGATGAGTTTATATTCGCAGTTTGAGCAGGAGTTTGGGCGCCCATTGTCCCCGATGGAGGCGGAAATGTTGTCTGCTTGGGTGGATCAGGATCATAATAGTCCGGAGCTGATTCGGGAGGCTTTGAAAGAAGCTGTACTCTCGCAAAAATTAAGCTTTCGCTATATGGATCGAATTTTGCTTAGCTGGAACCGTAAAAATATTAAAACACCGGAGCAGGCACGTATGGCTTCCGCAGCTTTTCATGGACAAGTTGCAGGTAGTGAATCTGAGAAAAGCAATGTGACGAGGGTAAAGAAAAGTGAGAATTCGATTCCGCTCTACGATTGGCTAGATAAGAGAAAAGGGTGAGCACATGTTAACGAATAAAGAAACCGTGATGTGCATCGAGACAATGGCAAAGATGTTTCCTGCCGCCCACTGTGAACTCGAACATAAGAATATATTTGAATTGCTGGTCGCTGTTGTGCTTTCTGCGCAGTGTACCGATATTTTAGTGAACCGCGTCACAGCATCACTTTTTGAGAAATATCATGGACCAGAAGATTATATCCGGGTGCCAGTGGAAGAACTGGAAAATGATATCCGATCGATTGGGTTATACCGGAACAAAGCGAAAAATATCCAAGCCTTGTCCCGCAAAATTCTAGACGAGTTTGATGGACAGGTGCCAGCAACACATGCAGAGCTAGAGAGCCTGCCTGGAGTCGGAAGAAAGACCGCAAATGTCGTGCTTTCTGTTGGTTTCGGAGTCCCAGCGATTGCTGTCGATACACATGTGGAGCGCGTTTCTAAACGGTTGGGCATTTGTCGGTGGAAAGATTCTGTGACCGAAGTTGAAAATACATTAATGCGAAAACTACCAAAAGAGATGTGGTCAGATGCGCATCATGATATGATTTTCTTTGGACGCTATCATTGTAAGGCAAGAACACCAGAATGTGCGAGATGTCCGCTACTATACCTTTGCCGAGAAGGTAAAAAACAAGCGAAAGCGAGAGGTTTTGATGGCTGATTTTCAATATGCGAAAGAATTGGAACATCCTTTATTTAGGACGCCACATGTTGCTGTAGAAGAGATTGATGAAGCATCGATTTTTGTGACGGGATTACCATTTTGGCAGGAGCAACTTTTTTATACACGTGGGCGTGGAGAGATGCCTTGGCACACAGATCCAGAGCAAGCGTGCCGACGAATGGCAAAACAGTGGCAGAATGTTGCGCAAGAGCTAGATGCATCCTTTAAATTGCGTGAGGAGCCTGATATGTCGATTATTCGCGATGGCTTAGGTATTTACCTTTCGATGCTTTTTTGGAGTAATAAGAGGCCTGTACAGCTGAATGAGTTGTATAAGCATATCGAGACGCTAGAACTTGTTCCGATGAACTTGCAGGAACGGCTAGCTTTTATTATGGGAAAGTCAGATGGTTATCCAGCTTTTAAGCAGTTGAATGAACTAGTACAAGAACAAAGGAAGCTAGTGTTGAAAGGATTATCCTAGCAAGAAAACGCATTTCAAATTGGGATGCGTTTTTTGTTGCATATAAAAAACCACTCTGCGGTATGCAGAGTGGTTCGTGTGCTATTCTAGTTGGCCGGTGGTGTCGTATTGTTTTGTGTGCCATCCGTACCGGTGCCGTCCGTTGTTGGTGTTTCTTGCTGTGTTTGATTGGGCGGAATGGTAATGGTTGTTGTCGCAGGGGAACCGCGTTTACCATCTTTTACTGGGACGACCATAATGACAACACTGGAACCAGGGGAACCGCCACTTACGTTAATGGATGTAGTGCTGTAGTTTTGGGTTTGTCCATTGACACTAACATCATAGGTGACGCCAGGCCCATTGGATGCCCAACTTGCTGCGATCGTTTTGCTGGCGGTATTATAAGAACCGTTTAAACCAGCTGGTGCTTGTAATGCCGTTTTCTCAGCTTCTTCTGTGGCTTTTTTATCTGCTTCTTCTTGCTGTTGTTTTAGCTTATCAGACTCGGATTGTTCTTTATCTTTTTTCGCTTTTTCTTCAGCTGCTTTTCTCTCAGCTTCTTTTTCAGCGTCTGTTTTTTCGTCCGTTTTCGTCTCTGTTTGCTTCTCAGCAGCTGATTTTGTTGGAATCGTGCCATCTAAGAATAATTCGTACGAGACATTTCCGCCACTTGCGCCAGATCCTGCACGAGTAATTGGGTTACTTCCAACGAGAATTGGAATCTCATTTACATTGCTAGGTTTTTTGAAGTCTGGGTTTTTTTTCGCCGGAAACGAGATGTTCCATTGTTGCTTTGAACATATAGGCTGCAATGCGTGTTTCACTAGGTGATAGGTAGTACTTGTTTGGTTCGTCATAGCCAGTCCAAATCGATACAGTGTAACGAGGGGAGTAGCCGACAAACCATGAATCGGGCGTGCCGTCACTTGGAATGCCATTTTTGATACGAACACTCTCATCATAGTTGGTTGTCCCCGTTTTAGCGGCAATATTCCAACCTGGGATGTTTGCTCGAGTACCAGTACCTTTTGTTAGAACGTCTTTTAGCATATCGCTAATCATATAGGCTGTCGAAGCTTTCATCGCTACAACAGATTCAGGTTCCATGTTTACTTCTGTTTCGCCATCTGAAAGGAGAATCTTTGTAACCGTGTGTGGCTTGTTGTAGACACCACCATTACCGAACGCTGCGTATGCTCCAGCCATCTCGATTGGCGAGGATTCACCACTACCAATTACCGTTGATTCGTATACTTCTTTATAGTTCAAACCAAGATTGTTTGCAAAATCCCGCGCACGATCATAGCCTACTTCTTTGGAAGCTTTCACGGCAGGGATGTTACGAGAGGAGTAGAGCGCATGACGCATTGAAATTTCACCGAGGTAACCAGAATCATAATTTCGTAATTCTTGACCACTTGAATACTGATAAGGGGCATCATTGAAAATATGAGCCGTAGACCAATCTAGGTACTCAATAGCTGGCGCATAACCTAAAATAGGTTTCATGGTGGAACCAGGCTGGCGCTTAATATCAGTTGCTCGGTTAAGCCCACGTGATATTTTCTTTGTGCCAGCAGTATCGCGTCCGCCACCAAGGGCTTGTACACGACCAGTTTCCGTATCCATAACAACAACTCCAGCTTGGAATTTCGCATCTGGGTAGTTAATAACTTCATTTGTATTTAACATTTTTTCTGTATACTTCTGCGCATCTGGATCTAGCGCAGTATAGATCGTTAAACCGTCTGTAAATGGATTGTATTTGTCACCAATCTCATCGATAACTTGATCGACATACGTATCGTAGGCATATGTCTTTTGTTTACGCGTTGTTTCATCTACTAAACCGTCTGCGATTGCTACCGATTGGGCAGCTTCCATTTCTGATTTTGAAATTTTGTCGTTATTATACATTAAGGTTAAAACGATATCACGACGTTTCTTCGCCAAATCAGGATTTTCGAATGGATTAAAACGATTAGGACTTTGAGGCATACCAGCGATTAGAGCCGTTTGTGCCAAATTCAAATCTTTTAGTTTTTTGCCATAATAATGCTCGGCGGCTGTTTCCATACCATGGATACCGTCGGATAGATATACTTTATTGATGTAGATTTCTAGCAGTTCGTGTTTGCTGTATTTTTGTTCGAGTTGCACTGCCATCCACGCTTCTTGTGCCTTACGATCTAGTGTTTTGTTTGTATAATCTAGGTAGGACATCTTAATAATTTGCTGCGACAACGTACTAGCGCCTTGGGAACCAAAACCACCTGTTATATTGCCGACTGCCGCGCTCGCAAGTCGTATCGGGTCCATTCCATTATGCTCGTAAAAGCGGGAATCTTCCGTTGATAGAACTGCGTTTTCAAGCTGTTTTGGGATATCTTTATACTCAATATATTCCCGGCGTTCTTTACCGATTTCTGCATAGACATCTCCGTTTTTATCTAAAATCTTAGATGAAAGAGGGTCACGCAATTTGGAATCTGTCAGTTTTGGCGCTTCTTTTGCATACGAATAAAATGCGGTTGCGCCACTAGCAACGCCTGCAAATGCGAGAAAGAGTGCGGTGAAGAATACCACTTTAACAACATTTCCAGTGATACGTTTACTCTTTCCAGTTGGTTTCTTTGTCTCAGGTTGCTTTGCTTGGCTATTGCGGTACTGAGATCTTGTCTGCGGTTTATCTGCCATAGAAAATTTCTCTCCTTTAATGTTGAGGGTTTGACTGATTTAGAAATAATGCTTTCTAATGATATTTAGATAGTCTAGCCTCGGATTTAGACCATAAGGAATCTGGTCTGCTACGTGCTTTAATTCTTGAAGGGTCACTGATTTTCTTCCACCATCAATCATTCGTTGCCAAAATGGCTGGAAATTTTCGAAGAGGATAAGGTAGACCTCGCCAAGTGTTTGAAAAGCGATGATAACAAAAACGATACCGTCTTGCTTCTGGACGCCTTCCATGTGTGTTAACTGATGTTGATGAAAGTTACTAAGAGGAAATGAGCTTGTATTTTTGGTCTCCTTTGCTTCGAAGTCAATATACTTTCCTTGATAAACACCGTTATAGTCCGTGGTTGATGGTGTTTTGAAGTAGGCTTCCTTTATTTTTGCGCTACTTCTTTTTGGGTAATCAACACCGACGATTTGCACAGGGGTAGGTTTCTTGTGGATGATGGCAATCCCATGGGTTAAATAGTAGGCGTTTGTGTCATTTAAATCTTGCTCGAGTGACATACCACGTTTTCCGTAAGAGACTGTCTTTTTTTGTGCAGTGGAGGAGGCAGGTGTGTTCGGCTGATACTTTTTTCCATTAGGATATCGTATGGCCATCTGTCATTCACCTCTTTTAAATCGATAGAACGGCAGAACTAGCCATTCTTAATTTTGGACTAACACCTATTATAACAAATATAAATGAAAATGATAGGGGAAATCTGCCTATGTGCATATTATAAGTATTTGGAAAATCGGCGAAAAGCAAGACAGAACGTACCTTCGCATCGGGTTGTGTGCCGCAGAAAAAAAATCAATATTTTTTTTCGTTTCAGGGATTTCACTGTGATTTTTAATACGTTCCTCACTAGAAAAGTAGGCGATTGCCATCAAATATGTTATGCTATTCTCATACTTTTATATAGAAGGAATTGGTTTTTTATGAGCGAAATGAAGGATAAGACGATAGAAATGTTACATCATAATGAGGCTATTTGGGAGCTTTACTTAGCTAATCGAGCCGAACAGCAGACTTTTGATTTTTATAAGGATATGAAGCCGTTTGTAGATGGGGTCAAGGAAACGTGTGATGCGTGGTTGGCGCTTGTGATTCCATGGGTGAATACGGCGCGCCCGACATACCTTGGAGAGGCGCAATTGCAGCAAGTGGCGGATAATATTCAGATGATTGCTGTTAGTGCGTTTAATGGGAAATCATTTTACAAGCATTTCAATGACCATTATCAATCGGTGGAATATACGTTGAAACGAGTACTGGAGAAGGCGCCATGAAATCGATTTTTGTTTCGGGCTATAAGAATTTCGAATTGGGTATTTTTAAACGGGATGCGCCGGAAGCTGGATTTATCAAGGAAGCAATCAAGCGACGGCTGATTGGGTTGGTGGATGATGGCTTGGAATGGGTGATTATTTCGGGGCAAATGGGTGTGGAGTTGTGGGCTGGTGAAGTGGTAGCCGAGCTCAAAAAAGAGGAACATGCGTTGAAATTAGCAGTTTTGACGCCATTTTTGAATCAGGAAAGTAATTGGAATGAGGGTAATCAGTTGTGGTATAATGAAATTGTTGGCGCAGCGGACTACGTGGCGGCTGTGACGAAAAGGGAGTATGAGAATCCGCGGCAGTTTCAATTGAAGGATCAGTTCGTTCTGGATCACACGGATGGGACACTGCTTGTCTATGATACCGAGCGAGAGGGTGCGCCTAAATTCTTCTATGAAAAAGCAAAGATGTATGCGGAGAATGGGGATTACCCGATTTTTATGATTGATTTTTATGAGTTACAAGAAGTGGTAGATTCATTAAATGCCGATTTTTAATGTTCTTTTTTGGCAAACGAAGGATTATAAATTGACAAATGAGCCGAACTTTGAAAAAATGGAAGTATGTAACGTAAAGTAACGCTAGGTGATGAATGCTTTTTTTTCGTGGTATTTGATTCGTAGCTCCAAACCCTCAGCGTGTCGGCAAATGCTTAGATTCTAGGCAAAAGCGAGTACCAACGCGGAGCATACTAGTATATGTGAGTATTTGGAACGGAACTTTTAATGACGAAGATGAGTATTTGGCGACACGCTGGTGTGACGTTAGCATACAGAAACTAGATATAGAGGTGAAGTTAAATGGCTTCTGAACAATTCGAATATAATTTGACTGGTAAAGAGATTTTAGAAAAAGAATTTAAAACAGGTCTTCGTGGTTATAATCCGGAAGATGTAGATGAATTTCTAGATAAAGTCATTAATGATTACAGTACTTTTTCACAAGAAATTGAAGCTTTGCAACAAGAGAATTTGCGTCTTCGTGCCGAATTAGAAGATGCTCCGAAAGCAGTTGTAGCACCGAGTTTTCAACAAACAACACAGCCTGCTGGAACGACGAATTTCGATATTCTAAAACGACTAAGCAATCTCGAAAAACATGTTTTCGGAAATAAGCTAGACGACAACCAATAAACATGATAGAATGATTGAGGTAGCGTTTGGGTAATTGCTGTTTTCCCTATGAAAACAGAGGAAAGTCCATGCTCGCACGGCGCTGAAATTGCCCGTAGTGATCGTGCCTGGTGAAACAATAAGCCAGGGCACTCCGGTTTACCGGTTTGACGGCAGGTGACGCACCTAAGTCTTCGGATATGGTGTTCGAACCTTGAAAGTGCCACAGTGACGAAGTTCCATCAGAAATGGTGGAAGTGGAACGAGGTAAACCCCACGAGCGAGAAACCCAAATATTGGTAGGGGCACTTTTCCCGAGGAATAACAACGAGGGACGAGGTACATAGCTTCACCGCTATGTGCAGATAGATAATTACCGCTTTTGTGTGATCCTGTAATCACAGAAGTACAGAACATGGCTTACAAAACGCTATTATCAGGATGAATTAAAAAAAGTGAGGGCTGTTTCAAAGTCGGACGTATGGCGGATTTCTTATGCTAAGAGATGCCATAACTTAGTGCACCATGTGTGTGACTAGGAGCGTGTGTCTTTTGGAATAGCTCTTTTTTTTAGATATTATTATGAGGCGAGGATGGCGATTATGAGGGAATTTGAATTAGTGGCAACAGCTGCGGCTGGGCTTGAGGCGATTGTGGCAAAAGAAGTACGTCGGCTAGGTTATGAGTGTGAGGTTGATAATGGAAAAGTGTATTTTAAAGGGGACGAAATGGCGATTGCGAAGGCGAATTTATGGCTTCGTGTGGCGGATCGCGTGAAGATTGTTGTGGGGCGTTTTACGGCGACGACATTTGACGATTTGTTTGAACAAACGAAGGCGCTACCTTGGGAAGATTTGTTGCCATTAGATGCGAATTTTCCGGTTGCTGGGAAATCGGTGAAATCGACCTTATTTAGTGTGCCGAATTGTCAAGCGATTACGAAAAAAGCGATTGTGAGCCGTTTGAGCGAAAAGTACCGCAGGCAGGGACGTTTGATGGAGTCGGGTGCTCTTTTTAAGCTGGAGGTTTCGATTTTAAAGGATGAAGTGACGATTACGCTTGATACGAGTGGTGCTGGATTACATAAACGTGGTTATCGTGTTGGTCAAGGTGGGGCTCCACTGAAGGAAACAATGGCTGCGGCGCTTGTGTTACTTACGAGTTGGCATCCTGATCGTCCATTTTATGATCCGGTTTGTGGTTCGGGGACGATACCGATTGAGGCGGCTTGGATTGGACGGAATATCGCGCCTGGCTTGCGTCGGGATTTTGTGTGTGAATCGTGGGATTGGATGTCTGCGGATGTTTGGAAAGAAGCTCGCGCGGAAGCTGAGGCTGCGGCGAATCATGATCAACTGCTAGATATTACTGGGACGGATATTGATCACCGGATGATTGAGGTTTCGGAGCAGAATGCGTTTGAGGCAGGACTGGAAGATGTGATCGAGTTCAAACAAATGCAAGTGGCTGATTTTACGACGGAAAAAGAATATGGTGTTATTGTTGCGAATCCGCCTTATGGGGAACGTTTGGAAGATGAGGAATCGGTTCGTGAACTGTATCGTGAAATGCGGGCAGTATATCGCAATATGCCAACGTGGTCGGTGTATGTGTTAACGAGTTATGAAATGTTTGAGGAAGTATACGCAAAACGAGCGACGAAGAAACGCAAACTATATAATGGTTATTTGCGGACGGATTTGTACCAATATTGGGGACCAAGACCGCCACGTAGAGATTAAGGAAAGCGGGGGAATCAGGATGTCGGAGAGTTTACAAGGGCTGGAACAGGAATTTTTGGATTATGTGAAAAAAATTAGTGCGTTTGAAGAGGCGCTTAGCTTAGTTTATTGGGATCTGCGGACTGGTGCACCGGAAAAAGGAGCGACGCAGCGATCAGAAGTTATTGGCACGCTGAGTGGTGAAATTTTCAAAATGAAGGTTTCTGAGGAAATGGCGGCTTTTATTGCGGGCCTTTGGGTGGAAAAAGGGCATTTGTCTGATGTGACGCGCCGTTCTTTGGAAGAATGTAAAAAGGAATATGATTTGAATAAAAAAAATTCCGGCGAACGAATATGAGGCGTATACGAAATTGGTGGCGCAGGCAGAAACGACTTGGACAACGGCACGTGCCAACAATGACTATGATTTATTTAAGCCTTATCTGGAGAAAATCATCGCGAGTAAGCGTAAATTTGTGGAATATTGGGGCTATCAAGACAATCCTTATGATACCTTGCTTGATCAATATGAGCCAGGCATGACGGTGGCGGTATTGGATGATGTTTTCGCGAAACTGCGAGAAGCGATTTTGATGTTGCGCGAAAAAGTCGAAGCCGCGAGTTACCAGCCAGATGGGACGTTACTGCATAAGAATGTGTCGAAAGCGAAACAAAAAGAGTTTAGCGAACGTATTTTAACGAAAATGGGCTTTGATTTTGAGGCTGGACGATTGGATGATACGGTTCATCCGTTTGCGACGGGACTCAATATTGGGGATGTGCGGATTACGACGCGTTATGATGAAGCGAATTTTAAAATGGCGGTATTTGGTATTATTCATGAAGGCGGACACGCGATTTATGAGCAGAATATTAGTCCGAAACTGGTTGGAACGCCGCTTGCGAATGGTGCTTCAATGGGGATTCACGAGTCCCAATCACTATTTTATGAAATTATCTTAGGGTCGAGTTTTGAATTTTGGCAGAGTAATTATAAGGATTTTCAAGAGATTACGGCGCCTGCGTTTGATGATGTATCGGTGGAGGAATTTTATCGTGCGGTGAATCTTTCGGAGAGTTCGTTGATTCGGATTGAGGCGGACACATTGACGTATCCGCTGCATATTATGATTCGTTATGAGCTTGAAAAAGCGATTATGAACGGCGAAATTGGTGTGGATGAGTTGCGTGATGTGTGGAATGATAAGTATGAAGCGTATTTAGGTGTTCGTCCAGAAACGGATGCGGATGGCATTTTGCAGGATATTCATTGGTCTGGTGGCGATTTCGGGTATTTCCCGTCGTATGCGCTCGGTTATATGTATGCGGCGCAGTTGTTTGAGGCACTTTCTAAGGCAGTTCCGAATGTGTCGGAAATTCTGGCAAGCGATGATTACTCTCCAATTCGTGAATGGCTGACGGAGCATGTGCATCAATACGGTATGCTGAAAAAACCGCTGGAAATTTTGAAGGATACGACGGGTGAGGGTTTAAATCCGGATTACTTGATTCAGCTTCTAAATGACCGCTATGACTTTATTTACAAATTAAATGAGGCGTGAAAAGCGTTTTTATCTAAAAATAAGGTTGACCCGCCATAGTTTGAAAGCTATAATAATGGAATAACTTTATGAAAATGGGATATGACTCTAAGTATGACACGAAGCACTACTCCTTCTTTTTTTGTAGGACGAAGATTATGCTTTAAATAAATGGAGCGCTTATCGCCAATTTACTGGGTTATACACCAAACTGAATTCACTTATATAAAAGCTGTAATATGGACAGCAAGTTTCTACCTAGTTACCGTAAATGACTGGACTATGAGTGAGAGTAACGTTTTATAAGGAAGGTGGCGAATGGTGCTGCCTTTTTACGTCTACTTCTCATTATTAGTATGAGTGGTGGGCGTTTTTTTTTTCGTTTTCCACGCTCTTTAAATCAGAGAGGGGTCATCAAGCTGTGAAATTATTAGAAGAACACATCAAAAATCGAGGTACTGTGTTACCTGGCAACGTATTGAAAGTAGATTCTTTCTTGAATCATCAAATTGATCCGATTCTCATGCAGGCTGTCGGAAAAGAATTCGCCGATCGGTTTCGAAATCTTGGCATTACAAAAATAGTGACGATTGAGTCTTCGGGTATCGCACCGGCTGTTTTCGCAGGACTTGAGCTAGGTGTTCCCGTTGTTTTTGCAAGAAAGAAAAAATCATTGACGTTAACGGAAAATTTATATACAAGTAGTGTTTATTCCTTCACAAAACAAGAGACGAACGATATTTCGGTATCGAAGAATTTCTTAGGTAAAGGGGATAAAATTCTACTGATTGACGATTTCTTGGCGAATGGACAAGCGATTTTGGGCTTGTTAGAAGTGGCGGAACAGGCGGAAGCGGAAGTTGTTGGGATTGGTATTGTGATTGAAAAATCGTTCCAGCAAGGTCGAGTGCTACTTGAAAAAACGGGTTATCCGATTTATTCGTTAGCGCGGATTACCTCTTTAGAAAATGAGCAAATTCGTTTTGTGGAGGGGGAGTAACGCGATGCTAGGAAAAGGGAGAATTGCGGCACTTGGTTTTCAACACGTATTGGCGATGTACGCGGGGGCAGTTATTGTCCCGCTTTTGATTGGTGGGGCGCTTGGATTTACGAGTGCTCAGATGACTTATCTGGTTTCGATTGATATTTTTATGTGCGGGATTGCGACTTTACTGCAGTTGACGATGAACCGCTTTTTTGGAATAGGACTGCCGGTTGTGTTGGGATGTGCAGTTCAGGCGATTGCACCGATTATTTTGATTGGTGAGCAGTACGGGATTGGCGCGATTTACGGCTCGATTATTGTTTCGGGGATTTTTGTCGTTCTGATTGCCCCGTTTTTCTCGATGGTTGTGCGGTTTTTTCCACCTGTTGTGACGGGCTCGGTTGTCACGATTATTGGTTTAACGTTGATTCCAGTGGCGATTAATAATCTAGCCGGTGGACAAAGTGCTGCGGATTTTGGATCGCTTTATAATCTGGGGCTCGGTTTTGGGACGTTATTCGTTATTATTTTAGTGTACCGCTTCGGTCGTGGATTCAGTAAGGCGATTGCGGTGTTGATTGGACTCGTTGCTGGTTCGATATTTGCGGCAATTTATCGTGGTATTTCGGTGCAACCAGTGGTCGATGCACCCATGTTTCATATGCCTACGCCGTTTTACTTTGGGATGCCAACGTTTAACTGGGCGGCGATTTTGACGATGATTTTGATTGCATTAGTGAGTATGGTGGAATCGACGGGGGTTTACTTTGCACTTTCTGATATTACGAAGCGAAAACTCGAAAAGTCGGATTTGACAAAGGGGTATCGGGCAGAGGGTTTAGCGATTATTTTAGGCGGTGTTTTTAATACATTTCCTTACACGGCTTATTCGCAAAATGTTGGGTTAGTGCAGTTATCTGGTATTAAAACGCGAAAAGTAATCTACGTGACGGCGGGGATTTTAATTGTGTTAGGCTTATTGCCAAAAGTGGGTGCGGTCACGACGATTATTCCAACGCCAGTACTTGGTGGGGCGATGGTTGCGATGTTTGGTATGGTTGTCGCTCAAGGCATTAAGATGCTCGGTAAGGTTAACTTTGCGTCACAGGAGAACTTGTTGATTATCGCATGTTCTGTTGGTGTAGGGCTTGGTGTGACAGTTGTTCCGGATCTTTTCAAAGTATTACCGGATTTCATTCAATTGTTTACGAGCAATGGGATTGTGGCTGGAAGTATCACGGCGATTGTTTTGAATATTATTTTTAACATCATTCCGCATCGTAAGGAAAAAGAAGTGGTGGAGCCTGCGCGCATCGATTTTTAGCAGTCGTTTGCCGGCGATTTCTATGGTATAATAAGGACTTACATAGAAATCTAGGAGGAACGAAAATGACGAATCAAAAAGATAATTTATTAGTCGTGGATGGCATGGCTTTATTATTTCGTGCTTTTTTTTGCGACGGCGGTTTCGAAGCAATTCATGGTTAATCAACACGGGGTACCAACGAATGGTGTGCAAGGGTTTATGAAGCATCTTTTTGCAGCGATTGATCAAAATAACCCAACGCACACCCTTATTTGCTGGGATATGGGTTCGCAGACGTTTCGTAATGAGCTGTACAGTGGGTATAAGGCGGAGCGTAAAGCGCCACCAGAAGAGTTGATACCACAATTTGATTTGGTGAAGGAAGTCGCGGCTTCTTTTGGCTTTATTAATGTTGGAGTGCCTGGTTTTGAGGCGGATGATTGTATTGGTACGGTGACGGTGAAAATGGCAGGAACGGGTATCGATACGACCGTTTTGAGCGGAGACAAGGATTTGTTACAACTTATCGCGCCGACGAATGATGTGTGGATTTTGCAAAAAGGATACGGGAATTATAAGCAGTATAATGAGGCGGCTTTTGTCGAAGAGTGGGGCATTACCCCGACACAGTTTATTGACGTGAAGGCACTGATGGGTGATACGAGTGATGGTTATCCAGGTGTTCGTGGCATAGGTGAAAAAACAGCTCTAAAATTAATTCAGCAGTATGAGACGATTGACGGCATTCTTTCGCATGTGGATGAATTAAAACCTGGGCAGCAGACGAAATTGAAAGAAGACTTGGAGATGCTACGCTTATCTAGACAGTTGGCCGAGATTCATACGAGTGTGCCATTGGAATTTGATATTGCACAGTGCGTGTATCGGGGGTTATTGCCAGAAGCAATCGATGTTGTGGAGCAGTACGGTTTGAAATCCTTAAGACGAGATATTATGTTATAAAAAATGAGGTAGCCTTGCAGAAATGCGAGGTTTTTTTTTGTAGTAAATCTAGCATAAAATCAAAGTGTCTCGTAATGAAATAAATAGTAACATTTTTTTGTAGCAAAACGTAAAAAAAACGGACTAGGAAAATGGATTTCTGTATGATAAACTAAATAGCGAAACTGGCTAGATGCAGAAGGAGGAATTAAGGACATCAATGAAATGAGAAGATAATTTCTAGAAGGGGTGATTCTCTTACAGCAGGACAAAACATTGTTACAATTTTCTTTCTAAATAATATATAATACCTTAAAAGGAGATGCGAGATGAAAAAATTTATATATGTTATGGTGATTATATTAATTGCAAGTAGCGTTTTATTGGGTGCGACACCAAAGGCAGATACTTCTGTAACGAAGGTTGGCGCTAATAATGGGAAATTTAAATTGAGTATGCAAGTACATGATAATCCAATTGTGAGTTCAGGAAAAGTAACGATGAATTTTACGCTGGATGCCTCGGCAGACGCTATTGTAGATGAAAATGGTCTGATTGAAGTCAGTATTCCAAAAGAGATTTACTCAGCTGGAAATTTGACGGAATTAAATAGTGATGCCTTTACCTATGACCATACGGATAAAACAACAGATCCGGCGCATATTCTGATTTATGTGAAACCCGATGCTAGTTTCAATGTCGGCAAGGCTTGGTCCGCTTCGTTTTCGATATCTTTTCAGGCAGTGTTAATGCGCGCCGATACGACGGTTTCTCCTGATCAAATTTTTAAAGCATCATATGCTGGGCAAGAGGTCGTTCAAACGTTACAAATACAGCCGCAACAGATTGGGACGCCAACGCTTTTTGAAAAATGGTGGCATTCAAGCGTTGATAAAGATGGGATAAGCCTTCTTGACCCTGTGGAATCGCAATATAATGTATTCCAATTGGCGCTCAATATTTATAAAAATGTAGAACTAAATAATGTCACTATTACAGACACTATGCCAGAGGGGCTTCAAGTCGATCCTAATCCTGCGCTGACGTCAGGTGTTGATGCGACAGATAAATCTACGGTGGATGGGATTCGTATCATTAAATATGATTCGAACGGAAATCGGACATATGTGACATCAAAATATGCAAATGATATTCATTTTGATGCGACATCGCAAACTTTAAACGTACATTTTGATCACATCGCGAAAGACGATATGTTTCTTATCGAGTATAAAGTGAGTGTGACACATATTTATGATACGTACTTGAATACAGCGACAATGACGAGTGATGAATTTACGAAATCAAGTAGTAGCACATTGCGCATTGACGGCGATGCAAATTTTAACAAAGTATTGAAAAAAGCGGTCGACAAGAAAATCGTGACGGTGAACGACAAGAATCTAGAGTATTCACTGACTTTAAATGCGATTACTGGAACAATCAAGGCTGGCCAGACGTTTGTCGATAAGTTAGATAACCGACTTACGTACAAAAAGTTGGTGGATGGTGCAGACGGTACGTTTGATATCCAGGAAAAAAATAATGAATTGACGATTACGGTGAACAAAGATATTCCAATTGGTGAGGGTAGGACGCTTGTTTTTAACGTAGATCCAAGTAACTTAGCTGTGGGAGACACGGTACCAAATAACGCTTCGATTGTGCTACGCGGCGAGTATTATGATTCTAATGTTGTTCAAACGAAAAAAATTAGCGGGGAAGTTGTGCTGAATAAGGTTGATAAGGATGATACGACGACGTTTTTATCAGGTGCGGAGTTTAAACTTTTAGATAGTGCAGGGAAAAGTGTCTATACAGGGGCAACGAATGCGTCTGGAAAGTTAGCCTTGCACGGATTGGCGCCAGGGGATTATCAATTAGTAGAGACGCAAGCGCCAGACGGTTATAAGCTGGATGCAACGCCTATTCTATTCACGGTGACAGAGAGTTCTTACCAAACGATTGCCTTATGGGCTAAAAATGAGAAGTTGATACGAGGAAAACTGATCGTTCAAAAAGTAGACGAGGAAACTGGGGCAAAACTTTCAGGGGCTGCATTCCAATTGGTCTCAAAAGAGGATCCGAGTGTGATGTTAACTGGGACAACTGATCAGGACGGGAATCTGGTTTTTGCGGATTTAATTTCAGGCACGTACACGTTGACTGAAACGGCGGCACCAGCTGGATACCTACTTTCTAACGAGACAAAAGAAATAACTTTTTCAAACACTGAGAGTCAGGAAGTTACTGTGTCTGTGCCAAACAAGGCGATGACTGGATCGGTTGTTCTGACAAAACGAGATAAGGAAACAAAGGATGTATTAGAGGGGGCGACTTTTACTCTGAAGCGAGCAGATGGACTTGTTATTCAAACGGCCCTCAAAACGGATGCATTTGGACAAATCGTGGTGTCCAATTTGCTACCAGGGGACTATCAATTCATCGAAACGTCAGCTCCGGAAGGCTATGAGCTAAATGTAGAGCCTGTTGCGTTCCAAATCGTGTTTGCGAATACAGATAGTGTGGAAGTCGAGAAACTGAATCAAAAGAAAGCGAAACAAATCATTGTGCCGCCAGTTGATCCGCCAGTAATTACACCGGTGACACCGCCAAATAACGGAGGAAATCCACCGAAGCAGCCAGAGAATACACCAGAACCACCCCAAAATAATGAGCAACCATCAAAAGTAATCGGTGTGACGGATAAACCAGCTCCACCCGCGACTTCACCAGAAAAACTACCGGGTACTGGCGATACGACAAAAGGTGATATCGCTATCGTTCTTTCTGGATTAGTACTTTGTTTGTTTGCATTCCGCAAGAGCAGTAAATAATTTGATTCATAGGGAAATAGATTAGAGCGACTGCTTCTTACTCTTCTGGATAGCTTGACGGGCCAAATCATCGGCTTTCTTATTAGAGGCGCTAGGAATCCATTGGATAAAGAAGAGGTCGATGGATTCTATCAAAGGAAGAATCGTATCTAAATGCGGTTGAAATAGTGGATTTTTTGTATAGCGTTTTTCAATAGCTTCGATTGCAACTTTTGAATCGGAGTAGAGGCGAATGAAAGTTGGGTTGTAAGGAATAGCTTTTGTGAGTGCAGTTTTGATAGCGATAAATTCTGCCTCATGATTGCTCAAAATACCGAGCGGAATGCTTATTTGTTCATGGATGCCATCCGCGGTAATCACGATACCAATACCACTTGGACCAGGATTACCAGCGCTGGCACCATCTACGTAAATTTCCAAAATAAAACCTCCTTATGTTAGAAATACTGGGCGCTAGCAAAAGCTAGCGCCCAGTATTTTTCATGCTAACTTAATTTTTTTTGGACATTGGTTGCTTGTGGGCCGCGATTGCCTTCCACGATTTTGAAGGTGACGCTTTGCCCTTCATCGAGTGATTTGTAGCCGTCTCCTTGAATAGCAGTGAAGTGAATAAAGATGTCCTCGCCGTTTTCGATCTCTAGAAAACCATAACCTTTTTCATTGCTGAACCATTTTACTTTTCCATTTTGCATCGAATGAATTCCTCCTATGTTTGGTCAAATGGCTAGTAAGAGAAACTAGAGTAGACCTTTTTTCATACGGCAGGGCGTGGAGACAAGCGAGTATGATATGTTAATAATAAACCGGTGGCTGTGGCTACGTCAAGTTGTTTCTGAAGCGTTTACATCAATTCGCTTTTTTTCGTAAAAATGAACCCTTTGGAGAGGCGAATTCTGGCAGGGTATGTTAGAATGGAGAGGTGAAAGAAATCAAGGTTGGAGGAAAAGGAAAATGCCAACACCAAGCATGGAAGACTATATCGAGAAAATCTATTCATTGATTGAATCCAAAGGTTATGCTCGAGTATCAGATATTGCGGAGGAGCTTTTAGTGCACCCGTCTTCTGTTACAAAAATGGTTCAGAAACTAGATAAGGATGAATATCTGGTGTATGAGAAATATCGTGGCTTAATTTTAACGCCAAAGGGGAAAACGATTGGGAAACGGTTGCTGGAACGGCACGCGTTGCTTGAGAATTTTCTTGGTATTATTGGTGTGGAAGAGGCACGCATTTATGAAGATGTGGAAGGAATTGAGCATCATTTGAGCTGGAACTCGATTAACCGAATTGGTGATGTCGTCCAGTTTTTTGAAGAGAACCCAGATGCCCTTGCTAAACTTCAAGGAATGCAACATGTGTCGCGATATCCAGAAGATTAATTTTTGAAAAGATTTCCTGTCAGTGCTAATGGCTTTTACGCGCAATTTTTGTGGAGGGCTCAGGGACTAGTACTAAGCCGGTTTATTTCCGGTGCAACAAAAAGAAAGCCGTTACATTGCGTGCTGACAAATGCTTAGACCCTAGGCAAAGTCGAGCACTGGAGCGGAGTATACTTGTGTATATGAGCACCAGCGCGCAGATTTTAACGACGGAGATGAGCGTTTGTCGGTGCGCACAGGCATTTTCAGGGATTTTTTAATAGTTACATATTGAGAGGGGAATTTAAATGGCAAACAAAGTAAAGTCTGACATTGAAATCGCATCCGTAGCAGAAATCAAACCAATCACAGAGATTGCAGAGGCAATTGGATTAAGTGTAGAGGAATTGGAGTTGTTCGGTAAGTATAAGGCGAAATTGAGCTATGACACGATTCACTCGCTTGTGAACAAAGAGGATGGCAAATTGGTACTGGTGACGGCAATCAATCCAACACCTGCTGGCGAAGGTAAATCGACGGTAACGGTTGGACTAGGAGACGCTCTCGCGAAAAAGAAAAAAACGATGATTGCGCTTCGTGAACCATCGCTTGGCCCAACAATGGGTATTAAAGGTGGCGCAACGGGTGGCGGTTATGCGCAAGTTATTCCGATGGAGGATATAAATCTTCATTTTACTGGTGATTTTCATGCGATAACGGCGGCGAACAATGCGTTGTCGGCGTTTATCGATAATCATATGCAACAAGGTAATGAGCTTCGTATTGATCAACGTCGCATCGTTTGGAAACGTGTGGTTGACTTGAATGATCGGGCGTTGCGTAAAGTCATTGTGGGGCTTGGCGGACCGATTCAAGGTGTGCCGCGCGAAGATGGTTTTGATATTACGGTAGCATCTGAAATTATGGCGATTATTTGCTTGGCGAGTGATTTGAAGGACTTGAAACGTCGCTTGAGTGAAATCGTGATTGGTTATAATTATGATCGTGAGCCTGTGACGGTTGGCGAAATGGGTTATGAAGGTGCGCTGACGTTATTATTAAAAGAGGCGCTAAAACCGAACTTAGTGCAGACGCTCGAGCATACGCCGGCGATTGTGCATGGCGGGCCTTTTGCGAATATTGCGCATGGTTGTAATAGTATTTCGGCGACAAAAACAGCGCTTAAGTTGGCGGATTATGTCGTGACGGAAGCTGGTTTTGGTGCGGATCTTGGTGCGGAGAAATTCTTGGATATCAAGGTACCTGCACTTGATAAAGCTCCGGATTGTGTCGTGATTGTAGCGACAATTCGTGCGCTTAAAATGCATGGCGGTGTTGCGAAAACCGAACTTGGTGCGGAAAATGTGAAGGCGCTGATTAAAGGCTTTGCGAACTTGCAAAAACATGTGGATACGGTGACGCAATTTGGACTTCCTTACGTTATCGCGATTAATAAATTTATCACGGATACGGATGCGGAAGTGGCTCAACTAGAAGCGCTTTGTAAAGAATACGATATCCCGTTCTCCTTGACAGAAGTTTGGGAAAAGGGCGGTGCTGGTGGCGCTGAACTTGCGGATAAAGTTATCGAAGCGGTGGAAAGTGGCAAAGCGAACTATACGCGTATGTATGACGACGCGGATTCAATGGAAGAGAAATTGAATGCGATTGTTACAAAAGTGTACGGTGGTCGAGGCGTGGAACTTTCGAGCAAGGCACAAAAGCAAATCGTGGAATTCAAAAAATATGGTTGGGATCGCTATCCGATTTGTATGGCGAAAACGCAGTATTCTTTGACGGATGATCCGACAATGCTTGGTCGGCCAACGGATTTCGTGATTCATATTCGTGAGTTCATTCCAAAACTCGGTGCTGGATTTGTCGTTGCTTTGACGGGTGACGTGATGACGATGCCAGGACTTCCGAAGAAACCGGCGGCGCTGAATATGGACGTCGATGAAAAAGGAAATGCGATGGGATTGTTCTAATTTTATAGTGGAGAATGGCTGGGAATCTGAACGCGGATTTCCCAGCTTTTTTGTTGGTAATTCTTAAAATATTCCTTAGATTGACAAGTGGTGAATGGAATGATAATATTGGAATGCGTAATATGGTTATTTTTTATTGAATTAGTTAAAGTTAATTAACAGACAATCAATTTGGAGGATGATCTATATGTTGGAAATCAAAATGAAAGTATCAGAAAATTCTTTTAGGGAATTAAATGATCCATTGCTAAACAAAAAAGCAGCTAAGTATTTGTTCTACGTTCAAGTTGACGATGTATCCGAGGGAATACCTATGACAACGAATCCCAGAGATCAGAAGCTTACATCAAATGTAGCAAAAGCAATTGAAGATTCATTGGATAGTAATGATGGCTATTTTCATTTGAAAAATAGAGGTATAGTTTTATCGGCAGGTAAAGTGGACTATGATACGCAGAGTAAGCTTGTCACTATCTATTTTGATGATGACGATTTACATGGGAATATTGATGGAGGACATACATATCGGATTGTCTGTGAACATATAGGCGAAAAATTGCAACAATATGTTCAGTTTGAGGTAATGACTGGGGTAGAAGATATTATTGAAAAGTTGGCTGAAGCTAGAAATACTTCAGTTCAAGTTGATGAAAAATCAATGGCGGAATTAGCCAATAAATTTGATCCAATAAAAGAGGGTATTCAGGAGATGCCTTTTTATAATAGGATTGCATTTAAGCAAAACCAAGTAACAGAAGACATTAATAATGGAAAAAAACTAAAAATGATTGATGCAAGAGAAATCGTAGCAATTATTAATATGTTTAATATTGAAAAATTTTCAGATCAAAAGCAGCCAGTACAGGCCTACTCATCTAAGGGGGAAAATGTTGAACATGTACCTAGAGAACCCAGAAGAATATCGTAAATTTATTAATATCATGCCCGACTTGTTTAATTTATATGATCGCGTAGAGAGAGAATTTGCGAATGCGTATATAGATACTGGGGGTAGATATGGAAGAAAAAAAATACTCTGGATTTAAAGACGGAAAAGTCATTGGTAAGTCTAAATTCGGGCAACATGATTTAATATACAAGGTTCCTGAGGGGCTGATGTATCCAATAGTTTCAGCTTTTAGATCGCTAATAGAATTGGACGAAGATAATAAAATTTATAAATGGAAAAAAGATCCTTTTGGTGTGTGGAAAAAATATAAAAAGGATATAGTGAAAAAAATAATGAATTTTGCTTTATCGATAGGAGATAACCCAAATGCGGTGGGCAAGGATTCTAATATTTGGGATTTAGCTTATATGACAGTGCGCTTATCGAAATAAAAAGTTATGATGATTGTGAATTTTAAGGGAATAGACAGGTAAATTATGCGAAAAAACCATGGATAAAGTATTGATTTACTGAGTCTATGGTTTTATTTGTGTGTACATTGAGTTTAGAGAAATCTAAGTTTGCTTAGTTGCCGAAACTTCGTTAAAATAGAAGAGACGGATACAGAATGGATGGGAAGTAATGAAACAATTAAAAGTAGAAAATTTGACGAAGACATACGGCGAGAAAAGCCTTTTTGAAGATGTGACATTTGCAATTACGGAAGGGGAGCGTATCGGGGTTATCGGTGTGAATGGGACTGGGAAATCGACGCTGCTTTCGATTATCGCTGGAATGGAAGAAGGAGATAAGGGCGCGATTACGAAGGCGAAGGACTACACGATTGGTTTCTTGGCGCAAGATCCGGTTTTGATGGACGAGCATACGGTGCTGGAGGAAGTTTTTCAAGGGGAGACGCGGGCGCTTCAAGCGGTTAGGAAGTATGAGCAGGTATTGCTTGAGATGGCGATTGATCCGGATGATACGAAACTTCATGATCGTTTCACTGAGGCGCAGCATGCGATGGATGCGACGAATGCATGGGATGTGAACACGGATGCGAAAACAATTTTAGATCGCTTAGGGATTACGGATTTAACGGCAAAAGTTGGCTCATTATCTGGTGGGCAGAGAAAGCGTGTGGGCCTTGCGAAAGTGATGATTGAAACGCCTGATTTGCTGATTTTGGATGAGCCTACCAACCATCTTGATTTTACATCAATTCGGTTTTTGGAGGATTATTTGAATCGGTTTCGTGGTGCGGTTTTACTTGTGACGCATGATCGGTATTTCTTGGATCGCGTGACGAATCACATGTTGGAAATTGATCGTGGCACGGCGTATCGCTATGTTGGGAACTACGAGAAATTCATGGAGTCCAAAGCGATTCGGATGGAAAATGAGATGCGTGAAGGGGAGAAAAATCGCAACTTGTATCGCAAGGAGCTTGCTTGGATGCGTCGTGGTGCGAAGGCGCGTTCTACGAAACAAAAGGCGCGTCAAGATCGCTTCTCTGATTTAGAGGGGAAAGTGAAATC
Source organism: Listeria cornellensis FSL F6-0969 (assembly GCF_000525855.1). Classification (GTDB taxonomy): domain Bacteria; phylum Bacillota; class Bacilli; order Lactobacillales; family Listeriaceae; genus Listeria_A; species Listeria_A cornellensis. The sequence continues at coordinate 99,792 of NZ_AODE01000013.1, forward strand.
GAAGACGGACGATACGGAATTACAGCTTGATTTTGCGACGTCGCGGCTTGGTAAGCAAGTATTTACGCTCGAAAATGTGGATAAGCGTTTTGCGGAGAAACACGTTTTGCAGGACTTTAGTTTAATTATTCAGCCCGGTGAGCGCATCGGGATTACAGGAAATAACGGGACTGGAAAATCAACCTTGCTCAATATGTTGGCTGGTCGTGTGACGCCTGATGCTGGTGAAATTTCGACGGGGCAGACGGTTCGAATCGGTTATTATACGCAGCAAAATGAAGAAATGGACCCGGATCAGCGGATGATTGCTTATTTGCAAGAAGCGAGTGAAGTCGTGAAAACATCGGATGGGGAAGTTGTATCGGTTTCTAATATGTTGGAGCGATTCCTATTTCCGCCAATTACGCATGGTAAGAAAATTGGTAGTTTGTCGGGAGGCGAGAAGCGTCGCCTGTTCTTGTTAAAAATTTTGATGGAGCGTCCAAATGTACTCTTGCTGGATGAGCCGACGAATGACTTGGATACGCAGACGCTCACGGTTTTAGAGGATTATTTGGAGACGTTTAATGGAACGGTTATTACGGTCAGCCATGATCGATACTTCTTGGATAAGATTGCTCGTAAGTTGTTGGTATTCACGGGAATTGGGCAAATTGAGACATATTTGGGTGAATATAGTGATTTCTTGACGGATTATGAGTCGCGTAAAGGAAAATCGAAAATGTTTGCGATGGAGCCCGAGAAGGAAGTTGTCGTGGAGGAGAAGCCGAAAGAGAAGGTCAAGCATACGTTTGAAGAGAAGCGTGAGTGGACGGAAATTGAAGGTTTGATTGAGGCGCAAGAGGCTAAAATCACGACGATTAACGCTGATTTGGAAACGGTGGGTGCGGACTTCACGAAGGCGAACGAGCTCAATAGCGCACTTTTAGAGGCGGAAACAGAGTTGGAACGTTTGATGGAGCGCTGGGAATATTTATCGCAGTTTGCTGATTAAGTGAGAAGTGGGGGCATGATGAATGAAGCAATATTTGGAGTTGGAGAAATTTGTGTTGGAGAACGGCACGCAAAAAGGGGGACCGGACGGGGACTGGGACGATTAGTACGTTCGGTTACCAAATGCGCTATGATTTGGCGGAAGGTTTCCCAATCATGACGACGAAGCGTGTTCCTTTTAAATTGGTGGTCAGTGAACTGCTGTGGTTTTTGCATGGGGATACGAATATTCGCTATCTTTTGGAGCATAATAATAATATTTGGAATGAATGGGCATTTGAGCGTTGGGTGAAGAGTGCGGATTATGCTGGGCCGGACATGACGGATTTTGGTTTGCGTGCGGAATCTGATGCGGTGTTTCAGGCGGTTTATTTGGAAGAGATGGCGAGCTTTAAGGCGCGGATCTTGGCGGATGATGCTTTTGCGGCGCAGTACGGCGAGCTTGGCAATATTTACGGGAAACAGTGGCGGGAATGGCGGACTTCAACTGGGGAAACAATCGATCAGTTGGCGGATTTGATTACGATGATTAAGACGAATCCGAATTCGCGACGCCTAATTGTGTCGGCTTGGAACCCGGAGGACGTACCGAGCATGGCGTTACCACCGTGTCATACGCTGTTTCAATTTTATGTGGCGGATGGGAAACTCAGTTGTCAGTTGTATCAACGAAGCGCGGATATTTTCCTAGGTGTGCCGTTCAATATTGCTTCTTACGCGCTTTTGACGCATTTGATTGCACGAGAAACGGGTCTTGATGTCGGTGAGTTTGTGCATACGATGGGAGACGCTCATCTTTATAATAATCATATCGAGCAGGTGAAGGAGCAGTTGACACGTGAACCGCGTGCGTTGCCAACACTTGTTTTATCGGATAAACCGGCATCGATTTTTGCCTTTGATGTGGCGGATGTGACGCTTGAGGGCTATGATCCACATCCGGCGATTAAAGCACCCATTTCAGTGTGAGGAGGACGACGATGTTAACGTTTATTTGGGCGCAGGATAAGGATGGCTACATTGGCAAGGATAATACAATGCCGTGGCGTTTACCTGCAGATTTGCAGCATTTTAAGAAGGAAACGAACGGGCACACGATTGTGATGGGGCGTAAAACGTATGAATCGATTGGAAAAGCATTGCCGAATCGGGAAACCATCGTTTTGACGCGTGATACAAACTATACATTACCTGATGCAAAAGTGGTGCATTCGAAAGAGGCGGTATTGGAATTGGCAACTGGAGAAAACGTGTTTATTACTGGCGGTGCGGAAATTTATCGGCTGTTTTTAGGAGATGCTGATGCTCTTATCGTGACGCATGTGGAAGCCAATTGTGGTGGAGATACACGTTTTCCGGCGATTCAGTGGTCTGATTGGAAGCTGACGAGGCGTGTGGATGGTGTTCGTGATGTTAAAAATGATCTTGACTTCTGGTACGGTTGGTATGAAAAAATAGGGGAGTAATCGAGGTTAAGCAAATGGATGCGATGAAAGAGATGCGATTTAGATTTCACGTATTAGGCTATTTTTTGGTGGCCGTATTATTTGTCGGTGCTGGTCTAATGTTAGGAGCAAGCGGCGTTTCGGAGAGTATTGTTGTGACGCTATTCTCATTTACTAAATATATGATATTGAGTTTTGTCGTCGGCGTGATTGGAATATGGCGTGCCAAAGAGCTATCTTCACGTTTGTTTTTCATCTGGCTAGTCGTGATTCCGGTCGCGTATGTTTTATTTTTGATAATGGTCGTGATAACAAGGGCTCATCCGTAGCTCTTGTTTATTTCGGCTAATGAATTTGTAAAACTTGTCCAAAACGAATAATTACAAGTATCTAGCCCTATGCTAAATTATAAGAATATATCGAAAACATAAGATTGTTTCTATAATTGAAAAGTGGGTGATTTGTGTAATGTTTTTTAAGAATGCAAAATGGCGAGCTAGTAGCACGGTATTGGTATTATTATGGTTTTGTTGGTTGTTATCATTTTTAGATCGGATGGTCATAACGGTAGCTTTACCTTACATAGCGGAAGATTTTGAGTTAACATCCACGCATCAAGGGTTAATTATTAGTACCTTTTTTATGGGATATGCGCTATTTCAGATTCCAGGTGGGATGCTAGCGGATCGATTTGGCTTTCGTAAAATGACGAGTATAGCGGTTGGTTTTTGGTCACTATTTACGATGTTGACAGGGGTTATTTTTTACTATCCTTTATTTTTTAGGGGGTTCGGTTTTTCTTCGGACTTGGTGAGGCCCCACTTCCAGGGTCCTCTTATAAAGCGATTGCGACTTATTATCCAAAACGGCTTCGTGGACGCATGACGAGTATTCAATCGACGGTCAACACGCTAGGGCCGGCTTTTGCGAGTGTATTAGCGGCTTATTTTATTAGTGTTTTTGGTTGGCGGCATTTATTTATTTTTCTAGCGATTCCGGGTTTTGTTGTGGCGTTCTTGTTTTATCGATTGGTGCGGGATAATCCGAAAGATAACCCTCGAATGAGCGCAGAGGCGTTGCAGGAGCTTGAGGAAGATGAGCCAACTGTGAACGTGACAAAGCAAAAAGCGAAGATGTCGACGATTTTCAAAAATAGTTTGGTTTGGAAGGCGGGGCTCGTTTGGTTTTTCTTTGATCTTACTTTTTGGGGATTCACTTCTTGGTTGCCGTCTTATTTGATGAATGAACGGAACTTGAGTTTACAGGCGACGGGGTTTTATAATGCGCTACCGTATCTTGTTGGAACGGTTGCTATGCTTCTTGGTGGAGCAATGTCAGACCGATTTAAAGACCAGCGCCGGTTTATTTTTGCGATTGCCATATTGATAGCAGCGGTTTCGTTATTTTTCATTATTAAAGCGCCATCCATTGAGTTAGCGCTCTTACTGCAATGCGTCACTGCATGGTTCCTATTTTTGTCGCAAGGTATCTTTTGGGGAATTGTTATCGATATTTTACCTACGGATCAGATGGCGACGGGATCTTCTGTGGTGAACTGCCTAGGCTCGATTGCGGGCGTTGTATCACCCATTTTCATCGGGAAATTATTGGATATCTCAGGAGGCTCTTATGCGACAACCTTTACGTATTTAGCGATTTGCCTCGTGCTAGCAGGATTGATTGTGCCGACATTGAAAACCAAGAAAACAATATAAAAATGGCGTTAAGTCAAGGTTTGGGTCCTTGATTTAACGCCATTTTTGTTTTATGCTTCTGCCAATGTTTGTTCTTCTTCTTTTAGTTCACCGGTAGCTTTACTTGTAACAAGCCCGGCAACCATACTATCACTCACGTTCAGCGCTGTACGGCCCATATCGATGAGTGGCTCGATTGAAATCAAAACACCCGCAAGAGCGATTGGCAGGTTCAGCGTGGAGAGTACGATGATTGCGGCAAATGTTGCACCGCCCCCAACACCAGCAACGCCAAACGAACTAATAGCAACAACAAGCACGACGGTTAAAATGAATTTCCACGAAAATGGATCAATACCAGCCGCTGGAGCAATCATAATCGCAAGCATCGCCGGGTAAATGCCAGCACAGCCATTTTGACCAATGGATAAGCCGAATGATGCCGCAAAATTGGCAATACCTTCTGGAACGCCTAATTTTTTCTGGGTATCAATATTCAGTGGAATCGCACCAGCACTTGTTCTAGAAGTGAAGGCGAATGTCAGAACTGGTAGTGATTTTTTAATATAAGTCATTGGGCTTGTTCCTGTAAAAGCAACGATTACGAGATGAATAATGAACATCGCGATGAGCGCTGCGTAGGAGGCAAGAACGAAATTCCCGAGTTTTAAAATCGCCGACGTATCACTTAAGGCAACGGTACTTGTCATAATCGCAAAAACACCATAAGGAGTCAGGCGAAGAATCAGCTTCACGATACGAAGAATAATCGCATAAATCGCATCGACACCTTTTGCAAAAGTAGCGGCTTCCTCAGGTTGCTTGCGCTGTACACCTAGGAAAGCGGCGCCGATAAACGCTGCAAAAATAACGACAGCAACAGTGGAAGTCGCACGTGCACCAGTGAAATCGAGGAATGGATTAGCAGGTAAGAGTTCCACGATTTTTTGTGGGAACGATAGATCGCTAATTCCTGCAAATTTATCTTGAAGTTCAGTCGCACGAGCTGCTTCCGTTGCACCTTGTGAGATATTGCTCGCGTCAAGATGGAATAAAAGGGCAGCTCCGATACCGACGAAAGCCGCGATGCTGCGGTGATAACTAGTGTGCCGATAATCCAAATACCGACTTTTGCGATATTGGTTTTTAGTTGAAGTCGTGTAAAAGCAGTGACGATAGAAATAAAGATAAGCGGGATAGCGATCATTTGTAGCAGTTTGATATATCCACCACCGATGATTCCTAGCCAATCTGTCGTTTGCGTGGTGACACTAGATGCCGCGCCGTAAATAAATTGCAAGACAAAGCCTGCGACAATACCAATACCAAGCGCTAATAGTACTCGTTTTGAAAAGGAAACATGACGCTTCGCAAGCCAGCCGAAAACGAAAATGATGATGGCGGCTACGACCAAATTAATAATTAAAAATGCTGTATCCATGTAAAAAGTCCTCCCTTTGTTAACCCCAGAAATTATGAAAGTGTATAATTCCGATAAGATTTGTTGGTATTAGATTACATGGAAAAAAGAAGTTTGTCAAGGATGAAAAGCTGAAACGGCCCGTTAGACTCGACAGAAATTGTTAGGGGGCGCAGATAAATCCCTCTTTTGGATTTTTCGGAGGCCACGAAATTTCCGAGGAGTTGGGAATAGGAAGGCAGTTTCATTGTATTCAACTGCATATTGAGGTTCTAAAAAAACAAAGGACGCTTTCCAAGAACCACAACAAAGCTGGATCTGAAAGCGATGATAAGTCAAAGCACGGAGCGTTCCCGCGAATAAGATTGCTGGGTTATGAATGACTGCCAAATTATTATTAGTTCGCCGTCCAGATTTGTTGGAGCACAAGGGACGAATGCTCGCTTTGCTTACACTCATATTGATACTCTAAGGAAACAAAATACGCTTCCTAAGAGTATCAACAAATTTCGAGAGGATCGACTAAAAGAAGGGCAGTTTCACTGTACTCCACTGCATATTGGGGTTCTAAAAAAGTAAACAACGCTAAACATGATGACAAGCTAAAACCAAAATGTTTTAATTTTCGAGTAGTAGTCAATCTTAACGTTGCGTACAAAATCCACTAAACAAAAACCCCCGAGCAGCGATTTCCACATCACTACTCAAGGGCTTATCTTCTATACGTTCACTTTCTCCCGTTCTTCCAAAATCGATGCCTGAGCCGCCGCAATTCGTGCAATCGGAATCCGGTATGGCGAGCAGGAAACATACTGCAATCCTAACCGATGGAAAAACTGAATTGATGCAGGATCGCCGCCATGCTCTCCACAAACGCCCATTTTAAGCGCTGGATTCGTCATTCGGCCTCTTTGCACAGCGGTTGTTACCAGTGCCCCGACGCCTTTTTGATCAATCGATTGGAATGGATCTGTCGGCAAAATTTTCTGCTCTTGATACGCGTACAAGAATTTATTCGCATCATCTCTAGAAAAGCCAAACGTCAATTGTGTCAGGTCATTTGTTCCGAAACTGAAAAATTGTGCCTCTTCCGCAATCTCATCTGCTGTAACACATGCGCGCGGAATTTCAATCATGGTCCCAATATCAAATGGTAGTACCAACTGTTCTTTTCGGAATATCGCTTGAATCGCTTCTTTCAGCTGGTTCTTAATAATGGCGATTTCTTCTCTACTAGAAACAAGGGGCACCATGATCTCAGGATACACGGCAATACCTTCGTCGTGAATTTGAATGGCGCTTTCTATAATCGCTTCGGCTTGCATGATATAGATCTCTGGGAACGTGATAGCCAGACGACAACCGCGATGCCCGAGCATTGGATTCGTTTCCGCTAAATCATGGACGCGCTGTTTAATTTCCTCAGCTGGTTTCCCAATTTCTCGCGCCAATTTTTCAATATCACGGTCAGTTTTTGGTAAAAATTCATGCAACGGCGGATCAAGCAGGCGAATATTCACAGGCTTTCCATTAGCAGCTCGGAAAATACCTACAAAATCAGTTTTTTGCATCTCTTTCAAATGGGCGAGGGCAATCATTCGTTCTTCCTTTGTCTCCGCGATAATCATTTGGCGGACGTGCGGAATCCGGTCTTCTTGGAAAAACATGTGCTCCGTTCGGCAAAGACCAACACCCTCCGCGCCAAAAATGCAACCCGACTTCCAAATCCTCTGGAGAATCCGCATTAACACGAACAACGAGTCTCTTCGCCTCATTCACCCAGCTCATTAACTCTTCAAAATGACCACCAATCTTCGTCTCGACAAGCGGAATTTCACCGAGATAAATACTCCCAGTCGAACCGTTAAGTGAGAGGAAATCGCCTTCTGTTAACGTAGCTGTCGCACTTTGCATCACTTTTTTCGTTTCATCAATCGCAATCGCATCACATCCTGCAACGCAACATTTTCCCATGCCCCGCGCAACAACAGCCGCGTGCGATGTCATACCACCATGCGCCGTTAGAATGGCGACACTTTTCGCCATGCCTTCAATATCCTCAGGCGATGTTTCGTTGCGCACAAGCACAACTTTTTCACCGCGTTCAGCGGCTTCAACGGCATCTTCTGCATTAAAATAAATTTGGCCTGTCGCAGCACCAGGCGAAGCAGGGAGTCCGGTCGCGAGTGATGTCGCAGCGCGCAAACTGCCTTCATCAAAAGAAGGATGGAGTAGCTGGTCAATTTGAGCCGTATCAATCCGCATAATGGCTTCCTCTTTTGTCAATTTCCCTTCATGCACGAGGTCCACCGCAATGTTGATAGCAGCTTGCGCCGTTCGCTTCCCATTTCGCGTCTGCAACACAAATAGTTCGCCTTTTTCAATCGTGAATTCAATATCTTGCATATCCAAATAATGCAACTCGAGCAGGGCGGCAACATCGAGCAACTGTTTGTAAACTTCCGGCATCGTATCTTCCAAATGCGAAATCGGCTCCGGCGTCCTAATCCCAGCAACGACATCCTCGCCTTGCGCGTTCAACAAATATTCTCCGAAAAAGAGGTTTTCGCCAGTCGAAGGATTCCGTGTAAAAGCGATTCCTGTTCCGCTCGTATCTCCAGTATTTCCAAACACCATCGATTGAATATTGACAGCGGTTCCAAGTTGGTTATCAATATGATGGAGGCGACGGTAAATCGCAGCTCGCGGGTTTTCCCAAGAATCGAAAACAGCAGTAATTGACAAGCGCAGTTGGTCGAAAGGATCTTGCGGGAAATCACGACCAGAAGCACTGACGTAAAGGGCTTTATAAGTCGTAATCAAGTCCTGTAAATCCTCGGCGGAAAGCTCCGTATCTAGCGTATATTTTTTCTGTTCTTTCAAGTCGGTAAGCGCTTGCTCAAAACGGTAACTAGGAATTTGAAAAACGACATCGCCGAACATCTGGATAAAACGGCGGTAACAATCATAGCTAGAACGCGCGTCATTGGTCGCTTGCACGAGCCCAAGAACCGATTGATCGTTCAGTCCCAGGTTGAGAATCGTATCCATCATCCCAGGCATGGAAAAAGGAGCACCAGAACGTACGGAGATGAGGAGGGGGTTGGTGGCATCGCCAAATTTCTTCCCAGTTTCTTCTTCCAAAATGTGTAGATGTGTCATCATTTCAGCATAAATATCGTCCGATAAGTATTGATGGTGCTCATTGTAGTCTTTACAAGCCTCCGTCGTAATCGTAAAGCCAGGCGGCACGGGCAGTCCGATATTCGTCATTTCGGCTAAATTGGCACCTTTTCCACCTAATAAGTACTTCATTTCCTTCGAACCTTCATTAAAATGATACACAAATTTTCTCAAATTAGTCACCTCTAACATTAGATTTTTATTTCACTTTCTCAATGATTAGGGCTGCGGTTTCTTCGATAGCTTTGTCTTCTACTTGAATGATACGACATCCGAGTTGTTTAAAAATCCGATAACCGTAGTCAAGTTCTTCTAAAATTCGATTTTCACTAGAGTAACTGCTCGTTTCGTCCAAACCAATCGATTTTAGGCGAACTTTGCGAATGGCGGAGAGTTTTTCTGGACTATTTGTTAGTGCGATAATACGATTTCTTGGGATTTGAGTGAGCTCTTCCGGAATCGGCACCTCTGGGACGAGCGGGACATTGGCCACTTTGTAATTTTGATTGGCGAGATAGCTGCTGAGTGGTGTTTTACTTGTACGGGAAATGCCGATAAGTACGATGTCGGCTTCCAATATACCACGCGGATCTTTGCAATCGTCATATTTGACAGCGAATTCAATCGCTGCGATTCGATCGAAATAATGTTGATCGAGCCTACGCATATTTCCGGGGTCTTCCTTGGATCGTTGCCCTGTTTTTTGCTCAATAGCGGCAGTCAGGTTCGATACAAGATCAATGCATGTCATGTTGTGCTGCGCGCAGTAGCCGCTGGAAATAGCAGCTAATTTCTTTTGTACCAATGTTTGGACGATAATCGCATCCGCTTTTTCTGCTTCTTCTAAAATTTCAAGCAAGGCTTCCTCGTCGCGAACAAAGGCGTGGCGGCGAATATCAGCACCACCTTCTAACGTAAACTGAGCAGTTGAAGCTCGAATAAGATGTTGTGCGGTTTCTCCGATGGCGTCTGAAATAACATAAATGATGACAGTAGACTTCATTTTTACCTCCGATTTATTCATTTTTGAACGTATCCACGAAAAGTTGCGTCAATCGTGTTTTAGAAACTTTCCCAATGGCCTTTTTGTCGTCCATAACAGGTAGGGAGTCAATCTGATGAATCACGAGTTGTTGTGCAGCATAGAGGGCAGAATCTGTTTTTGTGACGGTTAAAATATTGGGCATCCGCGTCATAATCGTCGCAATGGGTGTCGCCTTTTTGTCGGTATCGGCAAGCGCGCCTTTTAGTAAGTCTTTGCGAGATACAATGCCAATCAAATCTGTTGTCTCAATCACGTATAAACTACCAGTGTCCTCTAAAAAAAGCGTGACAATCGCATCGTGAATCGAGGTTTCTTTCGTTACAAACACGGGTGTCGTCATAATTTCGTTTACCTTCAGATGGCGAATATCTTCATAGATAGTAGGGTTTAAATCGAGCCCCGAATAAAAATAACCGACTTTCGGACGGGCGTCTAAAATACCAGTCATGGTCAAAATAGACAAATCAGCGCGAATCGTGGCACGGGTCAACTCTAGGGAACGTGCGATTTGGTCACCTGTTGCTGGTTCGTTTATTTTCACAAATTCAATGATGGCAAGTTGTCGTGCTGAGAGCTTTATTTCGCTCACCTCATTTCTATATAGGATATGCTGTTTATTATATAGTATGACATAATAGAATGCAAATGATTAATGTGTCATACTAATTAAAAATAATAGTTCTGTTTTTTTGCTTCTGACGTAGAGCTTCGTTATAATTAGCGAAAGAAAAGGGAGGTGGTTTTTGTGCCGAAGAAAGTAACATGGTTAGAGCTATTTTTTTGATTTATTATTTGTTGGGGCAATCGCATCCGTCACGCATGTTCTACTGTATATGAAGGATGGCACGATTGATGCAAGTGTTTTTTGGAAGTTTGTTCTGATGTTTGTGCCATTATGGTGGGCTTGGACAGGGCAGACATTATTTATAAATCGCTATGGTAATGACCTGTTACCGCAACGATTGCTTATCGGATTAGAGATTATGTTCGTCTTGCTGATGATCTCTAGTTTCAATATTCATTTTGATGAAACGTATATCACTTTTTTCATTGGTTATATCGGATTGAGAATGATTACGGCGATTCAATATCTTTTTGCCGCAAAAAAAAGAAAAAGCGGCTCGCAGGAACGTGGCACTTTTTCTAGGTAAGTATTTCTGGATTGGGATTTTAGTATCTTCCATATCACTATTTTTAGATGGAGAATGGCGTTATATCGTGCTTTACGTAGGAATCGTGTTGGATATTCTTGTGCCGTTGATAGGGCGGAAACGATTACGCCAAGTCCCGATTCACACGGAGCACTTATTGGAACGCTTTGGTTTGTTTACGATCATTTTGTTAGGAGAATCCATTGTGGCTATCATTTCTGTCTTGTCGTCGGAAGTGATGGATGTCGGGCTAATCTTTTATGCAGCCTGCGCGATTGTCTTGGTGTTGCTCATTTGGTGGCAGTATTTTGATAACTTAGAGAAAAAATTGGACAAAGAACAGCAAACCGCGGGGCAGCTGATTATTTATGGGCACTTATTCCTGTTTTTATCGCTTTCAACGACTGCTGCGGGTATCAAAATGCTCGTTTTGCCAGATGTATCTTACCATTTCGTTGTTTTCTTCCTGTTTAGCTCGGTTTTGGTGTATGTTCTTTCTTTTTCGGGAACTTTTCATTTGTATCGGGTTCCAGAAGAGCGGCTTGCATGGATACACCTAGCTTTGTTTATCGGCTTGCTCGTAGGCCTATTTCTGCTCGTTTGGTTTGTGGTGCTTTCTCCTGCGTTCGTATTGTTGCTATTATGCTTCTTTTTCTTAGTTTTTGGGATGATGACGTCCAAATAAAAAGGCATCCATTTTCGCAGGATGCCTTTTCAAAATTATACGTAAAACAAAACACAGAAATACATAAAACCAGTGCCTGCAATCACGAATAAATGCCAAATCGCGTGCATGTACGGAACTTTTGGAATGCTGTAAAAAACGGCGCCGACGGTAAACATAATGCCGCCACTTACAAGCAACCAAAATCCGACTGGCTCCAGTGTTAAGTAGAGTGGCTTAATAGCAATCATGACGAGCCAACCCATCAAGAGATAGAATAATGTCGAGATAAGTTGCCATTTTCCGAGCAAAAAGCATTTATACACGATTCCTGCTGCCGCGAGACCCCAAATGACACCGAATAAAGTCCAGCCTAGCGAGCCTCGTAATGTAATTAAAACAAGTGGTGTGTAAGATCCGGCAATCAAAACATAGATGGCGGCATGATCCAATATATTAAATAAGCGTTTCGCTTTTCCTGGCTTGAAACTGTGTAGCATCGTCGAGCAGAAATAAAGTAACATCAATGAAATACCATAAATTAAAAAACTGACTAAATAAATCGGGTTATCCCGCTGTACTGCGAAAACAATGAGCATCACAAGAGCTGGAATACTAAGTAAAAAACCAATGCCATGTGTGACCGCATTAGCGACTTCTTCTTTCCAATTGTACGCTTCGTGCATTTTTATCACCAAACTTTTCTGAAAAATTAAATTTTCTATTCTTGTTCTTATCATACGCCTTTTTGGAGGAAATAGAAAGTGAAAAAAGACCTTGAAAGTTTAAGATAATGTAAAGAATGCCGAAATCATCGTTTCAGGTACAACTTCCGCCTGATATTTAGCTATTAGAATAGTACTATTATGATTTTCTTGCTATAATAGAAAGAAGAAATCTAGAATTGGATGTGGAAATAATGACAAAAATAAAAATTGTGACGGATTCAACCGCAGGATTAACGCCTGAAGAGGTGGCGAAATATAACATTCATATTCTACCGTTAACCGTCGAAATTGATGGGAAAACATACAATGCGACGGATATAGAGCCAGCTGATTTTATGGCAAAAATGGCAGCTTCGAAACAACTTCCAAAATCATCACAACCAGCAATTGGAAATTTTGTGGACTTATTTGAGGAGTTAACGGCGGATGGTAGTGAAGTGCTAGCCATTCATTTAACGGAGAAACTAAGTGGTACGGTGTTAACGGCGCAACAAGCTGCAGACATGGTGGATGGCAAAGTAACAGTCATCGATTCCGAGTACATCGCGCGTGCCTTGGCATTCCAAGTGATTGAAGCCGCAAAAATGGCGCAAGCTGGAACAAATACCGTAGAAGATATCTTGACAAAAATAGCATCGATTCGCGCGAAAACAAAGCTTTATATTTGTGTCGTGACTCTCGAAAACCTCATTAAAGGTGGTCGTGTTGGCCGAATGCAAGGGATTATTGGTAGCCTCTTAAACATCAAGTTGATTGCTAAATTACAAGATGGCGGACTTGTCGAAGAAGCTAAGATTCGCAGTAAGAAAAAAAACGATGGACTATTTAGTAGACGTATTGAAAGCAGAAACGAAGAAGGTCAAGGAATTCAACGTGGTACATGCGAATGGATTACAGATGGCCGAAGAAATCAGAGCACATGCCAAAGAAAATTTTCCACTTGCCGGAAGTATTGTTGTTAGATGCCGATTCGGTTATCTCTACACATGCTGGAAACGGTGCATTTGCGATGATTTACTATACAGAGTAGGTTAGGTGAAGACGTTGAATAATAAAAAATATTGCTCGCGGGGATCGCTATCATCATTCTCGCGGCCATTCTTACCTTTTATTTTATCCAAAAAGAGCAGGAGAGAAAGCGTGAAGAAGCGCGTGTGGCAGTCAATCTTGTTGCGATGGGAGATTCGTTAACAGAAGGTTCTGGCGACGAGGAAAAAGATGGCGGTTATGTAGGCATCATTGAATCCAAACTGTCCAAGCGCGAAGATGTGAGAAGTGTGACGACGGAGAATTATGGTGTTGGTGGTAATCGGGTGGATCAGTTATTGAAACGTTTAGATACACAACCTGATTTTCAAAATGATGTGACAGACGCCAATGCGATTTCGATTACAATTGGTGGAAACGATGTGGTGAAAGTCATTCGTTCTAAATTACTGGATGCGACGGAATCCGATTTTACGAAGGCAAATAAGAAATTTGATGCCAATTTGACGAAACTTTTGGATGAAATTCGCGATTTGAATCAGGATGCGCCGATTTACTTGTTTGGCATTTATAATCCGTATACGACTTATTTTAGCGAGATGAAGGTGCTTGATGATATTATTGCCGAATGGAATGCCTCAACAAAAGAGACGTTGGCAAAAGTGAACGATACGCATTTTATTTCGGTGAATAAGCAGTTGGAAGAGCGCGCTGCAACGAAAAATGGGGAGGCCAATCCGAACCTTTCCGATGATTTATTTCATCCAAATCATGGCGGGTATCAAAAAATGGCGGATGCTTTATATAAACAAATGGTGACATCGATTCAAAAAGGAAATATAGAGTAGAGAAGGTGACGGCTGTTGGGGACAAAAGATAAGCAAACAAACTACTGGAAATGGGCGTTTCTGACGTTTGTCGGAGTTTTAGTAATCAGCATTGGTTGGATTTATATGTCGATTTTCTGGTTTTCGCCACACGTACCGGAAGATGCGGGGCGTATGGTAAGCACGAAAGATATGGTTGAATTTCCAACATCAACGAATAAGGCGGATTTAAATGCCTTAATTGCGCATTATTTGCAAGACTTTCAGAAAGATAATGATGCGGGTATCCAATATGATGTGTATCTAGCGGATGATGTTGTTTTTAGCGCAGAGGCTCATTTTTTGGGACAGCCTGTAGATCTTGGGCTTAATTTTACGCCAACTTTGCGGAAGGATGGCGTGATTGTTTTGCAGCAAGTGGATCTGAGGATTGGGGCGTTACCGCTTCCGGTTTCTGTCGCGATGAAATATGTGCAGAATCAGGTGGAATTGCCGGATTGGGTGACGGTTTCTCCAAAACGTAAGAAAATTTATCTTGATATGAATAAACTGGAGCTAAAAGGTGGCGTGCGAGTGCGTGTGGATGCGCTTGATTTGAAGAAAGACGATATTTCGTTTACACTGTTAGTACCGACGAAATAGGATGGGGAGGTAAGGTAATGAGTGAAAAAGCAATTTTTGCGGGTGGCTGTTTTTGGTGTATGATTAAGCCGTTTGATACGCAGCCTGGAATTGAGAGTGTTGTTGCTGGTTATACGGGTGGGCATACGGTAAATCCGACATATAAAGAGGTTTGTAGTGAAACGACGGGGCATACGGAGGCTGTTGAGATTACATTTGATCCGGCTGTTTTTCCGTATGAGAAGTTAGTGGAAGTGTATTGGCAACAGACGGACCCGACGGATGCTGGTGGTCAGTTTGTGGATCGTGGCTCGTCGTACCGTCCTGTTATTTTCTATACATCGGATGAACAGCGCGTGACAGCGGAGAAATCAAAGGCGGATTTGGATGCGAGCGGGCGTTTTAAGCGGCCTGTCGTGACGGAAATCGAGAAGGCTGGACCGTTTTATGCGGCGGAGGAGTACCATCAAGATTTTTATAAGAAGGACCCAAATCATTATAAGAACTACCGCAGTCATTCAGGACGCGACCCATTTATCGATGCCAATTGGAAAGGGTGATTCGCTGTGAATCAAGAGGACAAAGCGAAACGATTGAAAGAATTAGACGAATTGCAGTATAAAGTGACACAGGAAAAAGGTACGGAAAGCCCGTTTAAAAAATGAGTTTTGGGATAATAATCAGGCGGGGATTTATGTGGATATCGTGTCTGGAAAGCCGTTGTTTTCGTCGCTGGATCAATATGATGCGGGGTGCGGTTGGCCGAGTTTTACGAAACCGATTGATGCGCTTGAGGTGTTGGAAAAACGGGATTTGTCGCATGGAATGATTCGGACGGAGGTACGGTCGGTGGACGCTGATTCGCATTTAGGTCATATTTTCCCGGACGGGCCACGTGAATCTGGTGGCATGCGTTATTGCATTAACTCGGCGGCGCTTCGTTTCATACCGAAAGATGCGCTTGAAGAAGAAGGATATGGCGAATATTTACCGTTTTTTGCGTGATAATTCGTATTTTGAATGAGGTTTGGACACAAGCTTGAGTAAAACCGAGGACTATCATACCTATATACATTGGGTAGGATGTATACTTGACTTTACACAAATGGAGCGCTTGTCGCAGATTTACCTAGCGTATGTTCCATCTTCATTATTGAATACCTCTACCGACTTATGATAGAATTGGTAGGGGTATTAGTTTGTATTTTTTCGAGGAGGAATGACAATGCAAAAAATTGCTGTGCTTGGTTTAGGTGGGATTGCGCAGAAGGCTTATTTACCGGTGTTTGCGCATTTAGATAATGTGGAAGTGCATTTGTTTACGCGAGATTCTCAGAAGTTGAAGGCGATTAGTGAGAAATATCGTTTTCATAATACGCATCATTCGGTGGATTCGATGATTCGTGCGCAGGTGGACGCGGCGTTTGTACATACGTCGACGGCAAGCCATCCGGAGATTGTTCGTGCTTTTTTGGAGGCTGGTATTCCGGTTTATGTGGATAAGCCAGTGGCGGATGATTATGAAACGACGAAGGAATTGATCGAGTTAGCTGAGGCGAAAAATACGATGTTGATGGTTGGGTTTAATCGTCGGTTTGCGCCTAGATATGCGGCTTTAGCGGAGAAGACGGATACGAATATGATCTTGATGCAAAAACACCGAAAAGCGCAGGCAAGTGAGCCTCGAGTATTTATCTTTGATGATTTTATTCATGTGGTTGATACGGTTTTGCATTTGTTGGACGCGCCGGTTGAGAAGATGACGGTTTTTCCGACGATGAATGGGGACTTGTTATCAGCGATTACAGTGCAGTTTTTGGCGAATGGTCGGACGGCAACGGCAATTATGAACCGGGAAAGTGGCACGAGTGAGGAACGTTTGACGATCTTTACGCCGGACTCGAAATGGGAAGTAGAGCATGTGACGGAGCTTCATGTATATGAAGGAACGGGTCATTCGGTTGTTCGTTTTGGTGACTGGGAGACGACGCTTTATAAACGTGGATTCGAGCCTATTATTATGTCCTTTTTGGATGCGGTACGTGAAGGTAAGGCGGAACCTGTTTCGAAAAAATCAGCGCTTGAAACACATCGGATTTGTGAAGAAATTTTGCAACATGTGCCGCGTTAACAAAAGAGAGGAATGGACAGCTTGGGACGATCGTTTTATCACTATTTAATGACTTACCGCGATACAATCAAACGTGATGCGGCGACAAAATTTGCGAATGATGCTTTTAAAGATCATAGTTTTCCGAAGCAGTCTACTGATTATTATGAGTTGTGTGAGTATTTGGAGCTTAATGCTTCGTATATTCCGAGTATGACGTTGTTTGATGATTTATGGGGTAATTATATTTTGGATGAAGAAAAAAAATGGGAGGCGTTAAGATTGAGTATTCATATTGAGGCGAAACAAGGCGAGATTGCAGAAACGATTCTTTTACCAGGAGATCCTTTGCGTGCGAAATATATTGCGGAGACTTTTTTAGAGGATATTATTTGTTTTAATGAGGTTCGTAATATGTTTGGATACACGGGGACGTATAAGGGTAAGCGGGTATCGGTGATGGGGACTGGTATGGGGATTCCGTCGATTTCGATTTATGTGAATGAGCTGATTCAAAGTTATGATGTGAAGAATTTGATTCGTGTTGGTACAATGGGCGCGATTCAAAAAGACGTGAAGGTTCGCGATGTGGTGATTGCACAGGCGGCTTCGACGGATTCACAAATGAATCGCAATACGTTTGCGGGCGTTGATTTTGCGCCAGTGGCTGATTTTGATTTGTTGAAAAATGCGTATGATGCGGGACTTGAAAAAGGCTTAGCGATGCGTGTAGGAAATGTTTTTTCGGCGGATCGTTTTTATAATGAGCAGTTGGATAAGCAACAATTAGCGGATCATGGCGTGCTTGGAATCGAAATGGAAGCGGCGGCGCTTTATACGATTGCTCAGAAATTTGGGCGTAAGGCACTGGCGATTTTGACGGTGAGTGATCATATTTTTACTGGGGAAGAAACGACGGCGGAAGAGCGCCAAACGACTTTTAACGATATGATTGTGGTTGCGTTAGAATCTACGTTGAAGTAGGGAGAATCTAACGAAGGAAGGTTACAAAACAAGATGATGCATTTTATTTCATTCATGATAGCGCTGAGTTTGGCAGGTTTTCATACGTCCGCTGATTATTTGGCGGGAGATATCGAGAAGCCAGCCGCGGAGACAGAAACGGCGAAAACAGATACAGAGGTAGGAACAGAAAAAGAAGCTGAAAAAGAAACCGAAGCGGGCAGTAAGGATTATCAAAACGATCCACTGTATCCGTACATTGCTCAGCAGAATAAGTTAGTGGAAAAAGATGGCGTCCAGTATATTACGAATCCTGAAAATATATTGGTGCTTGCGAATAAGGAGTATTCTTTGCAGTCGTCTTATTCACCGCCTGATTTAGTTCGTCCTAATGTGACTTTCTCGTTTGGCGACGCGCAGGTGGAAAAAGCGCAGATGCGTAAGGAAGCGGGCACGCAGTTAGAAGCGATGTTTGCGGCGGCAAAGCAAGATAATTTAACGCTTTATGCTGTTTCTGGATACCGTTCGTACCAGCGTCAGCAGGAAGTTTTTAGTGCAGAAGTTGATGCGAAGGGCGAGTCAAAAGCGAAAGAAGCTGTCGCTGTTCCTGGAACGAGTGAACATCAGACGGGTCTTGCGATGGATATTTCGTCGCGTGACCAAGGTTTTAATTTGACGGAAGCTTTTGGTGAGACGCCTGAAGGACAATGGTTACAGAAGAACGCACATAAGTATGGTTTTATTTTGCGGTATATGAAAGGCAAGGAGGCTGTGACGCAGTATCAATATGAATCTTGGCACTATCGCTATGTTGGGAAGGATGCGGCGACAATTATTTATGAGAATGATTGGACGCTTGAGGAATTTTTCCAGCATGTGCGGGCATTGCAGAAGAAAATTGATGGTGGAATGGCGAAATAAGATTGGGAATCTTCACGTGATGTGGGGATTCTTTTTTTTGTGCCTAGGAACAAGTAAGTTGACTTATATACCCCCTGTAGGTATAATGATGATATAAAGTTGAGTGAAGGAGTGTTGGAGATGACGCATGATAAACCGATTGTACCGCGGTCTGATGAGGATACGAAGCAGGTGTTGAATCGTTTGCGACGTGTGGAGGGGCAGGTTCGTGGGATACATCAGATGGTGGAGGAAGATCGTTACTGTGTCGATATTTTAGTGCAGATTTCGGCGGCTAATTCAGCGCTTAAGAAGGTTGGGTTGCAGGTATTGGAGCATCACGCGAAACATTGTGTGGTGAATGCAGCGCAAAATGGTGAGTCGGATGAAGTGATGGACGAGTTGTTGAAAGTGATACGGCAGTTTTCCAAAACGTAAATAGGTAAGGGGGTATTTTTGAAATGGAAGCGAAGAGGCAGGATTTAAATGTGTTTGGTATGACGTGTGCGGCTTGTTCGACGCGTGTGGAGAAATCGCTCAATAAAGCGGTTGGTGTGGAACGGGCGAATGTGAATTTGGTGACAGAGAGTGCAGCGATTTATTATGATCCAGAGAAAATTACGCCGGAACAGTTGATCGATATTGTAAAGCATGCGGGGTATAATGCGGCGGAGAAAATGTCGAAAGAGGAGAAGGACGCGGTATTGGAAAAGCAGTTTAAGCATGAGGTGCGTCGGTTTGTTTTGTCTGCGATTTTGGCGTTACCGTTATTACTCACGATGGTGACGCATATTCCGTATTTGCATCATACGGCATTTGCGATGGGTGTGGATGCGGTGATTAGTCCGACGATTCAGCTGATTCTGGCGACGGTGATTCAGTTTTATATTGGCTGGCGGTTTTATGATGGGGCGTATAAGTCGCTTCGTGGTAGGAGTGCGAACATGGATGTGCTCGTGGCGCTCGGGACGTCGGCGGCTTACTTTTATAGTTTGGTGGAGTATGTGAGACAACTGGTGAATCCGAATATGGAGGCGCATTATTACTTTGAGACGAGTGCGATTTTGATCACGTTGATATTACTTGGAAAATTATTGGAGAGTTACGCGACATCGAAAACAACACAGTCTATCGCGGGTTTGCTGAAACTTCAATCGAAGGAAGCCGTTGTTTTGCGGGAGAATCAGGAGTGGAAAGTGCCGGTTGATGATCTTGCGATTGGTGATGTGATTTTGGTGAGACCTGGTGAAAAGGTGCCGATTGATGCGGTTGTGTTGACTGGCGAGACGAGTGTGGATGAGTCGATGATTTCTGGGGAGCCGGTGCCTGTGGAGAAGAAGGCGGGCGACGCTGTGATTGGTTCGACGATGAACTTCGATGGGGCGTTTCAGGCGCAGGTAACGAAACGGATGGACGAGACGGTACTTTCGACGATTATTCGACTTGTGGAAGAGGCGCAGGGTGTGAAAGCGCCAATTCAGCGTTTGGCAGATCGGATTTCGGGAATTTTTGTACCGATTGTGGTGGCGATTGCGGTTGTGACATTTGTGATTTGGATGATTGCAACAGGCGGTGTGCTGGATCAGTCGTTACAAGTGGCGATTGCGGTGCTCGTGATTGCGTGTCCTTGTGCGCTTGGTTTGGCGACGCCGACCGCGATTATGTCGGGAACTGGGAAAGGTGCGGAAAGTGGCATTCTTTTTAAAGGTGGCGAGCATTTAGAGCGGACGGCAAAAGTGGATACGGTGATTTTTGATAAGACGGGGACACTTACGGAAGGGAAGTTGCGTGTGACGAATATGCTGGATAATCATGTGGATTTTAAGCAATTTGTTGGCGCGATGGAAGCGCAGTCGGAACACCCGATTGCTAAAGCTGTCCTGGCATATTTAGAGAATGTGGATGTGGACAAGGTGCGTGCGGAGAAAATTCGGGCGAAAGCGGGACACGGGATGGTTGGCGTTTTGAACGATGCGAAGGTGTCATTGGGATCGTATCGGTTTATTGCGCAATCTGTGGCTATCGAGAAAGATGCGGATGATGTGATGCAGCAGTGGATGCAAGCGGGGCAAACGATTGTAGCGATGAGTATTGGTGGTGCTTTTGCAGGTGCGTTTGGGTTGTTGGATACACCGCGAAAAGAGGCGAAGGAAGCGATTGCGAGACTTCGGGAGCTTGGCGTTAAGACAGCGATTGCATCGGGTGATCAGCGTGTGGTTGTGGAAAACATAGCGGTGGAGCTTGGTATCGATGATGTGTATGCAGAACAATTGCCGAATGATAAGAGTGATCTCGTGGCTGGGTTGCAAAAACAAGGGCATGTAGTGGCATTCGTTGGTGATGGGATCAATGACGCACCAGCGCTTGCGACGGCGGATACGGGAATTAGTATCGGAACGGGGACGGATATCGCGATTGAAACGGGTGACGTGACGCTTGTGGGTCATCAGTTGACGCTTGTTCCGCAAACGATTCAATTAAGCCGAGCAACGATGCGAAATATCCGGCAAAACTTTTTTTGGGCATTGGCTTATAACTGCGCAGGAATCCCAATTGCAGCGATTGGCTTGTTAGCGCCTTGGGTAGCAGGGCTTGCGATGGCGGGGAGTTCGGTTTCGGTTGTGGCGAATGCGTTACGTTTGAAACGTGTGAAGTTAAAATAATACAAAAAAACGCTTAGAAATCTATTTCAGACTTCTAAGTGCTTTTTGTATGGCTCAATTGATATACAGCAACATATATTTTTCTTCCGTATCGGCTTGTTCGAAAAAGACTTGTAAATCTCGGAAATGTTCGTATGCGTAAGGCATAAAATCTTCATCGACTTGATCTGATAAGGGATAAATCTGATGCTCTACTAATTGTTCGGCGGTCACTCGGGTTTTGAAATCATATTCTGTTATATCTTTTATGGATTGGTGGCATACTTTTACTTCTGTGGGGGTTAGATATCTAGCGGAACCGTAGCCGATATCTTCGTCGCTTATTTCTTGGCCGCCCATAACAATTTGATACATAGGTGATATTTCTAACTCGGGTTCGACTAAATCAACCATTCCTTTTCCGGTTAAAACGAAATGGATGCAATCCCAAGCTTTATCGATGTCGAGTAAGTTATCCTCGAGCACATGTTTATCCGAATATAAGAAATTTGAAATAGCTATTTGACCGTTTTTTAGTGAATGAAACTGGTCTGACGTGATTTTACAATAGTTTCCGATCATACCCATGGACAACACTCCTTAAATGATATAAATAAGTATAGCATGACGTGATTTACAAAGCGATAGTAGCTGAAAATCTAGAAGAATTTCGAGTTGCTATTGACTTTTTTGTGATAAATGTTTAATATAATAAACAAATACAAATAAGGAGCGATAAAGATGCAACGGTATACATATTTAAAACTAGCTTTGAAAGAAAACGGATTGACATTGCAGCAAGCGGCGGATCGGATTGGTGTCACGAAGGGTTATCTCAGTCAGCTGATCAACAACAAAATCAAGGAACCGAGCGCTCAAAAACTACAAGCTTTGCATGAAGTGCTTCATTTAGAATACCCCCCGCGTGAAAAAAATATCGGTGTTGTGTTCGGGAAATTTTACCCGCTGCATACAGGGCATATTTATTTAATTCAGAGAGCCGCGAGCCAAGTGGATGAGCTTCATGTTATTCTTTGCCATGATGATGTGCGTGATTTTGAGCTTTTTCAAAAGAGTTCGATGACGAAGCAGCCAACTGTGGAGGATCGCTGGCGTTGGTTGTTGCAGACGTTTAAATATCAGGATAATATTAAGATTCATGATTTGTCGGAAGATGGGATACCGCCATATCCGGATGGTTGGGATGAGTGGGCGATTCGGGCGAAGAAGTTGCTTACGGATAACCATATCCAGGCGAATGCGATTTATTCGAGTGAACCAAAGGATGCGATTCGGTATCAGGAATTACTGGATGTGAACACGGTGGTCATCGATGCGGAGCGGTCGTTTATGAATATTAGTGCGACGCAAATTAGGCAGGAACCGTTTCATTATTGGGACTACATTCCAACCGAGGTGAAACCGTTTTTCGTACGGAAAGTGGCGATTTTAGGCGGTGAATCTAGTGGGAAATCTACGCTTGTCAATAAGCTTGCAAATACGTTCAACACGACGAGTGCTTGGGAGTACGGACGCGATTACGTTTTTTCGCATCTTGGCGGGAACGAGAAGGCGCTCCAATTTTCCGATTATGATAAAATTTCGTTGGGGCAAGCGCAGTATATTGATTTTGCGGTGAAATATGGAAATAAAGTGGCATTTATTGATACGGATTATGTGACGACGCAAGCATTCTGCATGACCTACGAGGGCCGGGAGCATCCGTTTGTACAGGCGATGATTGAGACGCAGCGCTTTGATTTGGTGATTTTGTTGGAGAATAATACGCCGTGGGTGAACGATGGTTTGCGGCATCTCGGAAGTAAGGCTAAGCGCAAGGAGTTTCAGGATTTGCTGGAGCAATTGCTGAAGGAGAATGATATTCCGTATGTGGCGATTACGTCGGGGAACTATGAGGAGCGGTATTTGGAGAGTATCGAGCTCGTGGAACAATTACTGAACGATAAAAAGGAGAATTCAGATGAAATCAGTCGTTTTGAAGATAGGTCGGAATAAAGTATACCCTTATATCAGTGTTTTGCTCGTTACCATTGCTTTTTTAGCGACGAATCCATTGGTTAACTTTGAATGGCGTTATTTACTATCTTATGTGGGCGCGATTTGTGGTTTGATTTGTGTGATTTTACTAGCGAAAGGGAAGAATAGCGGGAATGTGTTTGGGATGCTGGCAACGTTTGGTGAGATGAGTGGGAACTTTTTAGGGCGAAATGTTGGGGCGGCATTGCCAAGTATTTACTATTTCGTGACGCATATCTTTGGACTCGTGACTTGGAAAAAACACATGGATGCTGAGGCGACTTTGGAGCCGCGTAAGTTGACGGAACGGCATTTTGGGATTGCGATTCTGTTTATTATTGGTGCTTCTTTTGTGAATATGTATTTGACAGGGATTCTTGGTGTGGCGAATGATCCGTATCAATTGATGCTGAATAATTTCATCTTCGCGCTAGGAGTGACGGCTCAATTTTTAATGATTGCGCGTTTTAGTTTTAACTGGTATTTGTGGATTATCATGAATATCTTGGTGATTTCGCTTAATATTTATACGAAAAATCCGATTATCGCGACGCAATATGCCATCTACCTTTTTAATGCGATTTATGGGCTGTTGGAATGGCATGAATCGGAGGCGAAGAAAGAGCAAGTGTCAGCGGTGCAATAATTACCTAGGTGGGGTATAATAGAGTGGATAAGATAATAAAGGAGTGGGAATAAATGGCTAAATTGGTAGTAGAAGTGGAAGGTATGAGCTGTGAGCATTGTGAGAAACGCGTTCGTGAGGCTATCGAGTCTGTCGAGGGCGTTGAAAAAGCAGTGATTTCACTCGAAGCGGGCACGGCAGAAGTGACGTATGACGATGGGAAAAAGGTACAAGATGCTATCGCGGAAGCCGTTGATGAAGCGGGTTATGAGGTCGTTGTATAAAGGGCGAGAGGACGAGTCGAACTGGGAAGGCCGTAAAGCTGGATCAGATGGGCTCGTCTTTTTTTTTCAGGTAAAGCAACAAAAGCTACCCATTCGGAGCAAAAGCTGATAGAATAAAGGAAAGTTATAAATATCATACTAGGATCTTTAGTGAGAAAGTGGTGAACATAGGAATGGAACAAGGACCGACAAATCCAAATGAGCCGAAAAACGAAGAGAAGCAAGAGGTCACTCCACGAAAAGGCTTTATAAAAATGAAGATATTCCCATTTGTTATGCTGTTATTCGGTTGTGTTTTTGCAACGGCTTTAGTAACGGCGCTCGTGATGTCTGTGGGCGGGGACAAACATGTCAAAGTGGCGATTCCTGAACGCAAGGAATTCACGAAGCTTTACGATGTGTACGATGAGATTCAGAATAAATATTTTAAAGAGGTGAATACAGATAAGATGATGGAAGGCGCTATCAATGGATGGTAGCATCTCTTGGCGACCCGTACTCCTCCTTTATGACGTCGAAGGAAGCAGAGGAATTTGATAATACGATTTCTTCTAGTTTTTCGGGCATTGGCGTAGAGATTCAGGAGAAAGATGGCTACATAACGGTGGTATCGCCGATTAAGAATTCTCCGGCAGAAGCGGCGGGCTTACGTCCTAATGACAAAATTATCGAAGTGGATGGCAAGTCGATTAAAGGCATTTCTTCCACAGAAGCAACGACAAAAATTCGCGGTAAAAAAGGAACGAGCGTCACGTTAACGATTTCGCGTCCTGGAACGGATAAACCGTTTGATGTGAAAATTGTTCGCGATGAGATTCCGATTGAAACTGTATATGCAGAAATGGGCGCAGATAAAATTGCGACGATTCAAATTACCACTTTTTCAGAAAATACGTATAGCGAACTTGAAAAAGCATTGAAAGATATGGAATCAAAAGGAATGAAAGGCTTAGTCATTGATTTGCGTGGTAATCCAGGTGGTTTACTCGATCAAGCGGTAGATATTGCAAGTTTATTCCTACCAGACGGTAAAGTAATCGTTCAAGAGCAAGTGAAAGATGGCTCGAAACAGACGATTAAAGCAGATAGTAGTGCGCATGATGGCTATAAAGTCAAAGTTCCTGTTACGATGCTGATTGATGAAGGTAGCGCGAGTGCTTCTGAAATTTTGGCAGCGGCGGCGCGTGAATCTGGTGGTATAAAACTAGTTGGCGCGAAATCGTTTGGTAAAGGTACGGTACAAACGGCGTTACCGCTAAGCGATGGCTCGTTGTTGAAATTAACGATTGCGAAATGGCTAACACCAGATGGCGAATGGATTCATGAAAAAGGTATCAAACCAGATGTGGCGGTGGCTCTACCAGCTTACGCGACGATGGCTATTCCAGATGCATCTAAAACCTATAAAGAAGGCAGTTTTGGCGACGATGTGAAAACGATTGAAACCATGCTTGCCGCGCTTAAGTATAATGTTGGAAAAGTGGACGGCTTATTCGATGAGGATACAACAGATGGTGTGAAGGTGTTCCAAGAAGCGAGCAAGTTAAAAGTGGACGGTATCGTGACTGGTGCCACAACAGATGCTTTGATTACGGCTATCCAAAAAGAACTCAAAGCCAATGATCCACAGGAGAAAAAAGCAGTGGAATTAGTGAAAGAACAATGGAAGTAAGGAGGGCTTTACATGGATAATTTTCTTGAAATCGAAACATCTGTGAAGCGGGTTTTTAATAGTTTTCGCCATGAAGTAGATGGCATTTTAGATCGGAAGCTGACAGGCGGCGAATTTCGGGTGCTTAGTCTCATTTCGAGCGGGGTAAATCGTACGACGGATTTATCGAAGAAGCTAGACGTCTCAGCAAGTCACATCACAGCGATTACAGATTCCTTAGTTGCGAATAATTTCATTACACGACACCGCTCCGAAGTAGACCGCCGCATTGTGGTGTTAGAACTAACCGAAGAAGCTAAAGACTTTGTAGCCTCGATTGAGCAGAAGAAAAAAGAAATGATCGTCCGCCGTTTCTCGGTTTTTACAGAAGAAGAACGCGAGCAGTTTCAGGAGTTACTGAAGAAGTTAGCGGAAAACTGAAAAGCTGAAAGAGCCCGTTTAGCCTCGACAGAACGCAAGGAACGAATGCTCACTCTGTTCGCACTCGTGTTGAGGCTCTAAATCGGCAAGTGATGCCTCATAAGTGCCACAACATAGGAGGGCGCAGTGAAAACCCGCCCCTGGTTTTTGCGGAGGCCACGAAAATTTCGAGAGGCTGGCCAAAAAGAAGGCAGTTTCACTACATTTAACTGCATATTGAGGCTCTAAAAAAGCAAACGACGCTTTTCAAGAACCATAACAAAGCTAGCCCGACCAAGGAGTTAGCGCCAGATGAACGCCGAGTTAGAAGTAACGGAAAAGCAATGAGCAGTAATGGCGTGACTCCCCGTTATCTTCAAGGTACGTCGATGGAACTAACGCTCTGAAAAACAAAATAAGTTTCCTGGATGAGAACCAATCTTTCTAACGAGAGCCTGGTTCCCATCTTTTTTTGCGTCAAAATCCGCCTTTACAAACCAAATAAAATAGGCTATACTAATCATAAAGTTGCGCAAAGGAAACATTTTTGTTTGCGGCTAAAATAATCTGTCAGAAACAAGGTGATACCAATGCTAGTCGAAAATCTATCCATTTCATACGGTCAAAAACGTGTCGTGGAGAACATCTCCCTTCAAATATCGCCAGGAAAAATGACAGGAATCATCGGACCAAATGGCGCAGGAAAATCAACATTTCTAAAAGGATTAATTAACCTAATCCCATGCGAATCAGGTATGGTAACTTGGGAAGGACTCCCTATCGAGGCTATACGTGGCAAAATCGCTTACGTTCCTCAAAGAAATACGGTGGACTTAACATTCCCAATCACAGTGCAGGACACCGTTCTCATCGGTACCTATCCGAAACTCGGACTTATCAAACTCCCAAGAAAAAAAGAACGCGAAATTGCACGCACAGCATTAAAACAAGTGGAAATGCTAGATTTTGCAAAACGCCAAATTGGTGAACTTTCAGGCGGTCAATTGCAACGAATATTCATTGCGAGAGCTCTTGCACAACAGGCGGATATTTTTCTACTGGATGAACCGTTTGTTGGAATTGATATGACAAGTGAAGTACTGATTGTCGAAGTATTGCAAAAATTGCGAGATGCAGGCAAAACAATCATCGTCGTCCACCATGATTTTCACAAGGTAGCGCGGTATTTTGATGATGTTATTCTACTGAATCAAAAACTAATGGCACATGGCGAGACAGAAGCAACATTTACAGAAGCGAATATTTTAAAAAACATACGGACAAGGATTCGGATGGGGAGGTGCTCGGTGATGTTATTTTTAGAAGGTTTGATGCACTATGAATTTTTGCAAAAGGCGTTGTTGACTTCGGTCATTGTTGGCGTTGTTTCTGGCGTGATTGGTAGCTTCATTATTTTGCGAGGCATGTCGTTGATGGGGGACGCGATTTCTCATGCTGTCTTGCCGGGAGTCGCGATTTCATATATATTAGGCATCAATTTTTTTTCTGGGGGCGACGGCTTTTGGTGTTGTTGCGGCACTCGGAATCGGTTTTGTGAATCAAAATAGTCGGATTAAAAATGATACGGCGATTGGCATTGTGTTTAGTTCGTTTTTCGCACTCGGGATTATTATGATTTCGCTGGCGCAGAGTTCAACTGATTTATATCATATTTTGTTCGGAAATGTGTTGGCGGTTCGGAGTAGTGATATGTGGATGACGTTTGGGATCGGCGCGCTAGTTATTTTGCTGGTGGGGCTGTTTTATAAGGAATTGTTGGTTAGTTCGTTTGATCCGACGATGGCAGAAAGTTATGGCTTAAAAGTGCGGACGTTGCATTATTTCCTGATGACGTTGCTGACGCTTGTGACGGTTGCATCACTACAAACTGTGGGAATTATTCTTGTTGTAGCTATGTTGATTACACCTGCTGCGACGGCGTACTTGTTGACGAATCGACTGTCTATCATGTTGTTTTTGGCGGCAGGATTCGGGGCGGTGAGCGCGATTATAGGTCTGTATTTTAGCTATATTTACAATCTTGCATCGGGAGCATCGATCGTGCTCGCAGCGACAGCGTTATTTATTATCGTATTTTTATTCTCACCGAAACAAGGACTTATTTTTGGAAGAAGGAGCGTGAAACAATGAAGAAAACGGTTTTAGCGGGTATGATCGGGTTGTGCGTTTTTTTACTCGCGGCATGTGGCGGGAACGAGAAGAAGGCGGACGCGGATAAATTGCAAGTGGTGACGACGTATTCGATTTTGTACGATATTGTGAAGCAGGTCGGCGGCGAAAAAATTGATCTGTATAGCATTGTGCCAACTGGGACGGACCCGCATGAGTATGATCCGTTGCCGAAAGATGTGCAAAAAATGGTGGACGCGGATTTGGTTTTTAATAACGGGCTGAACTTGGAGACGGGAAATGGGTGGTTTGATCGATTGATGGCTTCTTCTGGTCAAAAAGAGGCGATAGCGCTTAGTGAAGGTGTGGCGCCGAAGTTTTTGACGGCGAAAGGGAAGGAAAGCGAGACTGATCCTCATGCTTGGTTGGATTTGCAAAATGGTATCAAGTACGTGGAAAATGCACGGGATACATTGGTGAAAAAAGACCCGGATAATGCGGATTATTATAAGGATCGCGCCGAGAAATATATTGCAAAGTTAAGCGCACTCGACAAAGAAGCGAAGACGAAATTTGCAGATTTGAAGCATAAGACACTGGTAACGAGTGAGGGCGCGTTTAAATATTTTGGCGCGGCATATGGATTGGATGCGGCTTATATATGGGAAATAAATACGGAAAATCAAGGCACACCAGATCAGATGAAGCAGATTATTGAGACGATTCGCACGAAGAAAGTACCGGTTTTATTCGTGGAAACGAGTGTCGATCCGCGTAGCATGGAGAGTGTGTCGAGCGAAACAGATGTGCCGATTTCAGCTAAACTTTTCACAGATTCTACCGCGAAAAAAAGGAAAAACGGGAGATTCGTACTTGGAAATGATGCGTTGGAATGTAGATAAGATTCATGAGGGCTTGAAAAAGTGAGAAAAGGAATGTGATGCATCGCTATACCGGCGAGGTCATCACATTCCTTTTTTATGCTTGCATTAATTTTCGTTCTGTAAAACGGACTCGAATGGATAGGATAATCGCGGCAATAAAAAGTCCTGCGCTGAGTCCAATCCAAAATCCAAATGGTCCGAGGTTCGTATAAGATAGAATCAATCCAAGTGGCAGTCCAATCACCCAATAAGAAATAAAGGCAACGACCGAGGTCACCATTACATCTTTATATCCGCGGAGTGCCCCAAGAACCGGTGACAATAGCGCATCAGCGAATTGGAAAAGAATAGCATAGATCAAGAAATGCGTAATCAAGTCTGCGAGTTTAGGGTCGGAGGTATAAAGAAAGGCGATTTGGTCAAGGAATACGAGCAACAGTATACCGTTCAAAACCCCGATAGAAATGGCAGAAATCATCCCAATATGGCGGTACTTCCTAGCGTCCACAATACGCTTTGCTCCCGTCTCGAACCCGACTAATATCGTCAATGCGGCTGCGATGCTAAGCGGAAAGGCGTACAGCAATGTCGGCACGCTTATCGCGGATTGGTGCGCTGCAATGGTATCCGTCCCGAAACGTCCCATAAACACCGTCACTGCGGAGAAAATACTAACTTCAAAAAGAATCGTCAAACCGTTCGGCACGCCAAGTTTGATAATTTCCCGTATTTTCCCCCAATCCAATTTCGCGAATCCAGAAAAAATGTGATAATCGCGCAATCGTTTTTGACTTTGAATCAAAATAATCGTTACAAGCAACACGACCCAGTACGTAATTCCAGTCGCCAAGCCACTTCCGGCGCCACCCATTTCAGGAAAGCCCCAATTACCGAAAATCAATAAATAGTTCAAGAAAATATTCACTGGTACCGTAATCAACGTAATCATCATCGTGACCCGCGTCAGCCCAAGCGAATCAATAAACGCCCGCAAAACGGAATAAAAAAAAGAAGGCTGGTATCCCGAAACAAATCCCGTTCAAAAAAATGTTTTGCAATATCTGCAACAGCTGGTTCAAGTCCCATTGCGCTCAAAATCGAAGGCACAAATAAAAAAATTAAGCGCTAATAATAAGACGGCGAGTCCAACCGCGATATAAAGTCCATTGCTCACGGTTCGCTTAATATCATGACCTTCCCCACGGCCAATCAATTGTGAAATAATCGGTGTCACCGCCATCAATAACCCAGATAAACTAGCGTTAAAAGGCCCCCATAAGGAGTTCCCGATAGCCGTTCCAGCGAGTGCTTCATTGGAATAATGCCCAGACATCATTGTATCGATTAAAGCCATCGAAAACAGCATCAATTGCGAGATAACAACAGGCGTGAAAATAACTAAAAATTGGCGCCATTTCTCACTGCGCGTAAATGTTTGTTCCAAAATGGAGCTCCCCTTTCTCTTTTTAAACACTTCAACACCCGATTATAGCATAGGAAATAGGGCGCCGTCACGGAAACATGGAGGTCTTTTTTTTCTAATAGAAAGTAAAGCTCTATGCGAATTCGCTTGCGTCTGTTATAATAAGGGTTCGTGGTAGGGGCGAGACTCTACGGGTTGGGAGAGGGATAATTGAATAAAGAGGAATTATGATGCAAAAATTCTTGGACAAAATCTTTCAATTGAAAGCGCATCGGACATCAGTTCGAACAGAAGCTTTAGCTGGAATGATAGGTTTCTTCACCGTTGTCTACATTATTGTTGTCAATAGTTCGATTTTGGCAGAAGCGGGTGTACCGTATCAAGGCGCCATTCTTGCGACGATTTCCATCTCGGTCGTAGGTTGTTTGGTGATGGGTTTTTGGGCAAATGCACCGCTTATTTTGATGCCAGGAATGGGAATCAACGCGCTGTTTGCGTACAATTTCGTGCAGACGCTCGGATTGTCATGGCAGCAAGCATTAGCAGTCGTTGTTGTCAGTGGTTTTTTATTCATGATCTTAGCATTTACGCCATTAGCTAGAAAGTTGAACGACACGATTCCGCTTATGTTGAAACAGGGAATCACGGTCGGTTTAGGGCTGTTTTTGGTGTTGCTAGGTCTTGAAAAAGGACAGATCGTTACGCGCGGAGAACATTCGATTTTAGCGTTTGGTGATATGCATGATCCATTTGTGCTGGCCACGCTGATTACGCTTGTACTCACAATGATTTTGCTAGTCAGAAAAGTACCTGGAGCCTTTTTGTGGAGTCTTGTGATTGGAACGATTGTGAGTGTCTTTTTCGGAGTTCACGGCGAGGTTTCTAAGGACTCACTTAGTTTGGCACCATGGAAAGATGTTCTTTTTCAGGCTGATTTCACGGGTGTGAGCCAAATAGCGTTCTGGACAAGTGTCTTCTCGCTGACGATGGTACTCGTATTTGAAACGGTAGGCTTAACGCACGGTCAAATGAAACAACTAGACCAAACGGAGAAATTGCCACGCGTGCTACAAGCAAGTAGTTTTACAGCTTTCTTGTCAGGATTATTTGGCACAAGCCCAACGATTTCGGCATTAGAAAGTGGTTCGATGTCGGCAAGTGGGGCGCGGACAGGTCTGGCATCTGTAACGGTTGCCATCTTTTTCTTCGGATCGCTCGTATTAATGCCGTATATTTCTTTTATTCCAAACAGCGCAATTGCTCCGATTTTAATCGTTATCGGGATTTCAATGTTACAAGAAATAAAAGAGATGGACTTTGGAAACGCGGCCGACACATTTGCAGCACTATTAATCGTCATTATTATCCCATTCTCGTACAGTATCGCCGACGGAATCGCAGTCGGATTTATCGCATACCCGATTTTGAGACTATTCTCAAAAAATCGCACGCGTACACCGATACTCATGTATATCATTGCCGCGCTATTTTTGATACAATTTATCGTGCAGTGATACAGTGTAGTCTGGGCCTAGAAAGCGTTCTGGGTCCAGGTTATCTACATAAACCAAGGAAAAGAGGAATCCATGTGATCTATTATTATCTTATTGCACTTGTTATTATCGTGATTGACCAGTTCACCAAATGGCTTGTCGTGCAAAATTTAGACCTAAGGGAAGTTGTGGAAATCATTCCAGGTTTTCTGAACATCACATCGCATCGCAATTCAGGTGCTGCTTGGGGTGTTTTGGAAGGGAAGATGTGGTTTTTCTATCTGATTACACTCGTTGTTATCGGCGTATTGATTTATTTCATGCAACGTTACGCGAAAAATAGTAAACTTTTAGGTGTAAGTTTAGCCCTTGTTTTAGGTGGCGCGATTGGGAATTTTATCGATCGTCTGCTCCATCAAGAAGTGGTTGACTTTGTACAAACAATTTGGGGAAATTATTACTTCCCAATTTTTAACGTCGCGGATGCAAGTCTGACGATAGGCGTGATTTTACTCATTGTCTACGTGTTCTTGGATGATCGCAAATCGAAAGGAACGAAAAAATGACGCAAAATATCGTAATTATTCCGGAAAAACTAAATCACGAACGCTTGGACAAAGGTCTCGCAGAACTATTGGGAATGACGCGTTCGGGCATCCAGACATTGCTAAAAGACGACGCAATTCTAGTCAATGGCGAGAAAACAAAAGCGAATTACAAATGTAAAACGGGCGATGAAATCACGTATATCGTTCGAGAACCAGAAGAGTTAGATATTCTAGCTGAAGACATTCCGCTTGATATTTATTATGAAGATAAAGATGTGCTTGTTGTGAATAAACCTCAAGGCATGGTGGTACATCCATCTGCTGGTCATACATCCGGAACACTAGTGAACGCCTTGCTATTTCACTGTGACGATCTTTCCGGCATTAACGGCAAAATTCGTCCTGGTATTGTGCATCGTATTGACAAAGATACATCAGGTCTCCTGATGGTCGCAAAAAACGACAAAGCGCACGAATCTTTGGCGGAGCAGCTATACGATAAAACAAGTGACCGAGAGTATATAGCGCTTGTGCATGGCGTTATCAAGCATCAAAAAGGCACGATTGACGCTCCAATTGGTCGTTCTAAAGAAGATCGCCAAAAAATGGGTATCGTGAATGATGGAAAAGAGTCGCGTACGCATTTTGAAGTGTTGGAGCGATTTAAGGGTTACACGCTGATTAAATGCCGTTTAGAGACTGGCCGGACACATCAGATTCGCGTACACATGAAATATATCGGACATCCACTTGCTGGCGATCCGAAATATGGCTTGAAGAACACGATTAAAGGTGAGGGTCAATTTTTACACGCGTCAGAGCTTGGATTTACACATCCGACAACACAAGAGAGAATGAAATTTGAAGCACCGTTACCAGCGAATTTCCAGGAAGCTTTGGAAAATCTGAGAGAATGAAGTTGTTGAGGTGTTCAATTATTGGGAAATGTGGTATAGTAGAAGAAATAAAAAGAACCGTTAGTCCAGATTTCGACTAACGGTACGGAATCCGCTTTAAGGCGGACAACGTTTCATGATGAGAAATAATCCACTAAGTTTGTTGGCCTAGGGGGATTATTTTTTTTTGCGTTAAATGCAAGAAAAATGTTAACAGCGCAAGGAGGAAAATACCGCCTGTGAATAGCATCGCAAAAAAATGCAATGGTGTCCGTTACTGTCATGTGACAACGCCCCCTTTCTTGGGGAAACGTCAATCCGCCCTAAAGACTTCCGTGCGCTATTATAGCACAGGGGTTGATAGAAAAGGGGCTTATTTCCAAAGTCGTATTTTAATTGATTTTACGAATTTTTAACCGCTGATTTGGACTTTTTACACTGCTCGATAAAACTAGTTGACAAACCCCTTATAGTACGATAAACTGAACCTAGTTAAATAACAGTCCTTTAACATAGTCCAGAGAGGCTAAGAAGGTAACGTGATTTGGGAGTTTCTATACCCAATTGGATTCTGTACGTATACCCTTTGCCGAGCTCTTGGCAGAGGGTTTTTATTTTGCCTAAATGATATGGGAGGGGAAAAGAATGCCAGAAGAGGTTGTTGTGATGGATGAGGCGGCGATAAAACGGGCGCTTACGAGGGTGAGTTATGAAATCATCGAGCGTAATAAGGGTACGAAGGATTTAGCGCTTGTCGGCATTAAGACACGAGGTATTTTCCTGGCGAATCGTTTGCAGGCTCGCATTAAGGAGATTGAGGACGTGACGATTCCGGTCGGTGACGTGGATATCACACTTTACAGAGACGATTTGAGTTTTAAAAAATGAGTCTTCTGAGCCGTCGCTAAATGGTACGAATGTTCCTTTTGATATTAGTGGGAAGAAGGTTGTGTTGGTCGATGATGTGCTGTATACAGGCCGAACGGTGCGTGCCGCAATGGACGCGCTGATGGATGTAGGACGCCCGGCTGGGATTCAGCTGGCGGTTTTGGCAGATCGGGGACACCGGGAACTACCAATTCGAGCGGATTTTGTTGGTAAAAACATTCCGACTTCGAGTGAAGAACGAGTAGAGGTACATTTGGCGGACGTCGATCATGCGGCGGATGCTGTGACAATAATTAAATAATACACTTTTAATGGGCAGTCCAGAGAGGCTGATAAAGGGTGATGAACGGGAATAGGTCTAGCCTAAATCCAGTACATAGCTGCTCTTTGTCGCAATTTGGCAAGGGGTATTTTTTATGACTTAGAGTTGGAAAGAGGGAGTAAGATGACAGAAGAAACGACACCTGAAAATTACGTAAAACCGGTACTAGATATTCACGAGAAGCCGGCTTGGAATAAATGGATTGTGCTTAGCATCCAGCATCTGTTCACGATGTTTGGCTCGACAATCTTTGTACCAACTGTGACAGGATTAAATCCAGGTGTGGCGCTGATATCCAGTGGGCTTGGGACGCTTGCTTACCTGTTAATTACGCGAGGAAAAATTCCGGCTTACTTAGGTTCATCGTTCGCGTTTATAGCGCCAATAACGATGTTGCTTGCTGCAAAATCTGGCGGAGGGCCTGGGGCGGTTATGGTCGGGACGTTCTCGGTTGGGATTGTGTACGCGATTGTGGCGATGATTGTTTATTACGTGGGAATCGAATGGATTCAACGCGTATTGCCGCCAATCGTGGTTGGGCCGGTTATCATGGTTATTGGTTTGTCACTAGCTCCAAGCGCTGCGGCGATGGCGATGGGAACGAACGGTGGTGGCGAATATGATTACAAAATCTTGCTGGTAGCGCTGATTACATTAGTCGTGACGATTATTGCGATGATGTTTTTCAAAGGATTCTTCGGGCTTATTCCGATACTTTGCGGATTCGCCATCGGTTACTTGGTGAGTATGGCATTTGGGTTGGTCGATTATACTTTGATTCAAAATGCGAGTCTTTTCCAAGTGCCAGACTTTACAATACCGTTTGTGAACATGGATCCAGTTGTCACGCTAACGGTCGTCCTTTCGATGGCGCCGCTTGCTTTTGTGACGATGGCGGAGCATATGGGACATCAGCTTCTTTTGAACAGAATTACGAATCGTAACTTTTTTAAAGATCCAGGGTTGCATCGTTCGCTCGCGGCGGATGGTACGGCGTCGATTATTGCTTCACTTATCGGTGGACCGCCTGTGACGACATATGGTGAGAACATCGGGGTGCTAGCGATTACGAAAGTGTACAGTGTCTTTGTTATCGGTGGCGCAGCGGTTTTGGCAATCGCATTCGGATTTATCGGATACATTAATGCGGTGATTACTTCGGTACCAACCGCGGTGCTCGGTGGGATTTCCTTACTCTTGTTCGGGGTTATCGCAACGAGTGGTTTGCGGATGATGATTGAAAGTCACGTCGACCTTAGCGTGAATCGTAACATGATTATCGCATCGGTTGTCCTTGTTGTCGGAATCGGTGGTTTGCTAGTTGAAATTGGTTCTTTCAAACTTGAGGGCATGGCGATGGCTGCATTACTTGGAATAATCTTGAATTTAGTCTTACCAGAGGCTAAAGCGCATAAATCATAACATCTACGAAAACCTCTGAAAAAGCGCAATTTTTTAGAGGTTTTCCTATAAAATAGTATCTAATTTTTAGAAAAGGTGGCGGTTCGAATGAAGGATTTAGTGTCGATGGAAGAGCTTTCTGTAGCGGAGATTGGTGAGTTATTGGAGAAAGCAGCACGTTTCAAGCAAGGAGAAATTTGGACTCCGAAAAAGCAAATGTATGCGGTGAATATGTTTTTTGAGGCAAGTACGCGAACGCATAATAGTTTTGAAATGGCTGAGAAGAAGCTTGGCATCGATGTTCTTTCTTTCGACCCATCTAAATCGAGTGTCACAAAAGGGGAAACGTTATATGATACGGCGCTGACGATGCAGGCAATTGGTGTGGATGTGGCGGTTATCCGGCATTCGGACGAGAATTATTATGAGCCACTTCGCAAATTAGGGATTGCGGTTGTGAATGGTGGCGATGGCTGCGGGCAACATCCGAGTCAGTCGTTGCTGGACTTGTTTACGATTAAGGAAGAGTTTGGTGGTTTTAAAGGGCTAAAGGTCGCGATTGTCGGGGATATCGTGCATAGCCGAGTGGCGAATTCGAACATGCAGGCGCTAAAACGTCTTGGTGCCGAGGTGTTTTTTGCGGGGCCGCCGGAGTGGATGCGTGAGAGTTGTGCTGCGCTTGGGACGTATATGGCGATGGATGATTTGGTGGAGCAGATGGACGTGATTATGCTCTTGCGTGTGCAGGAGGAGCGGCATGACGGGTTGCTTAGTTTTACGAAGTCGGACTATCACGAGAAGTATGGTTTGACGGAAGCGCGGGCTGCGAAGATGAAGGAACGCGCGATTATCATGCATCCAAGTCCTGTGAATCGGGATGTGGAGATTGCGGATAGTTTGGTGGAATGCGAGAAATCGCGAATTGTGGAACAGATGACGAACGGTGTGTACATTAGAATGGCTATTTTAGAGGCAGTTTGCCAAGATAAAGAAACGAGGGTGACGACATGTACGTATTGAAAAATGGAAAAGTGTTGACGGAAACTGGGGATTTGGTTGTTAAGGACGTGGCGATTGCGGATGGGCGGATTACGGCGATTGGCGAAGATGTGACGCTAGATGGTGCAAAAGTTATTGATGTGGCTGGGAAGCTGGTGGCTCCTGGACTTGTGGATGTGCACGTGCATTTGCGGGAACCGGGTGGGGAACATAAGGAGACGATTGCGACTGGGACGGCGGCTGCGGCTCGTGGTGGGTACACGACGGTTTGTGCGATGCCAAATACGAAACCGGTGCCGGATACGGCGGAAGTGATGACGCAGGTTGTGAATCGGATTAAGGAAACGGCGGCGGTTCGTGTATTGCCTTACGCGTCGATTACGTCGAGTTTGAAGGGTGACGAGTTGGTGGACTTTGCGGCTTTGAAGGAGGCCGGCGCGTTCGCTTTCACGGATGACGGTGTGGGTGTGCAGACGGCGGGCATGATGTATGAGGCGATGAAGGAAGCGGCGGCGCTTGACATGGCGATTGTGGCGCATTGTGAGGATAATTCGCTGGTGTACGGCGGGGTCGTGCATGACGGGATTTTTGCGCAGAAGCAAGGTTTGGCGGGCATTCCGAATATTGCGGAGTCGGTTCAAATTGCACGCGATGTGTTGCTTGCGGAGGCGGCGAACTGTCATTATCACGTTTGCCATATTTCGACGAAGGAATCGGTTCGTGCGGTTCGTGATGCGAAACGGGCTGGGATTCGCGTAACAGCTGAGGTTTCACCGCACCACTTGATTTTGAATGAGACGAATATTCCGGGTAATGACGGGAATTGGAAAATGAATCCGCCATTGCGCGCGCAGGAAGATCATACTGCATTGCTTGAAGGATTGCTGGATGGAACGATTGACTTTATCGCGACGGACCATGCGCCACATTCGGCGGAGGAAAAGAATGTGCCAATGGAAAAAGCAATGTTTGGAATCGTTGGCTTGGAGACCGCTTTCCCGCTACTTTACACGCAATTTGTGAAAACGGGCGAGTGGACGCTGAAACAATTGATTGACTGGATGACGGTGAAACCTGCCGCGTGCTTTAATCTTCCGTACGGTGTGCTTGAAATCGGTGGTATCGCGGATGTGGCTGTCATTGATTTGGAAAAAGAAGCCGCGATTGATCCAGAAAATTTTGCATCAAAAGGTAGAAATACGCCATTTACTGGTTGGAGTTGTGTTGGTTGGCCGGTAGCGACGTTTGCAGAAGGCGCGCTTGTTTTTGAAGAAGGGGTGGAATAACGCATGGCAAAACGGATTTTGATGTTGGAAGATGGGAACTTTTTTATCGGTGAGGCCATTGGTAGCGACCGCGAAACGATCGGGGAAGTTGTTTTTAATACAGGCATGACGGGGTATCAGGAGACGATTACGGATCCGAGTTATTACGGGCAAATCATCACGTTTACATATCCGCTCGTTGGGAATTATGGCGTGAATCGTGACGACTTTGAATCGATTCACCCAGCTGTAAAAGGTGTGGTGGTGCGTGAGGCGGCGGAATTTGCTTCGAATTGGCGCAACCAAATGACGCTGGATCAATTTTTGAAGGAAAAAGACATTCCTGGAATCGCGGGAATTGATACGCGGAAATTGACGAAGATTATTCGCAAGGAAGGAACGCTAAAAGGGATTTTGGCTCCGGAAAAGGCGAATCGGGAAGATTTACTGCATCATCTGCGTTCGGTGCGGTTGCCGGTGGATCAAGTGCGCGAGGTTTCTTGTTCGAAGGCATTTACGAATCCGGGAGAAGGCAAGCGTGTCGTGCTGGTGGATTATGGCGTGAAAAGTAGTATTATGCGTGAGTTGAACAGACGGGATTGCGATATTACGGTCGTGCCTTATAATACGACGGCGGAGGAGATTCTCGCGATGCATCCGGATGGTGTGATGCTCTCAAATGGACCTGGTGACCCGAAAGATGTGCCGGAAGCAGTGGAAATGATTCGCGGATTGCAAGGGAAAGTGCCGCTGTTTGGGATTTGCTTAGGACATCAGCTTTTCGCTCTAGCAAATGGGGCGGATACGTTTAAATTGAAATTTGGACATCGTGGGGCGAACCACCCTGTGAAGGAACTGGCGACGGGACGTGTTGATTTTACGGCGCAAAACCATGGCTATGCGGTGGATGCGGATTCGCTTACTGGAAAAGATATTGTGGTGACGCATATCGAGTTGAATGATGGAACGGTAGAAGGTTTGGCGCACAAGGAGTTTCCGGCTTATACGGTGCAGTACCATCCGGAAGCCAATCCTGGACCGAGTGACGTGAACTATTTATTTGATCAATTTATAGCGATGATGGAGAAGGAGGGAGCGGAACAAAATGCCTAAACGTGAGGATATTGAAACTATTTTAGTAATTGGTTCTGGCCCTATTGTGATTGGACAAGCTGCGGAATTTGACTATGCGGGGACGCAAGCGTGTCTGAGTTTGAAAGAGGAAGGATATCGAGTGGTGCTTGTAAACTCGAATCCGGCGACGATCATGACGGATGTGGAGATGGCGGACAAGGTTTATATCGAGCCGATTACGCTTGATTTTGTATCGCGGATTATTCGCAAAGAACGCCCAGATGCAATTTTGCCAACGCTTGGTGGTCAAACGGGACTGAACATGGCGATGGAACTTGCGGAAGCGGGAATTTTGGATGAGTGTGGTGTGGAGGTTTTAGGAACGGATTTGGTGGCGATTAAGAAGGCGGAGGATCGCGAGGCGTTTCGTGATTTGATGCATGAGCTGAACGAACCGGTGCCGGAGAGTGACATTATTCATAGTTTGGATGAGGCGAAAAGCTTCGTTGCAAAAATTGGTTATCCGGTGATTGTGCGTCCGGCTTACACGCTTGGTGGTTCGGGTGGCGGGATTTGCCTGAATGACGCGGATTTGGCGGAAATCGTGGCAAGTGGTTTGAAGCTCAGTCCTGTGACGCAATGTTTGCTTGAGCGTAGTATTGCTGGATTTAAAGAGGTCGAGTATGAAGTGATGCGCGATGCGAATGACAATGCGATGGTCGTGTGTAACATGGAAAATATTGATCCAGTCGGGATTCATACAGGAGATTCGATTGTGGTGGCGCCGAGTCAGACGCTTTCGGACCGCGAATACCAAATGCTTCGTGATGTGTCGCTGAAAATTATCCGCGCGCTTGAAATCGAGGGTGGCTGTAACGTTCAGTTGGCGATTGATCCTGATAGTTATGACTACTTCGTGATTGAGGTGAACCCACGTGTGAGCCGTTCGTCGGCGCTCGCTTCGAAAGCAACGGGTTATCCGATTGCGAAATTGGCTGCGAAAATTGCGGTAGGCTTGACGCTGGATGAGATGAAAAATCCGGTAACGGGAACAACGTATGCTCATTTTGAACCAGCGCTTGACTATGTTGTGTCGAAAATTCCACGCTTTGCTTTTGATAAATTCGAAAAGGCGGATCGTCGTTTAGGAACGCAAATGAAGGCGACAGGCGAGGTCATGGCGATTGGTCGAAATTTGGAGGAGTCACTTTTGAAGGCGGTTCGGTCGCTTGAAATCGGGACAACGCATCTGTATTTGGACGAGGCGGAGAACGCGAGTTTGGAAGAATTGGAACGCAAAATTTGCTTCCCAGAAGATGATCGCTTGTTTTTCTTAGCAGCGGCGCTTCGTAAAGGCTGGACGATTGAAGACCTGCACGCGAAAACGAAGATTGATTTGTTTTTCTTATATAAATTGGAGAAAATTATCAAACAGGAGTCGGAAATTGCGACGAATGTTGGGGATTTGGAAGTACTACGTGCGGCGAAACGGAACGGATTCAGTGACGGTGCAATCGCAAAACTTTGGAATATGACGGCATTTGAGGTGTATGATATTCGTAAAGAAGCGGGAATTATTCCAGTTTACAAAATGGTGGATACGTGTGCGGCGGAATTCGAGTCGACAACGCCATACTTCTACAGCAGTTACGAGGATGAAAATGAATCGATTCGTACGGAGAAGGAAAGTGTGATTGTGCTTGGTTCTGGGCCGATTCGGATTGGGCAAGGTGTTGAGTTTGACTATGCGACGGTGCACTCGGTTTGGGCAATTCAACAAGCGGGATATGAAGCGATTATCATCAATAATAACCCGGAAACGGTCTCGACGGATTTCAGTATTTCCGACAAACTATATTTTGAACCATTGACGCTAGAAGATGTGATGCATGTGATCGAACTCGAAAAATCGCTAGGCGTTGTGGTACAATTTGGGGGTCAAACGGCAATCAATTTGGCGGACGGTTTGGCAGAACGCGGCGTGAAAATCCTTGGAACTTCGCTTGAAGACATCGATCGTGCGGAAAATCGTGATAAGTTCGAAAAAGCGCTTGTGGAGCTTGGAATTCCGCAACCAGACGGGAAAACAGCGACGTCAATCGATGAAGCAGTCGCAGTTGCAACGAGCATTGGCTATCCAGTTTTGGTACGCCCATCCTACGTGCTCGGCGGTCGTGCAATGGAAATCGTGGAATCAGAAGAGGCGCTTAAATACTACATGAACAACGCGGTAAAAGTGAATCCGAAACATCCGGTACTTGTCGATCGATATGTGCAAGGACAAGAGGTGGAAGTGGACGCGATTAGTGATGGTGTGAACGTCGTGATTCCGGGTATTATGGAACATATCGAACGGGCTGGGGTCCATTCGGGTGACTCGATTGCGGTTTATCCTGCGCAAAGCTTGACGCAACATGTGAAAGATCTGATTGTGGATTACACGACGCGCTTGGCGAAAGGCTTGAAAATCATTGGCATGCTGAACATCCAATACGTCGTTGCCAATGAAGAAGTTTTCGTGATCGAGGTCAATCCAAGATCAAGCCGTACCGCGCCTTTCCTAAGCAAAATTACCGACATTCCAATGGCAAATGTGGCGACGAAAGTAATTTTAGGAAAAACATTGCTAGAGCTCGGTTACAAAGAAGGTTTAGCACCAGAAAAACAAGAGATTTTTGTTAAAGTGCCAGTGTTCTCATTCGCGAAATTGCGTAGCGTAGATACATCGCTTGGCCCTGAAATGAAGTCAACGGGAGAAGTGATGGGGAAAGATCGTACGCTTGAAAAGGCGCTATACAAAGGTTTTGTGGCGAGTGGTGTGAAAATGCTTGATTACGGAACGGTGTTATTGACGGTAGCAGATCGCGATAAAGCAGAAGCAACGGCGCTGGCGAAACGCTTCAAAAATATCGGCTTTACCATCATGGCGACAGCTGGAACGGCGCTTGTTTTAGAAGAGCAGGGAATTCCAGTTTCTAAAGTGAAGAAAATCGGCGAAAATCAAGGAACGTTGATTGATTACATTCGCAATGGACAGGTAACGCTTGTTGTTAATACGTTGACGACTGGAAAACAACCAGAGCGTGACGGTTTCCAAATTCGTCGGGAATCGGTCGAAAACGGTGTGCCAGTTTGTACGTCGCTAGATACAGCAGAAGCAATTTTGCGGGTGCTCGAATCACGGTCGTTTGAAATGGAAGCTATGCAACCTGCTCGAGTGATCGAAACAGTTTAAGAGAACGGGGTGGAAGAACGTGAGACAAACAAAGATGGAAGTAGTCAGTCAAAAGTTAATCGCGGATCGGGTGTTTGAGCTGGTTTTAAAGGGGGATATTGTTCTGGAGATGAATCCAGGACAATTTATACAGCTCAAACCTCGCCGAGCGGATTTGCTTTTGCGACGCCCGATTAGTATTTGTGCGATTGATAAGGCAAACGAGGAGTGTACGCTGCTCTATCGTGTTGACGGTGAAGGGACAGCGGATTTTGCGGAACTAGTGAGAGGTGACACGATTGATGTCATCGCCCCTCTTGGGAATGGTTTTGCCCCGACAGAAACGAAACCTAGTGAACATGCCCTATTAATCGGTGGTGGAATTGGTGTTCCGCCGCTTTATCAGCTTGGAAAAGAACTGGTAGCGCAAGGATCGACAGTGACGTTTGTCTTAGGTTTCAGCTCTGCAAAAGACGTTTTTTACGAAAAAGAAATGGGCGAATTGGGAGACTGTTTTGTTGCAACAGTAGACGGAACGCAGGGAGCGCAAGGTTTTGTAACGACGGTGACCGATGCGCTTGATTTTGCGCCAGATACGGTGTACAGTTGTGGGCCAACCGCGATGTTACGCGTCGTTTCCGAACGATTTGCTAGCAAGCGGACATTTTTGTCGCTAGAAGAACGGATGGCGTGTGGTGTAGGAGCTTGCTACGCTTGCGTTTGTCAGCGCACCGATGATCCGACGAAAAGTTACAAAGCATGCGATGAAGGCCCGGTTTTCCGAGCTGGGGAGGTAGTCATATGAACCGTTTAGCCGTTGAAATACCAGGATTATCATTGAAAAATCCAATCATGCCCGCGTCCGGTTGTTTCGGATTTGGCAAAGAATACAGCAAGTTTTACGATTTGAACCTGCTCGGGGCTATCATGGCGAAAGCGGTAACGCCAGAACCGCGTTACGGCAACGCAACGCCGCGTGTGGCGGAAACACCATCCGGCATGCTAAACGCGATTGGCCTCCAAAATCCTGGTCTCGATCACGTGATGGCGCACGAAATGCCATGGCTAGAGCGCTTCGACACGCCAATCATCGCGAATGTGGCCGGCGCATCCGAAGAAGACTACGTCAAAGTTTGTGCACGAATTGGCGATGCACCGAACGTGAAGGCAATCGAACTCAACATCTCGTGTCCAAACGTGAAGCATGGCGGTATCGCATTCGGTACCGATCCAGAAGTAGCCTACCAACTCACAAAAGCAGTCAAGGCCGTTTCCAGTGTTCCAATTTACGTGAAGCTTTCGCCAAACGTAACCGATATCGTCCCAATTGCCAAGGCGATCGAAGAAGCAGGCGCCGACGGACTCACGATGATCAACACCCTTCTGGGGATGCGTA
Organism: Listeria cornellensis FSL F6-0969; assembly: GCF_000525855.1. GTDB lineage: Bacteria > Bacillota > Bacilli > Lactobacillales > Listeriaceae > Listeria_A > Listeria_A cornellensis. The sequence continues at coordinate 144,115 of NZ_AODE01000013.1, forward strand.
TCGATCTCAAAACGCGCAAACCAATTTTGGCAAACGGCACTGGCGGCTTATCAGGCCCGTCCATCAAACCTGTCGCGATTCGCCTGATCCATCAAATCCGTGCCGTTTCCAACATTCCAATCATCGGCATGGGAGGCGTCCAAACCGTGGATGACGTCCTCGAATTTCTAATCGCAGGCGCAGATGCCGTCGCAGTAGGCACGCTTAATTTTACCGAGCCGTATATTTGCCCAAACTTGATCGACGCCTTGCCAGCCCGCATGGATGAACTGGGAATCACGACTTTAGCTGACTTAAAAAAGGAGAGAACAAACGCATGACAAAACCAATTATTGCGCTCGATTTTGCCTCATACGCCCAAGTCGAAGCATTTTTAAAACGTTTTCCAAAAGGAGATACGCTGTCCGTCAAGGTCGGTATGGAACTTTTCTATCTTGAAGGTCCACACTTGGTGGAGCGCTTAAAACACGACGGCCACGAAATTTTTCTCGATTTAAAATTGCATGACATTCCGAACACCGTCAAAAGCGCGATGATTGGCCTGGCTCGCATGGGCGTCGATATGGTCAACGTACACGCAGCAGGAGGTCGCGCGATGATGGAAGCCGCACTCGAAGGTCTCGAAATCGGTTCCAGCTCTTCCCGCCGCCCGCGCCTTATCGCCGTCACGCAACTAACGAGCACGAGCGAAGCGGAAATGCAGTCCGATCAACTGATTCAAGCAAGTCTGATGGATTCCGTACTACATTACAGCCATTTGGCGAATGAAGCAGGTCTCGATGGCGTTGTCTGTTCCGCGCTTGAAGCCGATAAAATTAAAGAAATCACCCGTCCCGAATTTTTACGTGTCACACCAGGAATTCGCCTAGACACCGACACAAAGGACGATCAAAAACGCGTCGTAACCCCACACCAAGCCCGCGAAATTGGCGCAACGGCAATCGTCGTCGGCCGGTCTATCACCAAAGCGAGCGACCCGTACCAATCATACGAAACGATTCTAAAGGAGTGGAACAAATGACAACCGAAAAACAAGTAGCCGAACAATTACTAAAAATAAAAGCCGTATTCCTCCAACCAAACGATCCATTCACGTGGGCATCCGGCATCAAATCACCAATTTACTGCGATAACCGCCTAACATTAGGGTTCCCAAAAACCCGTCAATTCATCGCGGCAGCACTCGCTGAAAAAATCAAAACTGCATTTCCTGACGTGGAAGTACTAGCAGGAACAGCAACAGCCGGCATCCCGCACGCCGCATGGGCAAGCGATATCCTAGACCTGCCAATGGTTTACGTCCGTTCGAAAGCGAAAGAACACGGCAAAGGCAACCAAATCGAAGGTCCAATCACAAAAGGTCAAAAAGTAGTTGTGATTGAAGACCTGATTTCAACAGGCGGGAGCTCCATTACTGCCGTAGAAGCCTTGCGCGAAGCTGGATGCGAGGTTCTCGGAATCGCCGCTATTTTTACATACGGATTAGAAAAAGGGAAAACGTTGCTTGGCGCTGCGAATGTGGAAGTTGCTGCACTTACGAATTATGAAACACTACTGGAAGTCGCTTTGGACGAAGGTTACGTATCAGAAGGCGATATGGCGACGTTGAAAGAGTGGAATAAAGACCCTGAGAAGTGGGGAAATTAAAATAGAGAAGTGGCTTCTGTGAGGAGGCCCTTCTCTATTTTGTTAAGTGGCAGTCTTGTTATATCGATGCAACACCCGTCCTTTTTTAAACTAATCTCCCAGTCGATTCCCTCAAAACCAACTCCGTCCCAATCGCCACGTTCACGATCGGCGCACTCGGATTCCGCAGTCGCCATTCCATCGTCTCCGCGGCCTTTCTCCCCATAAATCGCAAATCGGTGCACATCGTCGTTAGCGGTGGCTGTGCCAAAATCGCAAATTCCGTATTATCAAAACAAACAATCGACACCTGCTCTGGAATCGCCAATCCCTTCGACTGAAAATACGAATTCAAAATAAAGCCAAGTCCTGAGTTCACGCAAAACCACGCGCTCGGCCATTCCTCTAAGCCTTCCAATGCCTGAAATAGCGCGGCCTGCTCCTCTTGTATACTCGTAATCGTGTAATGCGAATTCACCGGCAACTTATAATGCCGCATCGCCTTACAATATCCTTCAAAACGCTCCTCATAACTCGGCGAAAAATCAACATCGCCAACAAAGCCAATTCGTTCGTGCCCAAGCGTTATCAAATGTTCCACGGCAACAAATGCACCATCTTTATTCTGCGACAAAATCGTATCTGTCCGCAAATGTGGATCGTGGTGGTCAATCATCACAGTCGGCACGTCCAATTCCAAAATCTGCTTCACAAAAACATCACTAATATGCGATAAAATAAAAATTCCTCGCCAATTCTTCTCCTCTAATTCACGCGGCAAACGGTTCGCAGCAATAGCCTCTGGACCAACAGCGAGCGTCGTCAAATAAAACCCCCGCGCCGTCATTTCCTGTTCTAAACTCAAACAAATCTCACCAAAAAAACTTTTTTGTGATAAGGCGAATTCGGTTGCTACTAGCGCAAATTGGTTATCGGTAGGCGTGTAAACCACGTCTTTTTTGTATTGGTATCCCATTTTATCTGCTTTTTGTAAAACGAGTCGCTTTGTTTGCTCGCCAACGCCATTTTTATTCCCTAAGGCTTGCGATACCGAGTTTTTAGAAATCTGTAAAGCGTCTGCGATATCTTGCATCGTGACTTTTTTCATTCCTTTTCCTCCTAGATGGGACTTTCTCTCATTTCATTATAAGAGTATTAGCGACAGAATGCAATTGAAAAGTAATGTTATTTGTAATGTGACTTCAAATGATGCAATTATCACCATTTATGCATTATAATAAGTGATATATATAAAAGTAATTGTTGACATTACAAAAATGTAATGCAATAATGTAATTGTAATTCAAGCGCTTACAAAATTACAATATGATTTAACTAGGAGGACATGGAAGATGAAATTAAAAAAAGTGGTGTTTTCTGTTTTATCCGTAGCATTAGTAGGGAGTTTGCTAGCGGGATGTGGTTCGGGAAGTAAGGATGACGCGTCGGCTGATGGCAAGACGAAGGTAACATTTTGGGCTGCGCCAAATCCAACACAGATGAAGTTTTGGGGAGAAATGGCAACAGCTTTTGAGAAAGAAAATCCAGATATTAAAATCGAAGTATCACAAATGAAAGAAAGTCCATCTTCTGAAGCAACGGTGCAAGCGGCGATTGCGTCGAAAACAGCGCCAACTATTTCGGAAAATATAAATCGTAGCTTTGCCGCACAATTGGCGGACAGTAAAGCAATCGTGCCTATCAATGAAATCGATGGCATGAAAGAAGTAGCTGAAAAACGTAAAATGACCGATAGCCTTGACGCTTGGAAATTCTCGGACGGTAACCAATATGTGTTCCCAGTTTACTCTAACCCGATTCTTTTCGCATGGCGTACTGATATTTTGAAAGAAATTGGTGTGAATGAAACGCCAAAAACATATAGTGATGTGCTCGCTGCTGGTAAAAAACTAAAAGCGAAATATCCAGACAAAGTGATGTGGGCAAAAGCAGACTTGGCGGATCCGACAGCTTGGATGCGTTGGTTTGACTTCTTCCCATTATACAACGCGGCTTCAAAAGGGAATCCATTTGTCAAAGATGGTAAATTTGTAGCGGATGACAAAGCTGGAAAAGAAATGCTAACATTCATGTCTGAGCTACAAAAAAATGATCTGTTATTAGCAGGACAAGCGACAGATCCATTTGAAACAGGAACGAGCATCATGGCAGATCTTGGCCCGTGGTCATTCCCGAACTGGGCAGAGAAATTCCCAGAGCTAAAAAATGGCGAAACCTATACGGTTAGCACACCGCCAGTTCCAGATGCCTTAAAAGACGCTGAAAATGTAAACACCTATTCGGATGCTAAAGGAATCGTGTTCTACGCACAAGCCAAAGATGCGGAGAAAAAAGCCGCGGTTAAATTCCTAGATTTCGTTTATAGCAACGATAAAAATGATTTGAAATTCCTAGAAACAACAAACTTAATTCCAGCGCGTGATGATGCAACGCAAAACGCAACTTTCACTGAGTTCTTCAAAGCAAATCCAGCGCTAAAAGTGTACGCAGAAAACGTACCATACGCGATTCCGGCGATGGATAATGCAGATTACAATGATATTCAACAAATCATCGGTGAACAAGCATGGAATCCAGTGGTTCGTGGTGAGAAGAAACCTTCGAAAGCTTGGAACGACATGAAGAAAGCTGAGGATGAGGTGCTTCAGAAATGAAGAATCTAAACAATAAATTGGGCTGGTCTTTCACCAGCCCCTATGTTATCTTCACGATCATCTTCTTTCTAATCCCGCTTGTTTGGGCGATTTGGCTCTCCGTGACGGATTGGAATATGATGAGTCCGGATATTAATTTTGTTGGACTGGATAATTTCACAAAGGCGATTGCAAGCCCAGCGGTGAAAGCCTCGTTTTGGGTGACATATAAGTTCTTGATTGTATTCGTACCACTCGCGATTATTATGTCGATGGTCGTTGCGGTACTTGTGAACGGGTTACCGAAATTCAAAGGTTTATACTTAGTTGCTTTTTTCCTACCTTATCTTTCATCAGGCGTTGTGACGTCTTTGATTGTGAAAGGTTTGCTATCTTATAACAGTCCGCTGAACATCTTTTTGCGTGACAATTTTGGCTTGAATATTGATTGGTTAGGAACGCCGATGACATCACTATTCGTTATTTCGCTGATGATCGCTTGGAAAATGTCAGGGTATTACGCACTGATTTTGATATCAGGATTATCTAGTATTAACGAAGAGATTTACGAAGCGGCGGCGATGGATGGTTCGGGCCGGTTCCGCACGTTCTGGAAAATTACCATTCCGATGATGTATCCTGCGCTTTTCACGGTGATTGTGTTGGCGGTAGGCGTGAGCTTCGGGATATTCACAGAGGTTTACCAGCTAACTGGCGGTGGACCGAACTTTGCGACCAATACGTGGCAAATGGAGATTTATAACCAAGCCTTTGTAAACTTAAAATCTGGCTATGCTTCGGCGATCTCGCTTGTGGCGGCTGTTGTAACGTTTGCATCGATTGGTGTTATTAAAAAAGGACTAGAGAAATGGGGCGAGAGAAATGGTTGGTCGTAAAAGTAAGTGGGGTATGACGGTTCGCTATACGTTAACCACATTGATTCTATTAGTCATGATTTATCCGTTTATTTATCTCGTACTCAACTCGTTTGCGGCATGGGATCAAGTCGACCGGAAATTGTTTCCGACTGAATTCACGACGCGTTCTTGGAGTTGGTTGTTTGGAGATGCTGCGATATCGGCTCCGGCACCCTGGATTCAAGCGTTTATTAACACGATTATTGTAGCGACGATTGCGACGGGTCTGATGTTGTTTTTTGCGATTATGGTCGGTTACGCGCTTGCAAAAGTGAAATTTAAAGGGAAAGTTTTTGTGAACAATGTGATTTTGTTCCAAATGTTTTTCCCGGCGATTATTTTATTGATTCCGCAATTTTTGATGATTACAAATGTTGGCTTGCTCGATACGTATGCTGGGATGATTATTCCGACGATGATGAGTATGTGGGCGATCTTTATGTATACGAACTTTTTCAAGGCGATTCCGGATACGTTGATTGAGGCGGCGAAACTGGATGGGGCAAGTGATTTGAAGATTTTGTTCCGCGTTGTTTTGCCAATGTCGAAATCGATTAGTACGGTTATTTTCTTGTTCTTGTTCACGGATCGTTGGACGAATCTTTTATGGGATTTAATTGTGACGAAAAGTGATGAGACGGTGACGTTGAACGTGTTGATATCGCAAATGTTTGGACCTTATGCAACGTATCCTGGTCCGATGTACGCGGCGTCGGTTGTTCTGACTTTACCGCTGATTATTCTATTTTTATTCTTCTCGAAAAAATTCCAAGAGGGCATGCAGTTTACATTGAAATAAGGAGTTTGAAAGATGTTGAAATGGTGGCAGGAAACGGTTTTTTATGAGATTTATATGCCGTCATTTAAGGATGGTAACGGGGATGGGATTGGTGATTTTAAGGGATTGCTTGAAAAAGTGCCTTATTTGGCTGAGCTTGGCGTCGGTGGGATTTGGTTGACGCCGTTCTACCCGTCTCCAAAAGTGGATAATGGTTATGATGTGAGTGATTATTACGCGGTGGACCCGGATTATGGCACGATGGCGGACTTGGAGGCGTTTGTGGCTGAGGCGCATCGGCACGGGATTCGGGTGATTGCGGATATGGTTGTGAACCATGTATCGACGGAGCACGCGTGGTTTAAGGAAGCTCGGCGGTCGCAAGATGATGCGAAGCGGGATTGGTTTGTGTGGCAGGATGCTCCGAATAACTGGGAATCATTTTTCGGTGGTTCGGCTTGGGAATGGGACGAGCCGACGGGGCAGTATTATTATCACAGTTTTGCGACGGAGCAGGTGGATCTTAATTGGGCCAATCCGGAGGTGGAGCGCGAGATTTGGAAAGTGTTCGATTTCTGGTTGGATAAGGGATTGGACGGGTTCCGGCTCGATGTGATTAATAATTTGACGTTGACGCAGGACTTTATGGATAATCCAGTGGCGGATGGCTGTCAGCGGCACATTTTTGATAAGGATCAGCCGGGTATGATGGCAAAAATGGCTGAGATTGGGGCGCGGATTCGTGCGCGTGGCGATTATTTTACGGTTGGCGAGATTAGTTCGGATAACTTGGCGGAGATTGAGCGGTATGCTGGGGCGGACGGGCTGGACGTGACGTTTAACTTTAATTTTGGCAGTGTGGCGAGTCGTGACGGGATTATCGCGGAGCTTGCGCGGATGCAGCAGGTGTATGCGGATGGTCGGATGCCGACGTTGTTTTTCGGGAGTCATGATATGAGTCGTTCGTGGAATCGTTTGGCGGATGGGCGCGAGGATGTGGCGCAGTTACTGGCGATGCTGATGTTGACGGCGCATGGTGTTCCATTTGTGTATTTTGGCGAGGAGATTGGGATGGCGGATTTTGTGCCGGAGTCGACGCGCGAAATGCGGGATGTGCAGGGCATTTACGCGTATGAGTTGGCTTTGCTGGACGGGAAGTCGGAGCGTGAGGCGCTGATTGTGGCGCAAGAGAAGACGCGGGATAAGGCGCGGGCGCCGATGACTTGGCCGGAAGGGTTTTCGGATAAAGCGGTGGCCTGGATTGGTGAGGTAACGCCAGACTTTGCGCGTGGACAGCGGATGTTTGCTTTTTATCAAGCGCTGATTGCCTTGCGAAAAACGGCGGATTTTTGCGAGCCGGGATATCGTGAGTTTGAGGTGGATGGTGAGCTCTTGACGTATGTTCGCGGCGATTATCTGGTTTGTCTTAATTTCGGAGCGGCACGTGAGATGGAGAACAAGTGGGGCGATTTGACGGAGGTTTTAGCGAATAGACATATGGTTGTGGACGCAAATAGGGTTGTGTTGCCAGCGTTTGCGGCGGTAATTTTTAAGATATGAAGGAGTTTATTATGAACGAGATGGCAGTTTTATTGAAGGAATATCGTGCGGGGAATGAGCCTGCGAAAGTGGAGCGACTGGCATTTGTTGGCGCGGGGGACAAGGACGTGTACAACATTACGGCGCCGTTCGTTGTGGATGGCAAAGAAGTGATTGCTGGGCGAATCGAAGCGCGGGATAGCGAAATGGCGGAAATCGGCTTTTTTTGAAAAAACAGGATTTGGCGTGGGTACTACTTGCGAATATGCCAAAATTGGCGTTGCAAGATCCGTTTATGACGCGCATTGATGGGGATTTGATTATCGGTGGCGTGGAAGTGTTTCCAAGCGAGGCAGATCCCGAGAAATTGGCGTGGCGTACGTGTTTGTATCGCGGGAAGGGGATTGCGGATTTGGCGCTGTTTTTCGAAGGCCCGATTGGGATGAAAGACTTGCGTTTGAAGCAGTTGCCGAGTGGTGAGATTGCAGTTTTGACGCGTCCGCAAGGCGAAAAAGGTGGGCGTGGCAAAATTGGTTTTTGTCGAATCCAGAAAGTAGAGGATTTGACGGTGGCTTTGATTGAAGGCGCACCGCTTTTACCGCCGCATTTTGCTGAGGGTGAATGGGGTGGCGCCAATGAGATGCATCTTTTGAAAAATGGTAAATTAGGCGTGCTCAGCCATATTGCGAATTTTGATGTGACAGGGGATCGGCATTATTACGCAGCTATTTGCGTGATTGATCCGATGAGTGCGACGTTTGTAGCGCCAATGGAAATTATCGCAGAACGTGCGGATTTTCTGGCTGGGCCGAGCAAGCGACCTGATTTGGAAGATGTTGTTTTCAGTGGCGGATTGATTCGAAATGCTTCTGGAACGGCTGATTTATACGTAGGAATAAGCGACGCGGACGCGCAGAAACGCACGATTCGTGACCCGTTTGTGAAATTTGAAGGAGAGGGAGATTAGGAATTATGAACATTTATCGTTATGAGGAAAATCCATTAATTACACCGGCTGATGTGGCACCGCATCGCCCAGATTTTGAGGTTTTGGGAGCTTTTAATGCTGGTGTTGCAGAGTATCAAGGTGAGACGTTGTTGCTTTTACGTGTCGCAGAAAAGCCGATTAGTGAGGATCCGAATATTGTGAAGGCACCCGTTTTCAATGTGGAGACGCAACAATTGGATATTTTGGAGTTTCGGTTGGATGATCCGACATATGACTTTGAAGATCCGCGGATGATTCGGACGAGAGATAAGATGGAAGGTTTCGCCTATTTGACGTCACTTTCTTATATTCGAATTGCGAGAAGTAAGGATGGCCATAACTTTACTGTTGATGAAAAACCGTTTTTGTATCCATTTAACGAATATCAAACGTTCGGTATTGAAGATGCGCGCGTGACGCAAATTGGCGACGTTTACTATGTGAATTTCAGCGCGGTTTCTGAGATGGGCGTGGCGGACGCGATGATTTCGACGAAGGATTTTGTGAGTTATGAATATGAAGGTAACATTTTTGCGCCGGAAAATAAAGATGTTCTAATTTTTCCTGAAAAAGTGAACGGAAAATATTACGCGTTACACCGTCCGAGTTTGAAGAGTATTGGGAATTTGGATATTTGGATTGCGTCTTCGCCTGATTTACATAGTTGGGGCGATCACCGTCATTTGCTCGGCATTCGCGATGGTTATTGGGATAGCGGTCGAATCGGTGGTGGCGCGGTACCAATTAAGACAGAAAAAGGTTGGCTCGAGCTGTATCACGGCGCGACGAAAGAACATCGCTATTGTATGGGAGCGGTCCTACTCGACTTGAACGATCCGATGAAAGTTCTGGCACGGACGGAAACGCCGATTTTAGAACCAGAAGCGGACTATGAGAAAAATGGCTTTTTTGGCGATGTTGTTTTTGGCTGCGGTACGATTGTAGAAGGCGATGTTGTCAAAATGTACTACGGTGTGGCGGATACGTCGATGGCTTGTTGCGAGATGAGTTTGGCGGAAATTCTGCAGCAGCTGGAGGATGAGAGCCGATGACTTGGCAGGAAAATTGGCAAAAATGGAGCGTGGCGTCGAAGGACGATGCGGCGCTTCAACAGGAAATGACGGAATTATCTGACGAAAAAACGAAACGTGAACAGTTTTATCGTTATTTGGAATTTGGGACTGGCGGTATGCGTGGGGAGTTAGGTTGTGGCACGAATCGGATGAATAAATACATGATTCGCTGGGTTACGAGCGGTGTCGCGGCACATATCACAGAGCAGGGGCGTCAAGCGGATGGCGTGGCGATTGCCTATGATTCACGTCATTTTTCGGCAGAATTCGCATTAGAAGCGGCGCGCGTTCTCGGTGCAGCAGGAATCAAAGTCTATTTATCCGACGCGTTACGCCCAACCCCGGAGTTGTCGTTCGTGGTTCGTAAGTGGCGTGCGGCCGCGGGAATCGTAATCACGGCGAGCCACAATCCGGCAGAATACAACGGTTTCAAGGTATACGGTGCGGATGGATGCCAAATGACGCTGGACGTTGCGGATAAAATAACGGCGTATTTGACGGGGATTTCCGATTTGTTCGCGATTCCAGTAGCCGCAGAATTGGCGCTAATCGAAGACGGATTACTCGTTCGAATCGGCGCAGAAGCGGACGCGGCTTATCTAGAACAAGTCCGCGCAGTGACGCAAAATCCAAATTTGACAAAAGAACACGGTGCAAAGCTTGCAATCGTATACACACCACTTCACGGGACAGGTGGGCCACTCGTCACGCAGAGCTTGGCGCAGGCAGGTTTCACGAACGTCCGCGTTGTGGCAGAGCAAGCGATTCCAGACGGCGCGTTTCCAACAGTCACATCACCGAACCCAGAAAACCATGCCGCATTCACGATGGCAATCGAAGCAAGCCACGACGCCGATATTCTGATGGCAACAGATCCCGATGCCGACCGAATCGGCGTGGCTGTTAAAAATGAACAAGGCACGTATCCAATTTTGACAGGAAATCAGTTGGGCGCTTTATTGCTACATTATTTAGTCACACAGCCAAACCTGCCAGAAAACAGCGTACTCATCAAGACCATTGTGACGAGCGACCTAGGCGAAAAAATCGCGCAGAAATACGGCGTGAAAACCTACAATACGCTGACCGGATTCAAGTTTATCGGGGAAAAAATCGCAGAATGGGAAACCTCAGGCGAAGCAACATTCCTTTTTGGCTACGAAGAAAGCTACGGCTACCTCGTCGAACCATTCGTCCGCGATAAAGACGCCATCCAAGCAGCCCTTTTAACAGCAGAAGTCGCGCTATCCTTCCAATTACAAGGTAAAACACTATACGAAGGCTTGCAAACAATCTACGACGAATTCGGTTACCACGAAGAATCCTTGCACACCATTACTGCAAAAGGGGAAGAAGGCATCGCGCGAATCCGAACCATCATGCAAACGATGCGCGAGAAAACGATCGATGGCGTCATCAGCAAAGAAGACTACAAAAGCGGTTTACAGACCAATTATCAAACAACGACAGAACACAAAATAACTCTACCAAAATCAGACGTCTTAAAATTCCACCTGACAGACGGCGCGTGGTTCTGCATTCGCCCATCAGGAACCGAACCGAAATGCAAAATCTATTTTAGCTGCGTTGGGGAAACGGGAGAAGAGGCAAGAGGGCGTTTACAAAACCTCGAAAAACTAGTTTTGGCAGAGATTGATACTATATAAAAAAACAGTGATGAGCAATCTAGAAGTAGATTATTCATCACTGTTTTACTATAATGAAGAAGACAAAATGCATGTGACCGCTAATGGAGGGAACAAACATGAAGGTATCTGAGATGAAAAAAATTATTTTTCCATGTATTATGATTATGTTATTTCTAGGTGCCTGTAGTAGCACATCGACTGTGGAAAATAATAGTCAAAATAAAAATGCTGTCTATAGTGCTACCATTTATGATGCTAATTTGAGGATAGATAAAATAAAATGGGTTAGCGGAGAAAAACTAAATTTACAGGAGGGGAAGTACGAGTTAGAGAGTTCTGATAATATTTTTGATCAGAAGGGAGATAAAATAAAAGTAGAAGATTTAGTCGTAGGAGATACAGTTAAAGTGTATTTTAGCCCTCAGGTAGTTGTTAAAGAAACAGAACCTGGACAAATAGCTTCAAAATATGTTAAGAAAATAGTTAAATCCGAATAAGTATATGCAAATTTTAACGCGTTTGAAGCGAGACATTAGAAGTTGTTGAATAGTAATCAAAAAATGGTTGGCAGAAATGCCAACCATTTTTACATCTAATTTCGCAACCCCTTCACCGTTTCCTCATCAGGCGTCACAAAATAAGTCGTCTGATTATCATACGTCACGTACCCAGGCTTCGCGCCACTCGGCTTCTTCACATGTTTAATCAGCGTCGCATCCACCGGAACCGACCCCGACAACCGTGCTTTGGAGAAGAATGCCGCAATCATCGCAGCCTCCGTTATCGACGTATCATCCGGATTCGCATCCTGAATCACCACATGTGATCCCGGCAAATCCTTCACGTGAAACCATAAATCGGTATTTCGCGCTACTTTATTCGTCAAATAATCATTTTGCTTATTATTTTTACCGACTAGAATCGAGAGTCCAGTACTCGACGTGTATTTTTCAAGTGTCGGATTCTGATTTGGCTTCCGGCTTCCTTTTTTCTGCTTATACTTGATGTAGCCCTGTTCCGCGAGTTCCATCCGGATTTCCTGAACATCCTCAGGCGACGCATCCTCCAACTGCTGCTGCACCGTTTCCAAATACGCAATTTCCTGCTCCGTCAAGCGCATCTGCTCCTCAACGAATTTCACAGCTTTCTTCAATTTCTGGTATTTATTAAACAAAAACTGGGCATTTTGAGGCGGCGATTTCCGAATATCAAGCGGAATTTTCACCGTTCCCATATTCTCATCATAAAAATTCTGTACCTCAATCTCCGTCATACCACGCGCTACTAAATGCAAGTTCGCCGTCAACAACTCACCGAAAACCCGAAACTCATCCGCGCGCTCCGTATCGACAAGCGTCTGCTCCAATTTCTCCATTTTCAACCGGTCGCGATCAATCTCATTCGCAAGCAACCGCTCCAAATCATGCGCAATTTGATGCACTCGATCCCGCGTTGCTTTTCCGCCATAAAACCGATCCAACAAAGCACCAAGCGAATCCGATTCCGCCGTCACTTCCGTATCCGCAAGCCGCATAAAATAGAAATCCTCTTTCTCGTTCTTCGTGAATAAAATAGGTTCCGCCGGTTTCGCACAATCCTCCATCACACTAAAAAAGGCTTGCGGCAACGTCTCCCGGTTCACCAATCCCGCTCGCGCAATTACTTCATTCGCAAGCAGAGGACTAAATCCAGCTACACTCGAAACAATCTGCTTCGACATTTTACCAGCATTGAAATCCAGTTTCGCCAACAAATCTTCCTCGCTAGCCGTCCAAGGATCCAATTTATCCGAACTAGGCGGCAGAATATAAGCAGCACCAGGCAAAAGCGTCCGATAGCTATTAAAAGCCGGCGAAACATGCTTGATACAGTCCACAATGGTCTCTTTCTCACGATCCACGAGCACAACATTACTGTGGCGCCCCATAATTTCCACGTACAAATCACAAAAACGCGTTTCGCCAATCTCATCTTTCCCACGAATCCCAAAAATCAAAATCCGATCATTCGCGACTTGACGAATCGACTCGATAATCGCGCCCTCCATGTACTTCCGCAGCAACATGCAAAACATGGGTGGTTGCGCAGGGTTTTCCATCGTTTCCTTCGTAATTTGGATACGCGCGTAACTCGGATGTGCCGAAATCAAGATGCGCTGATTTTCCCGATTTTTACGCACGTGCAAGACTAATTCATGCGCAAATGGTTGATGTATCTTCATAATCCGCCCAGTTTCGCACTGTTCGGTCAGTTCTTCGGTCATTGCTTTTAAAAACATTGTATCAAATGCCATTCGTTTGTTTCATTCCCTTAAAAAAATTATTTAGTTCGACTGACTAGAGATTTCTTCCCCATTTACCGAAGAATAACTGTAGTCAATATTCATCGTGCCATCCTCTTTTACTTCGGCGATACTGATGAAAAGCGTACTGTTCATCGTAGATTTTCCAGGTGTTGCTTCAAATCGAATATCATCCTGTTTTTTGCCGTTCTTATCGACATAACTAATGATGAATTCACCGGATTTTAAGTCAAAAGGCTTCACATTTATTTCCTTCGTTGTTTCATTTTTTTAGCGCTGGAATCGTAGCGATAACTTTGCCACCATTGCTTACCGTGATTTCAGACGACGCGCGCCCGCTATAATTATCACCGCTGACAATAAAATCCTCTTCTGGCGCGGAAATTGCGAAACGTAATACAAAAGCTAGCGCAATCATAGCAACCAGCACAATACTAAAAACCAAGACATTCTTCTTCATGTTGCGAACCTCTCTTCTTTTTTTCTTTTATTGTACCATAAGAACGAGGAGACTTGCCTGATATTCTTGCTTTTAGATGTTTTATTTCCTTATTTTTGATATAATGAAGAAGTGAAATTAGAATGCGAGAGGCTGATCGAGATGGTAAAAAGTATGACTGGGTTCGGGCGAGCAGGGAAGCAATCAGAGAATTTCAAAGTAACCGTAGAATTAAAAGCTGTGAATCACCGTTATTTGGAAACGATTTTCCGGATGCCGCGGGTGTTCGCCTATTTGGAAGCGAAGTTGAAAAAGAGCATCGCAGAACAGGTGAAGCGTGGCCGGGTGGAATGCGCGATTACAATAGAAGGAAACAAGGCGACGAAAGAAAAATTGGTCATCAACTGGGATTTGGCGGATGAGTATATTCGCTTTATGCGCCAGGCGACACAGCGTTATCAGATGGAAGACGCGTTAAACATTCAAGAACTCTTACTTGATCCGCGTTTTTTAGAAATTGTGGAGAGCAACGACCCGGATTCGGAGCTGGAAGAACTGCTGATAGGCGCAACGACCGCTGCCACAAAACGGCTGGACGACATGCGGGCGACAGAAGGCAACGAGTTGGCGCTTCATTTCAAACATCATTTGGAGATGACAGAGAAATTACTAAACGAGATTCAAGCCTTTGTCCCTGAAATGGAAGCGACCTACCGCGAACGACTCGAAAACCGCTTACTGGGCTATGTTGGTGAAGATTTTGATAAAGCGCTCGTCCTCTCTGAAATTGCGATTTTGCTTGAGAAGTCAGATATCAATGAAGAACTGGAACGTATGGGAAGTCACGTGAAGCAATTTTCGCACATACTTTTGCTGGAAGAACCAGTTGGCCGGAAGCTCGATTTTCTCATTCAAGAGATGAATCGCGAAGTAAATACGATTGGATCGAAAGCTAGTCATTTAGAAATTACGAATCGTGTGGTAGAATTAAAGACGACACTTGAAAAAAATGCGTGAGCAAATCCAGAACGTGGAATAATTTTTCAAGCAGTATGAAATTGTAGAAAAGAGGAACGCAAACATGACAGATCGAGGACTTCTCATCGTTTTATCTGGTCCTTCTGGAGTTGGGAAAGGGACGGTTAGAAAAGCAGTTTTTGATGACCCGACAACTTCATTTGAATATTCCATTTCGATGACAACCCGCAAAGCTCGGGAAGGCGAAGTGGACGGTGTGGATTACTATTTCCGCACGAAAGAACAATTTGAGCAGGCGATTGCAGATGGCAAAATGCTAGAATACGCGCAATATGTCGGTAACTATTACGGAACGCCGCTTGATTATGTAGAAGAAATTTTGGTAGCTGGAAAAGATGTTTTTCTTGAAATCGAGGTGCAAGGAGCGTTACAAGTACGCAAGGCGATGCCAGAAGGAATATTTATTTTTCTAACGCCGCCAGACTTGAGTGAGCTGAAAAACCGCATTATAGGGCGGGGTACAGAGTCAATGGACGTTGTCGAAGAGCGCATGAGCAAGGCTCGCCACGAAATTGAGATGATGAACGCCTATGATTATGCCGTCGTTAATGATATAGTAGATAATGCCGTTCAAAAAATTAAGGGAATTGTTCAGACCGAGCACTTAAAAACAGAGCGCGTCATTCATAAGTATGAAAAAATGTTAGAGGAGTTGGAATAGATGTTATATCCATCAATTGATAATTTGTTGTTAGTTATTGACTCAAAATACTCGCTAGTAACGGTAGCTGCGCGTCGTGCCCGTCAAATGCAAAAAGACCACGACCCAGGTACAATGGATGATTTCAAATCGCATAAAGCGGTAGGAAAAGCGTTAGAAGAGATTTATTCAGGTAACTTGGTTATGGGAAAAGA
The DNA here is from genome assembly GCF_000525855.1 of Listeria cornellensis FSL F6-0969. Taxonomy (GTDB): domain Bacteria; phylum Bacillota; class Bacilli; order Lactobacillales; family Listeriaceae; genus Listeria_A; species Listeria_A cornellensis. The sequence goes on from NZ_AODE01000013.1 coordinate 159,973, forward strand.
CAAGTAAGCCTATAGAAAAATAGGAGCACAAATCATATTTTTGATTCGTGCTCCTATTTTTCTGCATTTAAATTTCTGAAAATCGAGCAGAAGTCCGGATATTGTTCGAGTAGGTCTTGATTAGGTGAATAAATATGCGTCGTACCTTCTTTTCGAACCGCGACTAAACCGGCCTCCTTTAGTAATTTAATATGGTGAGACATCGTGGATTTGGAAACGTCGTACGTGTCGCTCGTCACGCGCTGTTCCCCTTTTTGAAGTAAACAGCGAAAAATATCTAGGCGAATGGGATCACCTAAAGCTTGGAATAAAACTAACAATTGTTCTGTATTTAGATTATTATTTTTCATAAAAGTATCATAGCACATTACATATTAGTTGCCTATCAAAAAATGTTATGGTAAAGTGTTGTAGTTCGAAAAAATTCGAACAATATAAACAGAGAAAGAAGGGCGAACAAATGCTAGTTATTCAAGCGAAATTGGAAGTCCAAGAAGATAAGATTGCTGCTTTTTTGAAAGAAGTGGAGCCGTTGATTGAGGCGTCACGCGCGGAGTCGGGCAATATTAGCTACCAGTTGACGTGTGCCGTTGAGAATACGACGGAGTTTTATATGATCGAGCAGTGGGAAGATTTAGCTGCGATTGATGCCCATAATAAAAGCAAGCATTTTCAAGCGTTCCAAGCCGGTGTTGGCAGCATGTTGAGTGCGCCGCCGACCATTCAAGTACTTAGTACACTAGAAAGGAAGTAATACCATGTATAAAAATAATGATTTTGAAGATATTATCAAAAACCGCCGTTCGATTCGTACATATGATGACTCGGTGAAAATTAGTAGAGAAGAGATGGAACAAATCTTGACGGATGCGATGCGTGCGCCATCATCGGTAAACATGCAGCCGTGGCGTTTTGTTGTGGTGGAGAGTCCGGAAGGCAAAGCGAAATTGCGTCCGCTTGTGCGTTTTAATACGCAACAAAATGATTCATCGTCGGCCATGCTTGTTATTTTTGGTGATATGAATAGTTTTGATCATGGGGAGAAAATTTTTTAGCAGTGCGGTGGAGCAAGGATTGATGCCGGCGGATGTGAAAGAGAAGCAAATGGCTGCGTTGACGCCTTATTACGCGAATTCACCTCGTGAGGAATTGGAACGGGTGGCGTTGATTGACGGTAGTCTGGTTGCGATGCAGTTGATGTTGGTCGCTCGGGCCTATGGTTATGATACGAATCCGATTGGCGGGTTTGAGCGGGAAAAAGTGGCCGAGGCGTTTGATATGGATATCGAGCGTTATGTGCCGGTGATGATTGTGTCGATTGGGAAAGCGACGGATTCGGGATATGGCTCGTATCGGTTGAGTACGGATGAGACGGTATTTTGGAAGTAATAGTTTGAATGGTAACATCGAGGCGTTCGCGATTCTCGATGTTATTTTTTATTTCGTTTATAATAGACAAAACGGTTGAAAGTTGGGATAGGATGAAAGCGATTATTTTAAAACAGCCGGGAAGTCCAGAAGCATTTGAATATGTAGATGTAGAAACGCCGACGATAAAAAAAGGATGGTCTCTCGTAAAGGTTCAAGGTTTTGGAATTAATCATTCGGAAATTTTCACACGAGAGGGGAAATCGCCAAGCGTTCAATTTCCGCGGATATTAGGAATAGAGTGTGTCGGGATTGTGGTGGAAACGAGTGATGCGTCGCGTTTGGAAGTGGGCGAGACGGTGATATCGATTATGGGAGAGATGGGCAGAGCGTTCGATGGTAGCTATGCGGAATATGTTCTTTTGCCGAATGAACAAATTTATCCTGTAGAGACGCGGCTTTCGTGGAAGGAACTTGCGGCTGTACCAGAAACGTTTTATACGGCGTATGGTGCTTATTTGTCCCTCCAAATCAAGGATACGGATAGCGTTTTGGTCCGAGCGGCTACTAGTGGCGTTGGTGTTGCTTTCATGAAAATCGTTAAGGCGCTACATCCGGCTATTCGTGTTGTTGGTTCTACACGTCAGATATCGAAAGGAAATATGTTGACGGATAATGGGTTTAGCGACGTTATTTTAGATCAGGATGGAAAGTTGCATACAGAAGAGAAATTCGATAAAATACTGGAACTTATCGGCCCTGCTACTTTAAAAAATACATTGGGTTCCTTGCGCGCATTTGGCATCGTATGTAGTGTTGGACAGTTGGGCGGAAAGTGGGAATTAGAAGCTTTTGATCCGATTTTTGAATTAAGGAATCATGCGTATTTGACTTCTTTTTATTCGGGGGATGTTTCGCAGACGATGCTGCATGATATGTTGCGGATTATTGAGGAGAAGAAAATAGACGTGACGCCGGAAAAAGTTTTCCCGTTGGATCAAGTAGCGGATGCACACCGGTATTTGGAGGGTAGGGGGAGTTTTGGGAAAGTGGTTGTGTTGAATGGTTGATTGTCTAGGTGTGGATATTTTTTGAAGTGAAGTATAGATATAATGGAAAAGTAGGATTCACGTTTCCTCAGAAGACAAGGTTTGTGGTATCCTGCTTTTTTGTACATATAGAGGGGAAGATAAAAGGTAAGGCCAATAGCAGTAAACGTTGGCGTGTCTGGGAAATAGTTTGAATTAAATAAATATAGTCGTGATCCGCTTTGGATTTAGCCCTTTTTTTTTCAAAAAATCTGGTTTATTGGAACAGGTAGAGTTGATTGCTGTTGCTAGCTTGGGTTTATGGTTATGATACGATTGAGTGGGGAAAGTTGCCGAGGCGTTTGATATGGATATCGAAAGCTATGTGTAGGTGATAATTGTGTCGATTGGAAAAGCGATGGATTTGGGGTATCACTCGCGTTGGTTCAGTAATGATTAATGCCTTGATATTGTATAAACTCTATCAAGGTTTTTTTTTCATTAGCTTAATCTTTTGGCTTATTTATGCAATAAATTCTTCACAATTCCAAGTTAATGTGATATTTTAAGATAGAGAGTAAAAAGTTTAACGAATGGAGGAATTTAATTGGCAAGGAATACTTGGTCACAAGAGATTTATCATCAAGGATTAAATAAATATAAGATTATCAAAGGAGCTACAAAAAGAGAAGTTGAAATTAAATCAAATATACAAATGGCGGCTTGGGATGAGCTATGGGAAAAAAAGGCTAGAAAAAGAAATGATGATTACAGAAAAAGAAAACGCTTTATTTGAACAACAAGAGAAAATTGATTACGCAGAAGAGGAGACTGCTACAGCTGAATATATTCAACAAGCTATCTCAAATATACTAAAAGAAGATTTGGATGAAAACTCCAATTTTGATTGGAACTATTTAAAAAGTTTTGAGCAATTTCCAGAGCCAAAGCCACTTTCAAAGCCTTTTTTGGGATTTCCGACGGAACCTAAAAGATCAGATGAGCCGTTTAATCCTAAGCAAGGCCTATGGAATAAATTATTAAAAAATAAAGCACAAGAACAAAGGAATCATTTTGATAAATTATTTTCAGAAGTACATAGCTATTGGGTAAAGAGTTGTGAAGGGATAGAAATAGATAATAAATTAATTGACAAAGAAAATCAAGAAAGCATCAAAGACTGGGAGCGAGAAAGAAATTTATATGAGGAGAGGCAAAAAGAGTATAATTTAGGAATTGATAACAATATAGCCGACTTGACTCAAGGTGAAAGTGACGCTGTATCAGAGTTTGTCAAGGCTGTATTAACTATATCAAGCTATCCTTTCGAATTTGAGAAATCAATTGATTGCAGCTATAATTATGATGTTAAATCTATGATTATCGATTACCTTCTCCCTAATAAAGAAGAGTTGCCAAACCTAAAAAAAGCTAAACTATGTGAAATCAAGAGATAGTTTTAAAAAAAATGGTGCATTCAGAAGCTTATATGAATAAAATTTATGATGTAGCAATTTATCAAATTGTTTTAAAAAAGCATTTATGAAATTTTTAGTTCTATGGAAAAATATGATTTAGTGGAAAATATTGTTTTCAATGGGATAATTGATAGCATTGATACGGCAACTGGTAAAAACATTACTCCATGCATCTTATCTGTTTCAGTCGCTCAAGAACAATTTGCAGGAATAGAGTTGGCGAATGTAGATCCTAAAGAATGCTTTAAGAAATTAAGAGGGATAGCCGCTGTAAAACTCTCTTCAATCACTCCGGTGGCACCTATTGCTCAATTGGATATGACTGATAAACGATTTGTTGATGGGTATGATGTAATTGGTGGAATCGATGATGAAGTTAATTTAGCTTCTATGGATTGGCAAGATTTTGAGAATCTTATAAGGGAAATATTTGAAGCTGAATTTAATTCCTCTGGGGGCGAGGTGAAAATTACTCAGGCAAGTAGAGATGGGGGAGTTGATGCAGTTGCATTTGACCCAGATCCTATAAGAGGTGGAAAGATTGTCATCCAGGCTAAAAGGTATACTAATGTTGTTGGTGTATCCGCAGTAAGAGATCTATATGGAACCGTTTTAAATGAAGGAGCCACAAAGGGTATTTTAGTTACGACTTCAAATTATGGGAATGATGCGTATAATTTTGCTAGTGATAAGCCATTGACTCTATTAAATGGTGGGAATTTATTGTCACTTTTGGAGAAACATGGTCATAAAGCGAAAATTGATATTACTCAAGCGAAAATTGATAAAAATCGTGTTTTTCTTAGTTAGGAAATGTAAACTTAGGCAATTTATTCATAGTAGAAGCTAGGAATCAACGGATAAACTTGATTCCTAGCTTTTTCTTCACCTTTCTAACCTCCAGCACTGTTTTTTCCGGCGCTAAAACGGTATAATTGATGGGAAGGTGAAAGAGGTGACCTAGATGTTGGATGGAAAAAATATCTTACTCGCGGTTTCTGGTGGAATCGCTGTTTATAAAGCTGTGGCGCTTACGAGTAAATTGACGCAAGCGGGCGCGAATGTGAAAGTGATGATGACGAAAAGTGCGCAGGAGTTTGTGCCGACGCTTTCGTTTCAGGTGCTGTCGCGGAATGATGTGTATACGGATACGTTTGATGAGAAGGATTCTGGTGTGGTGGCGCATATTAATCTCGCGGACTGGGCGGATCTTGTGATTGTGGCGCCGGCAACGGCGAACGTGATTGGCAAGATGGCGAACGGAATTGCGGATGATATGGTGACGACGACGCTGCTTGCGACGGAGGCGCCGATTTGGGTAGCGCCAGCGATGAATGTGCACATGATTGCGCATCCGGCTGTGGTGCGAAATATTAATCAGCTTTACGCGGATGGTGTTCGTTTTATTGAGCCAAGCGAGGGTTATCTTGCGTGCGGGTACGTTGGGCGTGGCCGTTTGGAGGAACCGGAGCGGATCGTGGGCCATTTGACGAGCTTTTTTGCGGAGAAGAATACGACGCTTGCTGGGCGGAAAGTCGTGGTGACGGCGGGGGCAACGATGGAAAAATTGGACCCGGTGCGTTATTTTACGAATCATTCGACGGGCAAAATGGGTTTTGCGGTTGCGGAAACGGCGGCGAGATATGGCGCGGAAGTCGTGCTGGTGACGTCGTCTACGAAGCTTGCGGTGCCGCATGGTGTTCAGGCGGTTTATATTGAAACGGCGCAGGAGATGTACACGGAAGTGATGAAGCATCAGGATTCGGCGGACGTTTTTGTGATGAGCGCGGCGGTCGCGGATTATACGCCAAAAGTGATTCATGAGCACAAAATTAAGAAGCAGCCGGGCGATTACGCGATTGAGATGGTGCGCACGAAGGATATTTTGGCGGAAATTGGCCAGAATAAGAAGGCGGAGCAGGTCGTGATTGGTTTTGCCGCGGAGACGCAGAATGTGAAAGAGAACGCGCTGAAAAAACTGCATGCGAAAAATGCGGATTTGATTGTGGCGAATAATGTGGCACAAATTGGTGCTGGTTTTGGCGTGGACACGAATCAGGTGACTTTTTATGGGCAGGAAGATGCGGAGAAGGTTTTTCCGTTATTGTCTAAACAAGAGGTAGCGCGCGAAATTATCGAACAGGCTGCGCGTTTGTTGGAGGAAAAGTAAGATGGCAAGAGTGGCCCAAGTGATTGTGGATGTGCCAGCGATGCAGGTTGATCGCCCGTTTGATTATCTCATTCCGGAGGCTTGGCAGGATATTGTGCGACCTGGGATGCGTGTTTCGGTGCCGTTTGGGAACCGAGCGTTGCAAGGGTTTGTGGTTGGTACGTCGGACACGAGTGAGTTCGCGAAGTTAAAAGAGATTCGGGAAATGATGGATTTGGCACCGGTTTTGAACGCGGAGCTTTTGGAGCTTGGGGATTGGATTTCCAAGGAGACGTTGGCTTATCGGATTACGGCGTATCAGGCGATGTTACCGGCGGCTTTGCGTGCGAAATACGAGAAATATTTTAGGTTGCTGGATACGGCGAATGATGAGGCGGAGCGGCTTTTTGAAGGGTATGAAACGATGGATTGGAAACGGGCGGAACAGCTCGGAGCCTTGCCTACGCTTCAAAAGTGGATGAAAGACGGCGTCGTCGAGTTGGTGTATCAGGTGAAGAACAAGGTGACGAAAAAAACAATGCGCGTGGTTAAACCGCTTGCGTCTGTGCAGCAGTTGGAGGACGCAATGGCGGGGCTTTCGAAAGGTGCCAAAGCGCAAAGCAAGATTTTGCAATTTTTCCAGGTTTTTGATGAGGAATATATTTCGGTGAAAGCGTTGCGGGAGAAAGTGCAGACGACGGATGCGACGATTCAGAAGGTGGCGGCGCTTGGCTTGATTGAGATAGTGGATCAGCATGTGTCGCGTGACCCGTATGAGAATCATGATTTTAAGGCGAGTACCCCGTTGCCATTGTTACCGGATCAGCAGGCGGCGCGGGATGCGATTGTGGCTTCGGCCGAGGCGGGAGAACAGGAAACGTTCTTATTGCACGGCGTGACTGGGAGCGGGAAAACGGAGATTTATTTGCAGTCGATTGAGGCGGTACTCGCGGCTGGAAAAGAGGCGATTGTGCTCGTTCCGGAAATCGCGTTGACGCCGCAAATGGTGGAGCGTTTTAAACGCCGCTTTGGGAAGCTTGTCGCGGTACTTCATAGTGCGCTTTCGGCGGGTGAAAAATATGATGAATGGCGCAAAATTGAGCAAGGGAAAGCCAAGGTCGTTGTTGGGGCGCGTTCTGCGGTTTTTGCACCATTTTTGAAGCTCGGCATTATTATTATTGATGAGGAACATGAAACGAGTTATAAGCAGGAGGATAATCCGCGGTATCATGCGCGGGACGTGGCGATTGAGCGGGCGAAGCGGTATGGTTGCCCAGTTGTGCTCGGTAGTGCGACGCCTTCTTTGGAGTCGTTTGCGCGGGCTGGGAAGAAGCGGTATACGTTGCTTGAATTGCCTACGCGTGTGAATGATACGGCGCTTCCAGAGGTCGAAGTGGTGGACATGAGTGAGGAATTACGCAACGAGAACCGGACGGAATTTTCGCAAGTGTTGTTGGAAAAAATCAAGGATCGGTTGGCGAAAAAGGAACAGGTTGTATTGCTCCTGAACCGGCGCGGGTACTCGTCGTTTGTGATGTGTCGGGATTGTGGATACGTGGTGGAATGCCCGAATTGTGATATTTCGCTGACTTACCATCAGGCGCATAATCAGATGAAATGCCATTATTGTGGGTATCAGGAAGGCGTGCCGAACCATTGTCCGAGCTGTGAAAGTGAGCAGATTCGCTACTTTGGGACGGGGACGCAGAAGGTGCAGGAGAGTCTGGCAAAATTGATTCCGGAGGCGCGTGTGATTCGGATGGATGTGGATACGACGACGAAAAAGGGGTCGCATGAGAAGTTGCTGAACCAGTTTCGGGATAAGGAAGCGGATGTGTTACTCGGGACGCAGATGATTGCGAAGGGTCTGGATTTTCCAGATATTACGCTGGTCGGGGTGCTGAATGCGGACACGATGCTGAACTTGCCGGATTTTCGGGCGTCGGAGAAAACGTTCCAGTTGTTGACGCAAGTGAGTGGTCGCGCGGGACGGCATGAGTTGACGGGTGAGGTTATTGTGCAGAGTTATAACCCGGAGCATTATAGTATTCAGTTCGCGAAGACGCATGATTATATTGGTTTTTACAACCACGAGATGCGGGTTCGCAAAATGGGTTCGTATCCGCCATTTTATTATTTGACGCTGATTAATGTGAGCGATGAGGATGAGATGAAGGCGGTTCGTACGATTCAGGAGATTACGCAATTTTTGCAAGGGAAGTTGGGGCCTGATGCGATTATTTTAGGTCCGGTGCCGAGTTCGATTGCGCGGATTAAGAATAAATATCGCTATCAATGCATTATTAAATATAAAGTGGAGCCGGAACTGAAGGCTGAACTGAAAAATATTTTACTACACTATCAAAAAGAGCAGGTTAAAGGACTGACGATCACGATGGATGTGCAGCCGTTTGTGATGATGTAAAGGAGACGTGAGGATGACGAAAATAATTTTTATGGGGACGCCGGCTTTTTCGGTGCCTGTTTTAGAGCAAGTCGCGGATAAATATGAGGTGATTGCGGTCGTGACGCAGCCGGATCGTGCGGTGGGACGGAAGCGTGTGTTGACGCCACCACCAGTGAAGGAAGCTGCGGTGGCACGGGGAATCCCGGTTTATCAGCCGGAGAAGTTGCGTAGTTCCGTCGAGCTTGAGGAATTGATTGGACTTGGCGCGGATTTGATTGTGACGGCGGCATACGGACAGATTTTGCCGAATGCGCTGCTGGATGCGCCGAAACATGGTTGTATCAACGTGCATGCGTCGCTTTTGCCGGAGTATCGTGGCGGTGCGCCGGTGCATTATGCGATTTTGGACGGGAAGACGGAGACGGGCGTGACGATTATGTACATGGTCGAGAAGTTGGACGCTGGCGATATGTTGGCGCGCCGCAGTATTCCGATTACGGATGCGGATAATGTCGGGACGATGTTTGAGAAGCTGAGCGAGGTTGGTGCGTCGCTTTTGATGGACACCTTGCCAGACCTCCTAGCTGGAAAATTGACGCCGGAACCGCAGGACGCGAGCCGTGTGACGTTTGCGCCGAATATTAAGCGGGAGCAGGAAAAAATCGACTGGACGCGTGATGGTCGTGCGATTTTTAACCAGATTCGCGGACTTTCGCCATGGCCTGTTGCGTATACGACACTTGCGGGTAATGCCTTCAAAATTTGGCAGGCGCGCATCGAAGAAACAGATAAACAAGTTTCAGCGGGACAAATCGCTTGGACAACAAAACACGATTTTGCGATTGCGACGGGTGACAAAACGGTCATTGTACCGGAAATCGTACAACCAGCAGGCAAGCAAAAAATGGCTGTTGCTGACTATATGGCGGGAGCCGGGCAACATCTAAATCTAGAAACAAGGTTCGGTGAACTATGAAAAAATCAGAAACAGTCCGTGAGATCGCGTTGGACTTAATCGAGAAAATAGAAAATAACCAGTCGTTTAGTCATTTACTAATCAATGACGCACTTAAAAATAGTGATTTAAACCAAATGGACCGCGCGCTTTTAACCGAGCTCGTATACGGCACGACGCAACGACGTATTACGCTAGACTATTACTTGGAGCCATTTTTGCGACAAGCTCCAGAGAATTGGGTACTTAACTTGTTACGCCTTTCTGTTTATCAAATGGAATTCCTCGATAAAATTCCAGAGCATGCGATTTTACACGAAGCGGGCGAAATTGCGCGTGAACGTGGACATGATGGCGTGACAAAATTCGTGAACGGCGTGTTGCGGAATGTGATTCGTAAAGGCGTGCCGAAAATCGAGGATATTCAGGATGAAACAACGCAAATCGCTGTGGAGTCTAGTTTGCCGACTTGGCTCGTGAAGCGCTGGATCGCGCAATTTGGCGCTGAAAAGACACGCGAAATCGGGTTGTCCTTTTTAGAGGCGCCGTCGCAAAGCATTCGTGTCAATGAAAATAAAGTGACCGTTGCGGAACTTCAAGCTGAGCTTTCTGCACAAGGCATCGAAACGGAGCAAAACGCCTATATTCCTGAAGCTTTAATGATGGAACGTGGCTCGATTGCCGAAACGCAAGCCTATCATAACGGTCGTTGCACGATTCAAGATGAGAGCTCAATGCTTGTTGCACATGCCTTGCAGCTCGAAGACGGCTTACGTGTGCTCGACGCATGTTCGGCACCAGGTGGAAAAACAACGCATATCGCTGAAAAAATGCATAATACCGGTGAAATTGTCGCGCTTGATATCCATCCACATAAAACAAAATTGGTGAATAAAGCTGCGAAACGTCTCGATTTGACGAATATCACGACGGAAGTGATTGATGCTAGAAAAGCAAGCGAACTTTTTGCACCAGAAAGCTTCGATCGAGTTTTGGTTGATGCTCCTTGTTCTGGATTTGGCGTATTGCGTCGTAAACCAGACATTAAATACAGTAAAACGGAGTCTGATATCGAGAATTTGGCGCGGATTCAACAGGCAATTTTAGCTGAGGTTGGCGCATTGCTTAAAGAAAATGGTATATTAATATACAGTACGTGTACGATTGACCAAACGGAAAACCGTGGTGTCGTGGAGAACTTCCTTGAAAATTACCCGGAATTCCAATTAGAACAAGTACACGTTCCTGAAAAAATGAGTCCTTTCGTGCAAGGAGATTACCTCGAATTAGTGCCGACAGATATAGGAAGTGATGGTTTCTTCATCGCCGCATTCCGCAAAGTAACCAACAAATAAGCAATGGGAAGACAAGTTTTGCGTTTGGAATTTTCCCAGCAAGGTGAGGTGTAAGTAATATGCATGCAGAATTTAGAACAGATCGAGGCAGAATCAGAAATCATAATGAAGATAACGGTGGCATTTTCGAAAATCAAATTGGAAATCCGCTAGTCATCGTTGCAGACGGAATGGGTGGTCACAGAGCTGGCGACGTTGCGAGTGAAATGGCCGTTCGTTTACTCAGCAAAAAATGGCAAAATGTCGCCGATATGAAGTCCGCAGCAGAAATCGATGCATGGTTTCGTGAGGCTATTCAAGCGGTGAACGAGCAAATTTTGGCGCACGCAAAACAAGACCCGACACTTCAAGGTATGGGAACAACGCTTGTTGCAGCCGTTTTTTCAAATAGTCAAATTATCGTAGCAAACGTTGGCGATAGTCGTGGCTATATTATGAAAAATGGCGTGCTAGAACAGCTTACCGAAGATCATTCGCTCGTCAATGAACTGCTTCGTAAAGGTGAAATTACGAAAGAAGACGCGGAAAATCATCCACGCAAAAATATTTTACTACGCGCGCTAGGAATTGAAGGAAATGTGGAGACGGATGTCTTTATTTTGCCATTTCAGTCGAAGGATCAGCTACTGCTTTGTTCGGATGGTTTATCCAATATGCTGACCGAGCAAGAAATCGAAGCGGTCCTAACAAGCAAACGAACGCTCGCAGAAAAAGCGGACATTTTTATAACGAAAGCGAACGCAAATGGTGGGGAAGACAATATCACGGTGTTGCTTTTGGAACGGAATCTAGGGGAGAAAGGTAGGGATGCATCATGATGATCGGCAAGCGAATTAATGACCGTTACAAAGTTGTCAGCGCAATCGGTGGCGGCGGAATGGCCAATGTTTTTCTTGCACATGACATGATTCTTGATCGCAATGTGGCTGTGAAAGTTTTGCGTATTGATTTAGCAGATGAAAGTAACTTGATACGCCGTTTTCAGCGAGAAGCACAATCGGCGACAAGCTTGGTGCATCCAAACATTGTTAGCATTTACGATGTAGGCGAGGAGAACGACCTTCACTACATCGTCATGGAATACGTAGAAGGAATGGATTTAAAGCAGTACATTCACGAAAACCATCCAATTCCATTCGAAAAAGCTGTGGACATCATGCTCCAAATTGTTTCAGCAGTTGCGGTAGCCCATAGTGCACATATCGTCCATCGTGACTTGAAGCCGCAAAATATTTTAATCGACCATGACGGCGTTGTGAAAATTACCGATTTCGGTATCGCGATGGCGCTCTCAGAAACATCAATCACACAGACCAATTCGCTACTTGGTTCCGTGCATTATTTGTCACCAGAACAAGCCCGTGGCGGCATGGCAACGCAAAAATCAGACATTTACTCGCTCGGAATCGTCCTCTACGAATTGCTTGTCGGAAAAGTTCCACATGATGGTGAATCGCCGGTTTCAATCGCAATCAAGCATCTACAAGCAAGCATCCCATCGATTCGCGACCAAAACCAAGAGATTCCGCAAAGTTTAGAAAATATTGTGACGCGCGCGACAGCCAAAGATCCATTTTTGCGGTATCAAACCGCTGAAGAAATGAAAGCAGATTTAAAAACCGCGTTGGATCCAGAGCGGCGCAATGAACCGAAATATGTTTTCCCGATGGACGATGGCGAAACGAAAACGATCCCCATTATCGCAACGAAAAACGCGATGCAAAACCTCGATAATACGGTAGTTAGCGCCGCAGAAAAGTCGGAAGAACCTACCGAACCACCGAAAAAGAAGAAGAACAATAAAAAGAAAATCTGGATTATATCCGCTGTCGTTCTTTTATTCGCGATTATCATCGTTGCGCTCTGGCTTATGGGCCGTCCACCAGCAACAGTGAAGATTCCAAACGTGGCAAACGATACGAAAGAAACCGCCGTGCAAAAACTGCAAGATGCGGGGTTTGTCGTCGGAGAAACGTTTGAGAAGAATAGCGATAAAATCGATGAAGGAAAAATCATCGAAACCGATCCTGAAATTGGGACAGGCGAAGAAAAAGGCTCGACAGTCAACCTGTACATGAGCATCGGCGCGAAGAAAATCACAGTGGAAGACTACACCGGCAAGACGTACGATACCGTGAAACAAGTGTTAGATCAACAAGGCTATAAAAAAGTAAGCTATACGGAAGAATACAGCGATTCTGTAGATTCAGGTGTGATTATTTCACAAGATCCGACGTCAGGAAGCGAAGTCATTGCCGCGGATACAGAAATTTCGTTCGTAGTGAGTAAAGGCGCACAACCGTTGACGTTAAAAGACTTATCAGGATTTAACCAAGTCGGTCTCGACGATTATGCGAGCTCCAACGACATTACCATTTCTGTCGGTAGCGAAGAATATTCCGATACAGTCGGCGCGGGTCAAGTCATCTCACAAAAACCAGAAGCAGGAGCCTCTTTAAATAAAGGTGACAAAGTGACGGTGGTGATGAGTAAAGGCCCGAAAGAAAAAGAAGTGAAGACGGTCAAGCGAACCATTAATATCAAGTATGAGCCGGAAGATCCAGCTGCGAATCCGCTCGTACCACAGCATATTCAGATTTATATTCAAGACAAGAACAACAGTATGACGAAAGCCTACAAAGAAATGGATATCACGAAAGATACAGCCGAGACGTTATCTTTTGAAATTGAAGAGGGCACACAAGGCGGGTATAAAATCGTTCGCGATAATACCGTTATTTTAGAGGAAACCATTGATTATCCAAATTCATAAGAAATGAAGGTGACTTTTCTGGAAGGACAAATTATGAAGGCGTTAAGCGGTTTTTATTACGTTTATTGCGAAGGCAAAACCTATCAATGTCGCGCGCGTGGTAATTTTAGAAAACGTGGATTGACACCGCTTGTCGGCGATCATGTCGTTTTTCAAGCAGATAATTTGAAAGAAGGGTACGTGCTAGAGCTACTTCCTCGGAAAAATGAGCTAGTACGTCCACCGATTGCGAATGTGGATTTAGCATTGCTCGTTTTTTTCAGCGGTAGAGCCAGATTTCTCCGCTAATTTAGCCGACCGATTCTTGGTAGCCATTGAGCTCGAAGACGTGGAGCCCGTTATTTGTATCAGCAAAATGGACTTGGCGGATGACGCGCGAAAAGCCGAAATCGCTGAGTACCAAGCGATATATGAAGAAGCGGGATATCAAGTGTTGTTGACGAATACCGAAATCGATAAAAAAGTAGTTTTGGATGTTATCGCTGGAAAAATCGCTGTGATTGCAGGCCAATCTGGTGTTGGAAAATCGACCTTGTTGAACACGCTCAATCCGAATTTGGACATAGAAACAGGTGTTATCTCATTCGTATTAGGACGCGGAAAACATACCACACGTCATGTGGAATTGATGACAATCGGCGACGGCTTCATTGCAGATACACCAGGTTTTAGCTCGATTGAAATGGACGAATTAACGACTGAAAATCTCCAATTTTGCTTTCCAGAAATAGACCGACGTCGCGGCGAATGTAAGTTCCGCGGTTGCGTCCACGAAAACGAGCCGAAATGCGCTGTGAAAACCGCTGTCGAAAACGGTGAAATTGCAGCGTTTCGGTACAAACATTACATTCAAATTTTAACTGAAGTCAAAAACAAAAAAGAGAGGTATTAACATGGGAAAAATAGCTCCATCGATACTTAGCGCAGACTTTGCAAATTTAGCAGCAGATATTAAGGAAGTCGAGGGATACGGTGCAGACTACATTCACGTCGATGTGATGGACGGACATTTTGTGCCCAATATTACATTTGGTCCAAGCGTTGTGAAAGCGATTCGACCAGTCACAAAACTACCGCTTGATGTACACTTGATGATTGAAAATCCAGATTTATATATTCCGGAATTTGCGAAAGCAGGCGCAGACTATATTTCGGTACATGTGGAAGCATGCCCGCATTTACATCGTACCTTGCAATTAATTCGGTCTTTTGATGTGAAAGCGGGTGTTGTTTTAAATCCAGCGACACCGATTGAAACGATTAAACATGTGTTGGAAGAAGTCGATTTGATACTATTTATGACGGTTAATCCAGGATTTGGTGGGCAGAGTTTTATTAAAGAAGTGCTACCGAAGATCACAGCCGCGAAGCAAATGATTGACGAAAAAGGCCTGAACATCGAGATTGAAGTAGACGGCGGCGTGGATGATAAAACCGCTCCACTATGCGTGGCAGCAGGCGCCGATGTTTTTGTCGCCGGATCGTATATTTATGGGAATAAGAACAGGGAGAAAGCCGTGGATAAGTTGCGGGAAATTGTGGGGGAATGACGAAAAGCTGAAAGAGCCCGTTAGCCTCGACAGAAATTGTTAGGGGGCGCAGTAAAAGTCTTCTTTTGACTTTTATGGAGGCCACGAAATTTCCGAGAGGCTGGCTCTTTCAGCTGGATCTGGAGACGCTGATAGGTCAGAACCTGAAGCGTTCCCGCAAACACGATTGCTGGACTATGAATAACCACCAAATTATTATTAGTCCGCCGTTCAGCTGTGGAGAAATTTGTTAGGTGCCTGTTATGACGAAGTACAAGGAACGAATGCTCACTTTGTTCACACTCATTTTGACACGGCATCTTTATGCATACTGAGGAGGAAGATAAATCCAATGAAAACCTTACATATCATGGTCGGAGGTCCAGAATCGGAACTCCCTGATATATCGCACTACGACAAAGCCATTCCATGGATTGGTGTCGACCGTGGTGCTATCCGCCTCACAGATCGTGGCATCACACCAATCA
Source organism: Listeria cornellensis FSL F6-0969 (assembly GCF_000525855.1). Classification (GTDB taxonomy): domain Bacteria; phylum Bacillota; class Bacilli; order Lactobacillales; family Listeriaceae; genus Listeria_A; species Listeria_A cornellensis. The sequence goes on from NZ_AODE01000013.1 coordinate 175,503, forward strand.
TCGCGATGGGCGACTTCGATTCTCTTTCCAAGCAAGAATTAGCGCATCTAAAAACACGGACTGAAGTAACAGAATTCCCAGCTGAAAAAGACGAAACAGACACCGAAATCGGCCTGCAGTGGGCGCTCACGCAACAACCAGACCTCATTCGAATTTTTGGCGCGACAGGCGGTCGTCTCGATCATTTACTGGCTAACATTATGATGCTCATGCAACCACGTTATCTGGGTGTTATTTCTAAAATCGAACTAATCGATCGCTACAATTACGTCAAAATGTACACACCAGGCGAATATACAGTTTCTCGAATGCCAGACAAAAAATACGCCGCCTTCATAACGATGGCAGACGTGACAAAACTGACATTAAAAGGATTCAAATATCCATTAAATGAAGCCAATTATCCATTTGGAGCCGCGCTTTCCAGCAACGAATTTCTCGGCGAACAAGGCACGTTTTCATTCCAAACAGGTTTAATTTTATTTATCCAAAGTAATGACTAGAGGGAGTATTGCAATGAAAGATAATACAGCATTAATCGCAAAAAGATCGAAAATAGCCCTGATTATTACGATTATCGGACTGATTTTAAGCGTTCTCGTACAAATTTCTACCTTTATTAATCTGGGAAAAAGCAGCACAAATCCATTATATAATGCTTTGATGAGCATGACCTACATTGGAATTTTCTTCATGATTATTGCGGTTATTGGACTGGTTTTCCTAATCAAAAAAAGTTATTACAAAGCAGGCTTAACGTTGACAATCACGGGAATCGCGTGTGCTATCTTTGTGAATCCGTTCCCAGGAATCGCGATTCTTATCGGCGGCGTTATCGTTTCTAATGTCGACAAATTAGAAAAAGGCGAACGCTGATGAAGAAAAGTTTTCAAATCTTGCTATCGGTATGTTTATTTCTCGCACTCTCAGCTTGTTCGACAGCCCCGAATGGGTTAAATGACAATAAAAGTTCGAGTCCTGATGAAGCGGCAGATAAGCTGGCAACACAGACGATTGAAGCTATTTTTGATAACGATATATCGAATGTGCAGAAAAACACAGTTGGGAATGACTTGCCAGCATATCATAGCACCTACAAAGAAGTAATCGAGGGCAAAGATTACTTATATGGCGCCTATTACCAAAAAGACAAGATTTATTATTTGTTCACATTCATTGATAAAGAAAAGCCAGAAAAACTAGAATTAACATTACAAAAAGTGAATGGAACCTGGAAATTTATGGCGCTTACTCCGTGGAATACGGAAGGAACGGACCTGACTGAAAAAGAGATTTACAACAAGATTGGTAAGGGGACAGGTGATGACATCCGAATTTTTGAACGTGGTGCTACTTTTATGAGGATATAAAAGTATGGTAAATAGCAGATTGGATTACGAATGTAGTCTTTTCTGCTATTTTTTATATAAACGGATACATTTGAGCTATTTCTAGGCAAAGAAAAAATGCAGCGTCCGAAGACCTGCATCCATTTTCTTATTAAACACGTTCAACTTTACCGGATTTAAGCGCACGAGCTGAAACCCAAACTTTTTTAGGTTTGCCGTTTACTAAGATACGAACTTTTTGTAAGTTTGCTTTCCAAGTACGTTTGCTTGCGTTCATCGCGTGGGAACGTTTGTTACCAGAACGAGTTTTACGACCTGTGATTACGCATACTTTTGCCATCGTTATTTCCCTCCTTACAGAGCTACTTCAAAAAAGCTGTTAATTACCCATCTAACGCATAAAAATAGCTTTTTGTTTTTCATATACTACAATAATTTATCATAAACGAACCCCAATTGCAACCTCTTAAGCGAAAAACCTGCAAAGAATTTTTACTTGACACCATGAAAAGCGGAAACAGCCCGTTAGATCCGAAAAAATTTGTTAGAGGGCGCAGTGAAAACCCGCTCTTGGTTTTTGCGGAGGCCACGAAAATTTCGAGGATCTGGCTGTTGAAGCTGGCCCGAGCGTGAAGAAGCCTACAAACGAACGCTGAATATGATTTTACGCTGTGACAGGAGTAGTCCTTATTTTTTTGCATCACGAATATAAATCAGGGCGAGAAGTTTTTTAAATGAAAGCAAGACTCGAAGCCAAGTGCAAGGAACAAATGCTCACGACGCTCCCATTCATCCAAGTTTTCAGCCCACATACTAATTAAGGCAAGCGTCATAGCTTAGCGTTTAAGAGCCACTGATGGATTACCTGCTCACTACGCTCACATGCATATTGACAATCTAATTCAGCAAGGGGCATGGAACGAATGCTCACTTTGCTCACACTCATATTGAGGCTCTAATTCAGCAGAAGATGCTTCATAAGAGCCACAACAACAAACTCCTTCCCAACCCTCTTTAATTATAGTAGAATAGAAAGGAACAGAAATGTTAGTGTGATTTTTTAAGTAAAGAAAGCAAGAAGCGCAGGCAAGAAATCGGCTTCTTCCACAAAACCTACTTCATAATAAGGAGGAACTATAAAGATGACAATTGAAATGGAAACAAAGCTTGGCAAAATTGAGATCACAACAGATGTGATCGCAACGCTTGCTGGGGGTGCGGCAGAGGAGAATTTCGGCATTGTTGGGATGGCGAGTCAGCATCAAATCCGTGATGGCTTGACTGATATTTTACGTCGTGAAAACTATACGAAAGGTGTTATTGTTCGTCAAGAAGATGACGGTTTAAATATTGATATGTATATTATTGTTGGTTTTGGTACGAAGATTTCCGAAGTGGCTCATAACGTACAAGAGCGTGTGAAGTATACATTAGAAAAAACGTTGGGCATCACAGTTGATTCTGTGAATATCTATGTCCAGGGTGTCCGTGTGACGAACGAAGCATAAGGGAGGATACGTAATCGTGAGTATGTATCAGTTGAATGGAGAAAAATTAGCGGCAATGGTTGTTGCTGGATCAGAAAATTTAGCAAAGAACGCAGATTTCGTGGATTCTTTGAATGTCTTCCCAGTTCCAGACGGAGACACGGGAACCAATATGAATCTTTCTATGACGAGTGGTGCGCAAGAGGTTAGTCGACATAGCCTAAGCACTGTGGGCGCGGTAGGAAGCAGTCTAGCAAAAGGGCTTCTAATGGGAGCGCGCGGTAATTCGGGTGTTATTTTATCCCAACTTTTCCGTGGTTTTTCAAAGTCTATCGAAGGCAAAACCGAATTAAATACGAAAGAACTCGCAGCTGCGTTCACGGCTGGTGTGGAAACTGCTTATAAAGCCGTGATGAAACCTGTGGAAGGTACGATTTTGACGGTGGCTCGTGAAGCTGCAAAAGCGGGTGTTATCGCGGCTAATGAATCAGATGATATCGAATTCGTGATGCAACAAATCCTTGAAAAAGGTAGAATCGTGCTTGCTAAAACGCAAGAGATGTTGCCAGTTTTAAAAGAAGTTGGTGTCGTGGATAGTGGCGGGCAAGGCCTAATCATTATTTATGAAGGATTTTATGCGGCTTTAACAGGCAATGAAGATGGTATAACAAACTACACGGCTTCGATGGGTGAGCTAATTAATGCGGAACATCATCGCCACGTGCAGGATGTCATGTCAACGGAAGAAATCGTTTATGGTTATTGTACAGAGATCATGGTACAAATCAATGAAAATAAACCAGGACAAAAGAAATTTGATGAAGAGAAGTTCCGCACGGATCTCTCAGAAATGGGCGATTCCCTGCTTGTTGTTGCAGACGATGAAGTAGCAAAAGTCCATGTTCATACAGAGCATCCGGGGAATGTTTTCAATTATGGTCAGCAATATGGTAGTCTCATCAAAATGAAGGTCGACAACATGCGTGAGCAACATCGCGAAGTCGTGAAGGATACGCCCGCAGAAGCATCTGAAAAAGCAGCTTACGGTATCGTGACGGTTTCGGTTGGAGAAGGGATCAAACGTCTATTCGAAAGTGTTGGCGCTACGGTCGTTCTTTCTGGTGGTCAGACGATGAACCCAAGTACGGAAGATATTGTGAAGGCAATTGAATCAGCAAATGCCGAGCAAGTTTTTGTGTTGCCGAACAATAAGAATATTCAAATGGCTGCAGATCAAGCCGCGCTTATTTTAGGTGAAGATAAGGTCAAAATTATTCCGACGAAAACGATTCCACAAGGTTTAGCGGCATTGCTTGTGTTCCAAGCTGATTTCACGTTTGAGGATAATGCGAATGAGATGGTCGCGGCTATTCAAGATATCGCAAGTGGACAAGTGACGACGGCAGTTCGTGATACGACAGTGGACGGCGTGGCGATTAAGAAAGATGATTATATCGGGATTGTGGAAGGCGATATTAAAGTATGTCATCCAAGTCTTGAAGAGGCAACAGTTGCGGCGCTTTCTGAGATGGTCGATGAATATAGTGAAATCGTGACATTGCTTTATGGTGAGGACGTGACAGAAGCGGATGCTGAAAAAGTCGCAGAGCTTGTGTCGAATCAGTTCCCCGAGATTGAGTTTGAGATTCATTCGGGCGGGCAACCGGTATATCCATACATCTTCTCCGTCGAGTGACGAGAGGCGCGGCAAACGCTCATTTTCGTCGTTAAAGCCTGTGCTCCGATGCTCACGTACAGTCGTACGCTCCGCTTCGGTGCTCGGCTTTGCCTAGAAACTAAGCATTTGCCGCGCCTCTCTCAGCTTGGTAATCTACGGCGTGTTTGTAGTTAGATCGTTGTTACAATAATTATGAAGGGGTGAAGTGAGATGAAATTTAATAGTGTGTTTGATATTATTGGGCCGGTGATGATTGGGCCTTCGAGTTCGCATACAGCCGGGGCTTGTCGGATTGGCGCTGTGGCTCGGAGTGTTTTTAATGAGATGCCGATGCAGGTGGATATTCATTTGTATGGGTCTTTTGCGAAGACGTATAAGGGACACGGGACGGATGTGGCGCTTATCGGTGGTTTGCTTGGTTTTGAGACGGATGACGAGCGGATGCCAGAAGCGATTAAGCTTGCCGAAGAGTGGGGCATGCATATTAATTTCATCGAGGAACGCGAGGAAGCGGCTCACCCCAATACTGTAAAATTAGTGCTCAAAAACGGGATGCAACAGACAACGTTGGTTGGGGCATCGATAGGTGGCGGTAAGGTCGAAATTGTACGCTTGAATGAGTTCGAGCTTGAGTTTACGGGAATGTCACCGGCTGTTTTAGTGTTACATAAAGATCAGTTTGGCGCAATTGCAGCTGTTTCAGGAATTTTTGCCAAGCATAAGATTAATATCGGGCAAATGAAAGTATCTAGAAAAGTAAAAGGCGATGAAGCTTTGATGGTGCTTGAGGTCGACCAGCGAGTAGAGCAGGTTGTTTTGGATGAGATTAAAGAGTTACAGGATATTTATCAGGTGGCGAGTTTTGTACTCTGAAAAGCTGAGAGAGCCCGTTTAGCCTCGACAGAAATTGTTAGGGGGCGCAGTGAAAGTCCTCTTTTGACTTTTACGGAGGCCACGAAATTTCCGAGAGGCTGGCTCTTGAAGCTAGATCTGGAAACGATGATACGTCGAAAATCGGAGCGTTCCTGCAACCATGATTGCTAGGTAATGAATGACTAACAAATTATTAGTAGTCTGCTGTCCGAACCTTGAAACATTTGTTAGGGATAAGGAACAAATTTCGAGGGTCTGGCTAAAAAGGAAGGCAGTTTCATTACATTTCACTGCATATTGAGGTTCTAACAAAGCAAACGACGCTTTTCAAAAACCTCAACAAAGCTAGATCCGAAGGCGCCAAATATGACGCAATACCATATTCTTTAAAACGTAAAAAAGTAAAATCATACCGTTCCAATATTAATTTAGTTGCCGTACTTACTTTAGCGCCTAAGATATGCTGAGAGATCACTTCCAGCAAAGCACGCTTCACAAGTACCCAACAAAGGAGGTCAATAAAATGTTCCATTCAGTGGCAGAACTTATCGATATCGCAAGTCGCGATAATAAACCGATCTCGGAAATCATGATCGAACGCGAAATGCATGTTACCAACAATACGCGAGAAGCAATTTTAGAAGTGATGGATCGTAATTTGACAGTGATGGAAGAGGCGATTATTCGCGGGGAAGATGGCGTGGAATCGACAACTGGATTGACTGGTGGCGATGCGGTTCTTATGCGCGAATACATTGCAAAAGGCAATATGCTGTCTGGTGAGACGATTTTAGATGCGGTTGCTAAAGCGATTGCGACAAATGAGGTCAACGCTGCGATGGGCGTGATTTGTGCGACGCCAACTGCTGGTAGTGCTGGGGTTGTTCCTGGTGTGCTCTATGCGGTGAAGGATCGCTTGAACATGTCGCGTGATGATATGCTGCGGTTCCTTTTCACGGCCGGTGCATTCGGATTTGTCGTGGCGAATAAAGCTTTATTTCTGGTGCGGCAGGCGGTTGCCAAGCGGAAATTGGTTCGGCGAGTGCGATGGCGTCGGCGGCGATTGTGGAAGCGGCAGGTGGGACTCCGGAACAATCGGCCGAAGCAATGGCAATGACGATGAAAAATATGTTAGGACTTGTTTGTGATCCTGTGGCCGGTCTTGTCGAGGTTCCATGTGTGAAACGTAACGCGCTAGGAGCTTCACAGGCGATGATTTCAGCGGATATGGCATTAGCAGGTATCAAAAGTAGAATTCCATGTGATGAAGTGATTGAGGCGATGTACCGCGTTGGGCTACAAATGCCGAGTTCATTACGTGAAACCGGCGAAGGAGGTCTAGCGGCAACACCTACTGGTAGGGCAGTACAAAGAAAGATCTTTGGTTTGTCGCCGCAAGAGGAACGTGAAGAATCTGAATGATATTCCAGTGACGGACGTAAAGGGTGTCGGCGCTGAAACGGCAAAAACGTTAAAAGAATTGGATATAGAGACAGTAGCAGATTTACTTTTCAATTTTCCATATCGGTATGAAGATTATCGGTTGCGGGATTTGTCCGAAGTGGCGCATGAAGAGCGGGTGACGGTGCAAGGAGAAGTCCTGACCGAGCCTACTCTGGCCTACTACGGAAGAAAGAAATCGAAGCTGTCTTTTCGCGTTGCATCCGGGCATCAAGTCGTGAAAATCGATTTTTTCAATCAGCCATACATAAAAGGTAAACTGGCGGTTGGCGATGCTGTGACGGTTTCGGGGAAATGGGACAAAGGTCGCGCGCAAATTACGGCTAGTAAATATAAAGCGGGACATCAAACGTCGGAGGAAGCGCTGGAAGGGGTTTACAGGCTAAAAGGTACGATTCGAAATAAAACGTTGCTGAAATTCACGGCTGCAGCTTTTGACGCGTATGGTGATTCCATCGTTGAAATTTTACCTGAAAAATGGATGCAAAAATACCAGCTAATTTCAAGGCAGGAAGCGGTTCAATTTTTACATTTTCCAAAAAGTCCGGAAGAGCTAAAACAGGCACGGCGTCGGATGGTTTATGAAGAGTTCCTATTGTTTCAGTTGAAAATGCAGTTATTTCGCAAAATTGAGCGTGAACGGTCTGGTGGCGTGTCCATTGATTATGACGTTAATGATCTGCGTCATTACATTGAGAGCTTGCCATTTTCGCTTACCGATGCGCAAAAACGGGTGGTCAATGAAATATGTGGCGACATGAAATCGCATTTCCATATGAACCGCCTGCTTCAAGGGGATGTAGGATCAGGAAAAACCGTCGTGGCCTCGATTGCTCTCTACGCTGCGGCAAAAAGTGGTTTTCAAGGTGCATTGATGGTACCGACAGAGATTTTGGCAGAGCAACACGCGAATTCGTTAGTCAATTTATTGCAACCCTTCGATGTCACCGTCGGACTCTTAACAAGTAGCGTCAAAGGAAAGCGGCGTCGCGAAATGTTGGCGTTACTAGAAGCTGGAGAAATCGATGTTCTTGTCGGAACGCACGCCCTTATTCAAGACGAGGTTATTTTTAAGAAGTTAGGGCTTGTTATCACGGATGAACAACATCGATTTGGCGTCGAACAGCGTCGCGTTTTACGTGAAAAAGGCGCGTTTCCCGATGTTCTATTCATGACGGCGACACCGATTCCACGAACGCTTGCCATCACGGCTTTTGGTGAGATGGACGTGTCGGTCATCGACGAATTACCGGCTGGTCGGAAGCAAATCGAAACGTATTGGGTGAAGCATCAAATGCTCGAACGCGTCATCGGTTTTATCGAACAGGAAATCACGAAAGGGCGTCAAGCTTACGTGATTTGTCCACTTATCGAAGAATCCGAGAAATTAGACGTCCAAAATGCCATCGACGTGTACAATATTTTAAACGGCAAATGGCAAGGCAAGCATTCCGCGGGCTTGATGCACGGCAAACTTCCATCGGTAGAAAAAGATCAAATTATGCGGGACTTCAACGACCACAAAATCGATTGTCTCGTATCTACGACGGTTGTCGAAGTCGGTGTCAACGTTCCAAATGCAACGATGATGGTTATCTACGACGCAGACCGGTTTGGCCTCGCGCAACTCCATCAACTTCGCGGTCGTGTTGGCCGTGGCGCCGAGCAATCCTTCTGCGTCCTCATCGCCGATCCGAAAACCGAAGTCGGCAAAGAACGGATGACTATCATGACCGAGACAAATGACGGCTTTGTCGTCAGCGAACGTGACTTAGAACTCCGTGGCCCCGGTGATTTCTTCGGCAAAAAACAGAGCGGTATCCCAGAATTCAAAGTCGCCGATATGGTGCATGACTACCGCGTTTTGGAAATTGCCCGCCAAGACGCCGTCGAAATCATTTATCACGATGGCTTTTTAGAACAAGCAGAATACGCTCCGTTACGCGACTTTTTCGAGGCAAGCGGCGTCTTCGGTGAACAGAAATTAGACTGATTCCCGAAATACGCCTAGCCTTATAACTTGCATGTTGGGAGCATTTTTTTATATATTACTCTTAGTATCTGGTGTTAAAATTCAAAAAAGAAGAGGAGGGAACGCAGGTGAAAAAATATCCTAAAAAAGAGAGGCAAACGAGACTGGTCCAAGCGATTGAAGACAATCCGTTTATCACGGACGAACAATTGGCCGAAAAGTTTCAAGTCAGCGTGCAGACAGTTCGACTAGACCGGGTTGCACTCGCGATTCCAGAACTTCGCGAACGAATTAAACATGTGGCTTCCGAAAACTACGCAGATGCCGTTCGCTCCCTTCCAATCGAAGAAATTATCGGTGAAATCATTGATATTGAATTAAATAAAGGCGCTATTTCGATTTTTGAAGTAGGTCCAGAACATGTTTTTAAGCGAAATAAAATTGCCCGTGGACATCATTTATTCGCCCAAGCTAATTCGCTTGCAACGGCGATTATTCCGAACGATTTGGCCCTAACAACCCAAGCGACCGTTCGATTTATCCATTCCGTTAAAGAAGGCGAACGCGTGATTGCAAAGGCGAAAGTGCGTGATGATCGCGATAGTAAGTCGATCACGATTGTCGATGTCAACAGCTATGTCGGCGATGAAATGGTGTTAAAAGGAAAATTCGAGATGTACCATACAAAAGAAAAAAAGGAGTGACGTGAAATGAGAATCGCGATAGATGCAATGGGCGGCGATAATGCGCCTAAAGAGATTGTGCTTGGTGTTATGAAAGCCGCCGCACAATATAAAGATGTAGAGTTTCTCCTTTTTGGTGATGAAGTGCAAATTAATGAATATTTGGCAGATAAAACGCGCATTCAAATCATACATACGGATGAAAAAATCGAAAGTGACGATGAACCAGTCCGTGCAGTGAAGCGTAAAAAAAGAGCATCGATGGTTTTAGCCGCGCAAGCCGTGAAAGATGGTGAGGCAGATGCCTGTATTTCGGCAGGGAACACAGGGGCTTTGATGGCAACTGGGCTATTCGTGATTGGTCGCATTAAAGGCATCGATCGCCCAGCCCTAGCGCCAACATTGCCAACCGTTACCGGAAAAGGTTTTGTGATGCTTGATTTAGGCGCGAATTCCGAAGCAAAACCCGAACACCTTTTGCAGTTTGGTCTAATGGGTTCGGTTTACGCGGAGAAAGTCCGTAAAATAGAGCGTCCACGCGTGGCTTTGCTTAATATCGGCACCGAGGAAACAAAAGGAAACGATTTGACGAAGCGTGCTTTTGAACTCATGAAAAATCAAGAATCGTACCATTTTGTCGGCAATGTGGAAGCACGTGATATCATGATGGACGTCGCGGATGTGATCGTAACAGACGGTTTCACGGGAAACATGGTGTTGAAATCAATCGAAGGAACAGCGGGTGCCTTCTTCAGCCTGATGAAAATGAGCTTTATGAACGGTTTCAAAAATAAAATCGCTGCATCGTTTTTGAAAAAAGATTTAATGGAACTAAAAGCGAAAATGGATTACAGTGAATACGGTGGCGCTTGCTTATTCGGTGTCCAAGCCCCAGTCATCAAAGCACATGGCTCATCTAACGCGAAGGCTATTTTCTCAGCGATTCGTCAGGCGCGCGATATGGTCCAAAAACAAGTAGTAGAGACGATTATAACCGAAGTAGCGAGCGGTCATTTAAAAGCAGAGCAAGATAAAGCAAATCAAGGAGGCACGAAAGATGAGTAAAATAGCATTCGTATTCCCAGGTCAAGGCTCACAAAAGGTAGGCATGGGACAAGATGTTGCAGCAGAATATAAAGAAGCACAGGCGGTTTATACAGCCGCTGACGCTAAATTAGGCTATTCCATTACGGACGTTATTCAGAACGGTCCAATGGAACTTTTAACAAAATCAGAAAATGCTCAACCAGCGCTTGTTTCGACGAGTGTAGCGATTTTAAAAGCACTGGAAACGTATGATATTAAAGCGGATTTCGTTGCAGGACATAGCTTAGGCGAATACAGTGCACTTGTAGCAGGCGGTTTTTTATCTGCAGAAGATGCGATTTATTTAGTACACCGTCGCGGTAAATTGATGGAAGCAGCGGTACCGAACGGTCAAGGCGCGATGGCAGCTATTTTAGGCTTAGATCGCGAAACACTTGGCGCCATCACGGATTCCGTAACAACAGAAGGTGACGATGTGCAGCTAGCGAACCTCAATTGCCCAGGCCAAATCGTTATTTCAGGAACCGTAGCAGGCGTTGAAAAAGCAGGTGAACAAGCAAAAATAGCCGGTGCAAAACGCGTGTTACCTCTTGCAGTAAGCGGCCCGTTCCACTCGAAATTAATGGTTCCAGCAGCCGAACAATTCCAAGGAGAGTTAGAAAAAATAACTTTCCAAGATGGCACAATTCCAGTCGTGAATAACATCGACGCAAAAGCAACCACAGATAAAAATGCCATCCCAGAAAAATTAGTACAACAAATCTATTCTCCGGTTTTGTGGGAAGATATCGTTACAAATCTCGTAGCACAAGGCGTGGATACATTTGTTGAAATCGGTTCTGGCAAAGTACTTTCTGGCCTAATCAAGAAAATTAATCGCGATGTAACGATTCTTGCAGCAGGTGACGCAGCCTCTGTCAAAGAAGTAGCAGAACAATTGAAGGAGGCAGCAAAAAAATGACTTTAACAGGAAAAGTAGCCCTAGTAACAGGTGGCTCGCGCGGCATTGGTCGCGAAATTGTCATGACCCTAGCCAAGCAAGGCGCAACGGTATTTTTTAACTACAATGGCTCTCAAGAAGCCGCAGAAGCAATCGTGCATGAGATTGTAGCAGCAGGTGGAGAAGCCGCAGCGATGAAAGCGAACGTGGCTGTTGAGGAAGACGTACAAGCCTTATTTAAAGAAGCAGTCGACAAATACGGTCGAATTGATATTTTAGTCAATAACGCAGGAATTACGCGCGATAACCTATTGATGCGCATGAAAGTAGACGAATGGGATGCCGTTATCGATACAAATCTAAAAGGCGTTTTCCTATGCACAAAAGCCGTTTCTCGCACGATGATGAAACAGCGCTACGGTAAAATTATTAATATCACATCTGTCGTTGGTTTGATTGGAAACGCAGGTCAAGCAAACTACGTGGCAAGTAAAGCCGGTGTTATTGGCCTTACGAAAACGACCGCGCGCGAACTAGCAACACGTGGTATTAACGTGAACGCAGTCGCTCCAGGTTTCATCGCTACGGAAATGACGGACGAGCTTGATGAAGCAACAAAAGAAGCGATGTTAGCACAAATTCCGCTAGGGAAATATGGTTCGGTAGAAGACGTTGCGAATGCAGTACTTTTCTTGGCGAGTGATGTCTCAAGCTACATGACAGGGCAGACGATTGCAATTGACGGCGGCATGACCATGTGATTTTATTGGCGAAGAGTTACTCTTCGCCAATTTACCGTTTCTTTTTGTAAGAGTTCTATTTTTAATGGGGAAAGGAAGATAGATGAATGACACAAATAAAAGTAAATAGAGAAAAAATGATGAATCACGCTGCGGAACTTGGAGATAGTGTCTCGGGAATGACCCATCATACAAAGAAAAACAACACAATGTCTTACACCCAGTGCAATTCTATGACTAATTGTCAGGAAGCTTTACATGATTTGGTGCACTATGTCGATTTATTTGGAAAAGTGGTGCAGGAAGATGCTATTCGTATCAAACAAATTGGGGAAGCCTATGCCGCCAAGGATCGAGAAGTCGGTCAGAAAATGCAACTGGAGGTGCGCTAAGATGGAACCGAGAAGCGAGCAAATTCATCAGACATTGCAACAATTAAAGCGGAAGACGGAGCAACAAGAAGACCAGTTATACGCTATAAAACAACAACAAATACAGCTAGAATACACAGAAACCGAGCTTCGGCACATCGAACGTGAAAAAGAAAACCTTATTGCCCAAGCTCATGATGTATGGCGCGGAAATCACGGCAGAAGTGTGGCTTATGATGCGGAAGATACAGCGCATGAAAGTTGGAGGAAATTACGCAAACATATCGAAAGCACGCGAGAACAGCTACAACAAGAGCAGAAAACCATTCAATCGAGCTGATCTCAAATAGAGGATGAACGGAAACTGTTACATAAGGAGCTGATTTTATGACGCGCATCGATATTGCCGAAGTCACGCATTTTTCACAACAATTGCGCGCATCTAATCAGGAATTGAAACAGTATGTAAATGCCGTAAAACAAGCTGTTATCGCTTATATCAATGATACATCGATTAGCGGAGACGCTATCGCTAGCTCGAAAGAATACTACGCGGGTGCCTATTTCCCACTATGCGCATCCATCAAGCAAGCGCTTAACCTGAGCGAGCAAAAGATGCAAAAATATATTACTGATTTCCATTCTCAAGTGGATTCTTCCCCAAATTCTAGGCTTGACGTGGATGGTATTCATGACTTAAATCAAAAAATCACAGGTTTTGAAAATCGTCTTGAAACTGTCACCTTACAATTAACGGCTATTAATGGAACTGGACACGCATCCGAACTAAATTATTTAGCCACACAAATTTTTGAAGCGCATAAAAAAAGAAGATATACTGAACAAATTTATGGATTTCGAACAGAGTCACGGGAATTTCTTTTATGAAGTTGGAGAACTAGCGCATTATATTAAACAGGCACTCGATAACATACGGCAAAATCTTAAGTTTGACGGTAAAACTGGTATGTATCATCTTGAAAAATTGAATCCTGCGACATTCAGCCAACTCACCAAAATGTATGCGAGCCAGCAAGAGATCGATGATAAGATAAAAGAAATTGAAGAAATTGGACTAACACCAAAACGTTCCAAAAGGAAATAGTGCTGGTTTCATCACGATTGATGGTAAAATGAGTACGGAAGCGACACTCGATTTTGTGAATCAACAAATGATTTATTGGCAGAGTGAGACAGTATTCCGCGAAGTACTTGGAGTTGGTGCATTTTATCGCGCTGTGTATGGTGTTGATTCGGTGTCTGGGAAGCATATTAGTGACGGACAGCGGTTATTAGATGGTGCACTTGTGTTGACGCAATACGGTGCTCCTGTGCTTGGTTTAGCTAAGTTCGCAGCAAGATTTGCACCAAGTAAAGTTGTAAGTAGTGCTGAACGTCAGATAAATGCTGTCGATAAACTTAAACTCGAAAAATGGAGTTATCCACCCAATGAAGCAAAGTACCTTAAATATAAAGCCGTTTACGATAATCCTAAGTACTACAATCAAACTACAGGTGATATCAATTGGCCTCCAAATAATGGTTTTTCTGGCACCCCTAAAGATACTATTATCAAAGAAGGTAGCTTGCTTGATCGATATGGTGAGCCAAGGGGAGAATTCTTCTCACCAAAAGATGTACCTTATGAAATGAGGGCACTAGCGCTACATAGTGATGAAGCTAATTATTATGTGTACAGAGTTAGGGAGGATTTTCAGGTTAAAGGAGGTACCGCTGCTCCTTGGTTTGATAGACCTGGTGGTGGAACGCAGTATATAAAATACCACAGTAATGGAAAGCCTTACACCATGAATGAACTTGTTAAAGAAGGTTTTATAAAATCTGTATCTATTAGAGAGTAGGTAACATAATGATTATTGAGAAACTAAAAAAAAGATGAACATCTAAGTGTTCAGATAACAAATTCGCTAGGAAACGAGATTATATCAGTTTATGGAAAATATATCAATAATAATTCAGTTGATTTAGACACTGCAATACGATTAAAAAAAATAGATTTAAATTGGACACTTTATGAAGTCCAGCGAGATCAAGAATATTTAATAAGCGAGTTTTCTGATGAAACATTAGCTAAGTTGTCGCTGTATCTCTATGTTTCTAATCATTTCAACCCAGTAGAACCAGATGATGTAGTAATAGAAAAACTTTGGGAATTAGAGTCTGAGTCTGATTTAGAAATAGCAAATAATTATCTAGCTGATGCAATTGGTAGCCAATATTATTCTTTTCTTGAAAAGAAGGTGGATTGCATAAATTTAAAACTTAGAAGAGATAATCATTACGATATATATTACCTCTCCCCCAATGGCGAGATTGCAATGATATCAGAAGACAGGAAATTACCGAATGCATTTATTGTAGTCTACAATTTCGGCTTTGTTCTAAAACAATTTAAAGAGGTCATCTATCCACAATTAATTACCTATAACCTTTCACCAAATCAAGTAGAATTACTAAAGCGGATATATCTTAAAAAATAAGCCCTGCTTTAACCCTTATGAATACAGCAAGGAGAACAATATGATAATAATTGAAAATCTTAATAATGGTCAATACGAGCTAGACGATTTAGAAAACTATCTTAGCACAGGCAATGCCATCATACTTTACAACACGATGCATGAGATTATTGATAAAAAAAATTACTAACCTATCTATAGTTCAAGCACTTATTAACATTTCTGGAAGAAGAGAGCAAACACTGGAAGATAAAATGTTAGGGTTTTATACAGTCGGAGATTTTGCCTTAGCCACTTTAAAAAAATTGGGAATTGATTTGGCTTCCCTCAAAGAATATACGCGTTTAGATTCCTTTGAAAAAGAGCTAATTGATGAGCTTGCAGAGTCTGGGGATTTGTAAACTAGGAGTGACACAATGGCTATTTTCATTATCATGACAAAAGAGTACGAAAATGAGGAAAAAGTCGTATATAAATATGGTCCTGATGAAAAAATTTCAGGCGTTATTGAATATAACAAGGATAGCGGCATGATTAGCCAGCAAGAACCTATTGTTTCAGAATTTTATCCAGATGAATTTTTCTTTAAGCGAGCTGGAAGACGCTTGGCTAGAATGGCTATTAATGATAATTTTATTGAGCGAACTACGATTGAATCCTAATTTATAAGTTTATATCTTATAGTACATCCGCTTATTGAACAATAAACTATTTATGGTTTAGTAGGCTTTATTAGTGGCTCTAAGCATACCGTTTTAATCTTTTTTTTAATTAATAGTTTACGAATACGAAGAAATCCTATATAATACTTGGAGGGAGGTGAAGTAAACAATGGCAGAAGTATTAGAGAAAGTAACTAAGATTATCGTTGACCGTTTAGGCGTCGAGGAATCTAAAGTAACTTTAGAAGCTTCCTTCAAAGACGATCTAGGTGCAGATTCACTAGACGTTGTTGAATTGGTTATGGAACTTGAAGATGAATTTGGTGTAGAAATTTCAGACGATGATGCAGCAAATATTGAAAAAGTTGGGGACGCTGTGAAATACATAGAGGCGAACGCATAATTCCGACTTGTTTTAAACAAATGAACGAGGGTGTCTAGGTAGCACAGACTGTTTTAGACGGGTATTCCGGTTAAAAATTCTGTCGCGCAACTAGACATCCTCTTTTTCCACATTAAAGTTTATTTTCTAAGCAGACTCTTCTCTTAAAGATGTTTAGAAAATAAAGCTTTGGTGTACCGAAATGGAGGCTTTACAGATGAATCTTTGGGAAGAATTACAGGAAAGTGTTGGTTTTACATTCACGGATACGAATCTTCTAAAAACGGCTTTTACACACTCGTCTTACGTGAACGAACATCGCAAGGAAAAAATAGAGGACAATGAGCGCTTGGAATTTCTTGGGGACGCGGTGCTCGAGGTGACCGTTTCGCATTACTTATTCACAAAATTTCCAAACATGGCGGAAGGGCAAATGACGAAAATGCGTGCAGCAATCGTTTGTGAACCTTCTCTCGTAGATTTTGCGGAGATGGTGAACTTTTCACGGTACGTGCGACTTGGACGTGGGGAAGAGCGCGCTGGTGGCAGAACGCGCCCAGCCTTGCTTGCAGATGTATTCGAGTCCTTTATTGGAGCGCTATTCCTCGATCAAGGGCTGGACAAGGTTGTGCGTTTCTTAGAGCGTGTTGTTTTTCCAAAAATCGATGCGGGTTATTTCGAGCAAACCGTCGATTATAAAACGCAACTACAAGAAATTGTGCAAAAAGACCGCGACGTCGTGATCACGTATACGATTCTAGATGAAAAAGGTCCAGCGCATAGCAAGGCGTTTGAAGCAATCGTTGCCATCAACCAAGAACAACGCGGTGCTGGGACTGGAAAAACAAAGAAACAAGCGGAGCAAAATGCCGCGAAAAGCGCTATCCAAGCGTTGCGCCAAAACTAAGCGGTGAAGGAGTCCGGACATGTTATTAAAACGATTAGAAATGAATGGTTTCAAGTCATTTGCTGACAAAATGGTAATTGATTTTGTGCCGGGCACTACAGCGATAGTAGGCCCAAATGGAAGTGGAAAAAGTAATATTACCGAGGCGATTCGCTGGGTACTTGGGGAACAGTCTGCCAAAAGCCTTCGCGGTGGCCGGATGGGTGATGTTATTTTTGCAGGAAGTGATTCGCGAAAACCGATTAATTTTGCGGAAGTGTCGCTTGTTTTTGAGAATGAAGATCGTTTTTTACCGCTCGATTATAGTGAGGTATCGGTGACAAGACGTATTTTCCGGAATGGAGACAGCGATTATTTGATCAACAAGCAGTCGTGTCGATTGAAGGATATCGTGGATTTGTTTATGGATTCTGGTCTTGGACGCGAGTCGTTTTCAATTATTAGTCAAGGGAAAATTGATGAGATTTTAAATAGTAAACCAGAGGAGCGGCGGTCGATTTTTGAAGAAGCGGCGGGCGTTTTGAAATATAAACATCGCAAGAAACAGGCTGAAAACAAGCTATTTGAAACGGAAGAGAACTTGAATCGGGTTCAGGATATTTTATATGAGCTTGAGGGTCAGTTGGAGCCGCTTGAGATGCAGGCGAGCGTTGCGAAGGACTATTTATTTCAACAGGAAGAATTGGAGAAATACGAAGTGACGCTACTCGTGGCTGAAATTGAAGCGTTCACGGAAAAAATCGCGATCCAAAAAGCAGAATTTGCGAAGAACGGTGAGATTTTGACGGCGATGCAAGCCGAAATTAAGCAGGAAGAAGCGCAGATTTTCACGCAGAAGCAGATGCTCGCGGATATGGATGAGCAAATGGACGTGACGCAGGCCGAACTTCTTGTCGTAACAGAACGACTGGAACAATTGGAAGGGCAGCGAAACGTGGCGCTCGAGCGAAAGAAACACAGCAACGAGAACGAACAAGCGATGCATGAGAACCTACAACAGCTTGAAACGAAGATTAAGGCATTTGAAGCGCAAAAACAAGTGCTTTTACAAGATAAGCTAGAAAAAGAAACGGCGCTCGAAGTTTTCCTGAAAGAAAAGAAAGTACTTGAGGCCAAATTGGCGGAGTATAGCAACTTGTCGGAAGAAAAAATCGAGAATATGAAAAGCGATTATATCGAATTACGTCACACACAGACGACGATGAAAAATGATATTGGGTATTTGGAGCGTCAGTTGTCGCAGATGCAAGGCCGTTCGGAGAAATTGGATCATGAGAATCAGCAACATATTACAGAACGGAACGAAATTATTGCGAATGTCGAGAGTTTGACGAAGCATGTGGACGAAATGCGGACCAAGTTAGCGGATCAGATGACGCACTATCAGGCGATTCAGCAGGAGTTGGCAAAACAGGAAGCTGTTTTTACGAAGCAAGAGCGTGACATGTATCGTCAATATGAAACGATTCAACAAGCGAAGTCGCGTCAGGAAACGTTGGCGGAGCTCGCGGATGATTACGCTGGATTTTTTCAAGGTGTTCGTGAAGTTTTGAAGGCGAAGAAGAAGTTGAACGGGATTATGGGTGCGTTTGTGGAATTAGTCGAGATTCCGGAGCATTATCAGAAGGCGCTGGAAATTGCGCTTGGTGCGAACGCGCAGCATATCATTGTGCGCGATGATCAAGCAGCACGTGAAGCGATTAGCTATTTGAAAGAGACGCGGGCTGGACGGGCAACGTTCTTACCGCTGACAACGATTCAACCACGTCAAATCCCGATGGCAACGAAACACAGTTTGGAGCAACAACCAGCATTTGTCGCTTTGGCAAGTGATGTCCTAACATACGACGTCCAAGTGGAAAACGTGATTTTGAACGCGCTGGGCACCACTATTTTGGCAAAGGATTTAAAAGGTGCAAACCTACTCGCAAAATTGGTGAACTTCCGATATCGTGTCGTTACGTTGGAAGGCGATGTCGTGAATGCTGGCGGTTCCATGACTGGTGGAGCAACAGCACAAGGCAAGTCGTCGATTATGACGCGAAAGCATGAACTCGAAAACTTGAGTAAAACGATTGCGCAAAATGACGCTATCTGTGGAGAAAACGGAAAAGCAATTTGCGACATTGAAAGAGGAAGTCAGAGTAAAACGAGAGCAGCTGGAAGAAGCTAGATCTATCGGTGAATCGCTCCGTCTGCAAGAAACAGAATTACTAGGCAAAAAAGAGCGCGCAGAAGAACGTTTAACCGTTGCGAATAAACAGCTCCAAATTTATGATATGGAGAAAGAAGAAGGCACATCGGAGCATCAGCAATTGACCGAACGCAAAGAGAAATTGCAACAAGAATTGACGGTGCTGGCGCTGGAAATCATTGATAAAGACGAACAGATTCAGCGGATGACGAAGCAAAGCAAAGAGCAGGAACATAATCGTGCGAGTGATCAAGAAAGCTATTCAACGCTGAAATCTAGTGTGGCAGTTAGTCGTGAGCAACTTCAAACCGCAGAACAAGCCTTGCTGACGTTAGAAATCGATATGACCGACCACTACAACCAAAAAGAGGCCATCACGTCGAAACTAGCGATGCTTCAATCCAACCTCGAAACGGTGCATACGAGTACAGAAGAGCTAGCAGAAATCATCGATAATGCGCGCATCGAGAAAGAACAGACCGCAACGAAACGCGACCAACTACGCGAAAAACGGGTGGCATTACAAGAGAGCTTGGCAGTACAAGAAGAAGCTTTACAGCAAAAACATAATCAGGCAAGTTTCTACATGGAGCAAAAAACAACGGCAGAGGTCAGTTTGAGTCGTTTAGACGCGGATGTAGACAATCGTTTAGAACGCCTATCGGAAGCCTATGTGCTCACGTTTGAGGCTGCTAAGGCACGCATGGTGGAAGATATGGATATCGATAACGCACGATCAAAAGTCCGCTTATTAAAACGTTCGATTGATGAACTTGGCGTGGTCAACATTGGCGCCATCGATGAATTTGAGCGGATTAAAGAACGTTTTGACTTCCTAAATGGGCAGCAGACGGATTTGCTCGAAGCTAAATCAACGTTATTCCAAGTGATGGACGAGATGGACGAAGAGATGAAGAAGCGATTTGAAGCATCTTTTACAGCCATTCAAACGGAATTTGCGATTGTTTTCCCTGAACTTTTTGGTGGTGGACAGGCGCGACTTATTTTGCAAAATCCGGACGAGGTCTTAACGACTGGTGTAGATATCGAAGCGCAGCCACCAGGCAAGAAACTGCAAAACCTGAGTCTGCTTTCGGGTGGAGAGCGTGCGCTAACTGCGATTGCTTTATTATTTGCGATTATTCGCGTACGGCCGATGCCATTCTGTATTTTGGATGAGGTTGAGGCGGCGCTGGATGAGGCGAACGTGACGCGTTTCAGTCGTTATTTGAAGAAATTTGAAACCAATATTCAGTTTATCGTCATTACTCACCGCAAAGGCACGATGGAGGAAGCGGATGTGTTGTACGGTGTAACGATGCAAGAATCCGGTGTATCGAAGCTTGTTTCGGTACGCTTAGAAGAAACCGCAGAATTAATCAAATAGAGGAGTTGCAAACCCGATGACATTTTTCAAGAAAATAAAAGATAAATTAACGCAACAAACCGATTCGGTAACGGAAAAATTTAAAGACGGCTTATCGAAAACACGTGACAATTTTTCAGGTAAAATGAATGAACTTGTGGCGCGTTATCGCAAGGTCGACGAAGAGTTTTTTGAAGAACTTGAAGAGATTTTGATCCAGGCGGATGTTGGATTTGAAACGGTGATGGAGCTTGTCGAGCAGTTACGCGAAGAAGTGAAGTTGCGCAATATTCAAGATCCGAAAGAGGTTCAGGAAGTCATTGTGGAGAAATTGGTGGCGATTTATCACGGTGAAGAGGAAGAATTGCCAGAGTTAAATATCCAATCAGAGGGCTTGACCGTGATTCTGTTTGTCGGCGTGAATGGTGTTGGTAAAACGACGACCATCGGGAAACTGGCGCATCATTTAAAAGCACAAGGAAAGAGTGTGCTTCTGGCGGCTGGCGATACATTCCGGGCTGGGGCGATTGATCAGCTGGATGTCTGGGGAGAACGGGTCGGCGTGGACGTTATCAAGCAAGCAGAGGGCAGTGATCCGGCGGCCGTGATGTTTGACGCGGTCCAAGCGGCTAAAGCGCGTAACGTCGATATCTTGCTTTGTGACACGGCTGGACGCTTGCAAAACAAAGTAAACTTAATGAACGAACTGGAAAAGGTAAAACGTGTTATCACGCGTGAGGTGCCAAATGCGCCACATGAAGTCTTGCTTGTCTTAGATGCGACAACGGGACAAAATGCGTTTGTGCAAGCAAAACAATTCAAAGAAGCAACGGATGTTAGCGGGATTGTGCTAACGAAATTAGATGGCACGGCAAAAGGCGGTATCGTCATTGCGATTCGTAACGAGTTGCATATCCCAGTGAAATTTGTTGGTTTAGGTGAAAAAATGGATGACCTTCAAGCTTTCGATGCGAATGAATATGTGTATGGACTATTCGCAGACGTGATTGACGGGGCGAAAGAATAAGCGAGAAAAGAACCCATCCATCAGAATCATTTTTCTGGTGAACGGGTTCTTTGCTATTTCTCTATTTTTTTTGTAATGTAGCTCGACAAACTGTCCGAAAGAAGTAGTATCGACTAACTCAAGGCGTTCTAAATAATCGCCCTCTTCGAATAAACGTTTTCCTTTACCGAGCAGGATAGGTGTAATCTGAATCCACCACTCATCGATCATATTGGCTTCCAGAAGTGGTTTTAATAAGTTACCACCGCCCACAATCCAAATCGGTTTTCCATCTTGTTTTTTTAATTCGTTAATAAAAGAAACGGGATTTTCGTGGATCGTATGCGTGTCTTCAAACGTTTTCGTCGTGTCTCTCGTGAAAACATACACCTCTTGGTCTGGATAAAATGGTTCGTCTTTTTGCAACTTTAGAACTTCTTCATATGTGACGCGTCCCATAACAACCACATCGATATTTTGGATGAATTTTTCGTAGGTGGTTCCTTCGCCTGTGTCTGTTTCGAATAGCCAAGTTAAACTATTGTCTTGGTCGGCTAGGTACCCGTCTAGAGTAACGGCGCCGTAAAAAACTACTTTTCTCATGTTTTGCATCGCTCCTTTAGCGTTGATATGTTTTTATTATAGCACGGATGTTTGGGGGTTGGAGGTTGAGAAGTGGTTTTTGTTGTGGCTCTTATGAGGCATCACTCGCCGATTTAGAGCCACAATACGAGTGCGAGCAAAGTGAGCATTCGTTCCTTGTACTCGTCATGGCCTGTGCCTCCGATCTAGCTTTGTTGTGGTTCTTGAAAAGCGTCGTTTGCTTTTTTAGAACCTCAATATGCAGTTGAATGTAATGAAACTGCCTTCCTTTTAGCTAACTCCTCGAAAACTTCACGCCCTCCATAAAGAGCAAATACTATTCTTAGTGTAGCGGAAATCATGCTCTGCGTTCGTTTGGCGGTTGCTTCACGGTCGGGCTAGCTTCAAGAGCCAGCCTCTCGGAAATTTCGTGGCCTCCGCAAAAATCAAAAGAGGATTTTCACTGCGCCCCCTATGTTGTGGTTCTTATGAGGCATTACTCGCCGATTTAGAGCCTCAATACGAGTGCGAACAGAGTGAGCATCCGTTCCTTGTACTCGTCATGACCTGTGCCTCCGATCTAGCTTCAACGGCTAACTCCTCGAAAACTTCACGCCCTTCATAAAGAGCAAATACTATTCTTAGTGTAGCGGAAATCATGCTCTGCGTTCGTTTGGCGGTTGCTTCACGGTCGGGCTAGCTTCAAGAGCCAGCCTCTCGGAAATTTCGTGGCCTCCGCAAAAATCAAAAGAGGATTTTCACTGCGCCCCCTAACAATTTCTGTCGAGG
>NZ_AODE01000014.1 GCF_000525855.1 Listeria cornellensis FSL F6-0969
GCGTACCGAATTTTATCATCATACACACTCTCCAAACGTTGCGCCAAGTTCTCTTTTTCCCGGGCAACGGTTGCATCATGGAAGCTGCCATCCGTCACGTTAGGATTGAAAATAATCTCTTGAATCAGCGTGAAAGCTTGTTGAAGCAACGTATCACCATTTGGCACGAATTGGCCATCAACCATATCCAGAACAGCCGTAATAATATGCTCATTTCCTTTTTTATCTACGGATGCATAAAAATTAGCTCCATATAAACTTGCTAATTCTTTACGAAAAGCAGTCTGCGTTGGATATTTTTTCGTGTTTGTCTCGATTAACGCGGCGATTAACGCGCGTTTCGTTGTTGTGGCACGGTCAAGTGGTGCTCTGAATTTAAACACAATTTTATTGGATTTATATTTGTCAGAAGGAATAAGCGTTAACTGAATGGCGCCAACTTGTTCTTTGTATTCCTGTTTTTGAGTTGTCATTAAAAAATCCCTCCTTATTTGGCTAAGCACTGTTTATTGTACCTTATTATTCCTCGCTAAACAAATGGTACAAACTAAAAACCACCCAATTTCGCGAATACGTGCGAAACTGGGTGGTGGAGATTATTTTCCTTTAATGTAATTCACGCCATCTGCTTTAGGTGCTTCGGATTTACCGATAAGACCAACTAGCGCAAAAATCGTTAATACGTACGGTGCAACTTGCAAGTAGACATCTGGAATGCCGCTGAAGAATGGTAGTTGTCCACTGATGATGCTGAGGCACTGCGCAAATCCGAAGAAAATCGCGGCTCCCATGGCACCAAGCGGGTTCCATTTACCAAAAATCATGGCAGCCAAGGCCATATAACCTTGTCCAGAAATCGTCGCATGACCGAAATCGAGTGTAAAGGATTGGGCATAAACTGCGCCACCTAATCCACCTAGAATACCGGAGATGATAACACCTTGGTAACGCATCCAACGAACTTTGATTCCCATTGTGTCTGCTGCTAGCGGGTGTTCCCCGACAGAGCGAAGACGCAAGCCGAATCGTGTTTTATAGATGATGAACCATGATGCAATCGCCACCAGAATAGCGACGTAACTCATGATTGGGACATTTTTGAAGAAAATATCGCCAATCACTGGTATATCTTTTAGAACTGGAATATCTGGTTTTCCGAAATAGTGCTTAATTTGATCGGTTTGTCCTTTATCATAAATAACTTTGACAAGGAATAAAGAAATACCGAGTGCTAAAAAGTTAATCGCGACACCACTGATAACATGGTCGGCGCGGAAATTAATCGTTGCCACAGCGTGTACGAGCGAGAAAATACCACCGACAAACATCCCAGCAAAAAGGGCAACCCATGGCGTCCAGTTCCCGAAGACATCGGCGAATGTGAGGTTAAAGACGATGGATGAGAAGGCACCCATAATCATCATACCTTCCAGACCAATATTAACAACGCCGCCTCGCTCGGAGAAAACGCCACCGAGCGCTGTGAAAATGAGTGGTCCAGCCATTAACAATGTACTAGAGACAATAATCGCTAAAGTCGAAATCATTTTGTTTTCGCCCCCTTCTTCGCAAATTTATCCATTGCCCAGCGGATGATATAACTGGATGCAACGAAGAAGATAATAAGCGCGATAACCACGTTTACTAGCTCATTTGGAACTCCAGCGACAGCAGGCATGTTTAGCGATCCTACTTTTAGTGCTCCGAACAGAATGGCGGAGAAGATAATACCGATTGGTGAGTTACCGCCAAGTAATGCAACGGCGATACCGTCAAATCCAGTACCAGGAGATGTTGGTAATACATATGCTGTACCGTAGTTTCCAAGACCTTCCATCGCACCCGCAAGTCCAGCGAGTCCACCTGCGATAATCATCGAGATGACAATCGTTTTCGCGACGCTCATCCCTGCATATTTAGAGGCATTTTGGTTGAATCCGACTGATTTCAGCTCATAACCAAATGTTGTTTTATTGATAACTAACCACATAATTAGTGCGCAACCAACAGCAATCAAGATTCCCCAGTGAAGTGATGAGTATTGCGTCATTTCTTGTAGGAAGGGTGATTGAAGTGAAGCAGATGAAGGAATTTCTTTTGTTTTGTCCATTTGTTTTGTCAGGACATTTTGCACGATATAGTTGAAAATATAAAGCGCCGTATAGTTTAACATGATCGTTACGATAACTTCATTTACTTTTAGTGTGGCTTTTAGAATCCCTGGAATGAAAGCCCAGAAAGCACCACAGATGATACCTGCTAAAAGAGCAAGCGGTAAGTGAATCCATTTATCTAAGCCGTCAAACGTTAAACCTACCGCAACGGCACCGATCCAACCCATTAAAAGTTGACCTTCTGCACCAATATTGAAAAGTCCAGCCTTGAAAGCGATGGCGATCGACAGACCAACTAAGATATAAGGCGTTGCTTGACGGATTGTTTCTCCGAGATAGAAGGAATCACCAAATGCACCTTGGAAAAGCGCAATATAGGCGTCTACTGGATTATATCCGAATAGTAACATAATGAGAGCACCGAACAGCAAACCAAGGATAACAGCTGTAATAGGGATGACAAGGGCTTGTATTTTCTTAGACATGTGTTTTCTCCCCCGTTTCCGCTTTTGCTGATCCAGCCATAAGAAGGCCGAGTTCTTGCTCTGTCGTCTC
The DNA here is from genome assembly GCF_000525855.1 of Listeria cornellensis FSL F6-0969. Lineage (GTDB taxonomy): Bacteria > Bacillota > Bacilli > Lactobacillales > Listeriaceae > Listeria_A > Listeria_A cornellensis. The sequence goes on from NZ_AODE01000014.1 coordinate 2,670, forward strand.
TTCAGGTTTCACGATAGCTACGATTTTTCCTTCATAGATAACGGCAATACGATCACTTACATTCATGATTTCGTCGAGCTCAAAGGACATCAACAAGATAGCTTTTCCGTCGTCACGTTGCTCGATAAGGCGTCTATGAATAAATTCAATCGCTCCAACGTCAAGTCCACGTGTCGGTTGTGCTGCAATGAGGAAATCCGGATCTCGACTAATTTCACGGGCGATAATCGCTTTTTGTTGATTCCCACCGGAAAGTGCCTTAGCCGCAACGTATTCACTACTTGCCCGAACGTCGTATTCCTCGATAAGCTTACGAGCGAAGTCATACATTTCTTTATGGTTAAGGAAACCTTTACTCGAAATCGGTTTTTTGTAATACGTTTGTAAGGCGATATTTTCACCGAGTGACATTTCTAAAACAAGACCATGTTTATGACGATCTTCTGGAATGTGACCGAGGCCTGATTCCGTGATACGACGTGGTTTCTTGTTTTCAATATGTTCTCCTTTCAGTAAAATCGAGCCGTTTGTTGTTTTCGTTAGTCCGGAAATGGCCTGGATAAGTTCGCTTTGACCATTGCCATCTACCCCTGCAATACCAACGATTTCGCCGGCACGCACAGTCAGATTTAGACCGCGGACGCTTTCGACTCCACGGCTTTCTTTCACGACAAGATCTTTTACCTCAAGCACATCTTGACCAGGAGTAGCAGGCGTTTTCTCGGTTGTAAAGACGACTTCACGCCCAACCATGAGATTTGCCAGCGCTTGTGGACTCGTTTCAGGGACATTAACAGTTCCCATCCCTTTACCACGGCGAATAACGGTGACACGATCACAAACGTCCATGATTTCTTTTAATTTATGTGTGATCAGAATAATTGATTTACCCTCTTTGATAAGCGTTCGCATAATCGAGATAAGTTCTTTAATTTCTTGCGGAGTCAAAACAGCAGTCGGTTCATCGAAAATAAGAATATCCGCCCCACGATATAATGTTTTCAAAATTTCTACACGTTGTTGCATACCAATTGAGATATCACTTATTTTAGCATTTGGATCTACTTTCAAGCCGTAACGATCTGAGATAGCTCGGATTTCTTCGATGGCTTTCTTCTTTTCAATCACGCCAAACTTGCTCGGCTCTTTTCCTAAAATAATATTTTCGGCAACAGTAAATTTATCGACAAGCATAAAATGTTGATGCACCATGCCGATTCCGAGGTCATTGGCTTTATTGGGGCTATTAATCGCCTCCACGTTTCCGTTGACACGAATTTCGCCACCATCTGGTTCATAAAGTCCGAACAAAACATTCATTAGTGTTGATTTCCCAGCACCATTCTCACCTAACAGCGCGTGAATTTCGCCACGCTTGAGCTGTAAGGTAATGTTATCGTTTGCTACAAACCCAGAAAATTCCTTTCTGATCCCTAACATTTCAATAACATAATCCACTGTCTCACTCCCTTTATAATAGCTGATATCCACTTTTTTTACGTGAATGGATTGATTTCTTTTTTTGATGTAAACCGTTTTACAAGATCTGCATGTATGTAAAAAAGTTCCTTCTTAATTCGTGAATAAAGCGAAATATGTAGTCTTCCAAAAAAGTCATCACCTTATTCTATTTCTAAATGCACCACATTGCAATTCCTTTTTTGAAAAAAAGCATAAAAATAGTCGATATTTTATAAAAATATGCTTTTTGACCTAAGATTAGAGAATATAATCCAACGTTTTATAGGTTGAAACGCTTACAAAGCGAACGAAAAATAAAAAACTTCTAGCAATATTAATAAAAGCCGGCATTACACCGGCTTTCAGCGTGTCGACAAATACTCATTTTCGTCGTTAAAAGCTCCGTTCCAGTGCTCTCGTACTCTAGTACGCTCTGCGCTGGTACTCGCTTTTGCCTAGAAACTAAGCATTTGTCGACACGCTGAGGTTTGGAGAAATATCATGTAAAGCGATTTGTCTACAGTCTGAAAGCCGGTATTACACCGGCTTTTAGATTAAGAAGCAATCATCAAGGTTTTTCTGGAACTTTAATGTCGCCATCAATGATTTTTTGTTTGTATTCTTCCACTTTAGCTAGAACTTCTTTTGATAGGTTATCTTGGCTTTCAGAAAGGCCTACAGCATTTTTATCAAGGCCGTATTCAATCTTCTCGCCACCTGGGAAGTCTCCTGCTTTTGTGCGTGTTGCTAAATCATCAACTGCGATATCTACGCGTTTGATTTCAGATGTTAGCGTTACGTTATATTCTTTGCCGTCATTTGCTGTGACAGCACCTTCGTCCCACTGGTCACGGTCAACACCGATTACCCATACAGCACGAGCTGGATCTTTTTTCTTTAAGTTCTTAGCTTCAGCGAACACACCGTTACCAGTTGCACCAGCTGCGTGGAAAATAATATCTACGCCACCATTGTACATACCAGCTGCAATTTGTTGGCCTTTATCTGCTTTTGCGAAATCATTTGCGTATTGTACTTTTACTTCTGCTTTCGGGTTCACAGCTTTTACGCCTTCTGTGAATCCAGCTTCAAAACGATCGATAACTGCACCTTTCACACCGCCAACAAATCCAACTTTGTTTGTTTTCGTTGTTAAACCAGCAACAACACCAACAAGGAATGAACCGTCTTGATCCGCGAATCCGATACTTACAACATTGTCGCGATCTGTAATCGTGTCATCAACAAGCGCAAATTTATTTTTTGGTTGTTGTTTAGAGACATCTTCAATAGCATCCTTTAGTTTGTAGCCAATGCCATAGATAAGACTGAAATTATTACGAACAGCTGTGTTTAGGTTTGTTTTGAAATCCGCTTCTGATGCAGATTGCAAGTAGTTATAGCCATTTGTTCCTTTTTCAAGGTCATTCGCTTTACCAAACTTTTGTATACCTTCCCATGCGGATTGGTTAAATGAACGATCATCAACCCCACCAGTGTCTGTTACCATTGCTACAGTAAAATTATCCTTGTCACCGCTACTCTTCTTGCTGTCATCTGATGATCCACATGCACCAAGCACAACGCCTGTTGCCATTATCATGGATAGTGCTAAAGCAAATGTACGCTTTTTCACCTTAAAACCCCTCCCGAGAGATAAAATAGTAGTTATTAGCATCCCAAGTACGAACGATTAGAAAATATGTATGATTTAAGTTCCCCTTTTGCTGAATCTAACGTCGTCCCTTGAAAACGGATACTCTAACTCTTTTTAATATACCATGGAATTTCAAATAAATAAATATCGAAGCTCAAAGTAAATATTCCAAATATATTCTGAATAGTATTTCTTTTTAGAGAGTAAAAGGCTTGCAAGTGTCATGAAAGATTTGCATAATAGGTATATGCTTGAAAAGTTAGCATAATTTTTAATAGAGACGAGATGATTAGCGTGAAAGTTGGTTTTATTGGTTACGGTAGTATGGCGGATTTGTTGACGCGCCAGTTTTTAGCACATGCTGACGTTGCACCTAAAGATTTGATTATTTATACACGTTCGGAAAATGCGAAATTACAAGAAATTCATGATTTATTCCCAGAGATTACGATTGCTAAGACGAGTCTGGAAGTTTTTGAGCAAGCTGAACATACCTTTGTTTGTGTGTTGCCACTTGGAGTACTGCCTGTTTTGCTAGAGAATAAAGTAGCTCTTTCTAGTGAAAAACATGTGATTTCGATTGCGGCGGGTGTTTCTGTAGAAGATTTAAAACAAGTGACGACGAATGCGCAGTATAGTAAACTGATTCCTTCTCTGACAACATCGGTAGGTATTGGAACTAGCCTAGTGAATCATGATATGGCGGTTTCTGCTGCCAACCAAGCGTGGCTGAATGATGCATTAGGAACGTTTAGTACGGTGCAAGAGGTTGCGGAAGAAAATATTGATTTGGCGAGTGATTTGACTAGCTCCTCTCCGGGATTTATTGCAGCTATCTTTGAGCAATTTGTACAAGCCGCTGTTCGTAAGTCGAGCCTAACGGAGCCGGAAGTTTTCCAAATGATAAGTAATTCCTTAGCTGGGACTTCTAAATTGTTGGCGGAACAAGGTTATACGTTCGATTCGTTGATCAAGCGTGTGGCGACAAAAGGCGGGATTACTGCGGAAGGCGTTGAGCTGAGTCAAGACAAATTACCAGCCTTTTTCGATGAATTATTACAACGGACAGAAGCAAAGTACGACGATCACCATGCTGAGATAAAAGAGCAGCTGAAAGAACTATTCTAAAAAAAAATAAAAAGACGCAGGCTAAAAATGCTCCTGCGTCTTTTATATGGAGAATTATTCTTCGTATTCTGGTATATCACCAATGTTCACACGGCGTGGTTTACTACCCTCATGTGGACCTACAACACCACGTTGTTCCATCTCGTCTATGATTCGGGCTGCGCGATTGTAGCCGATTCTGAATTTACGTTGTAGCATGGAGACAGAAGCTGTTTGCATTTCACGTACGAGTTCCACGGCTTCGTTATAAAGTTCGTCTTCAGCCTCCACTGCAACATCTGGTACTTCGTCAGGAATCATATCTTCGTTATACTGCGCTTTTTGTTGGGCAACGACGAAAGATACGATGTCCTCTACTTCTTGGTCGGACAAAAACGCACCTTGAATCCGTACAGGTTTGCTGGTACCGACTGGAAGGAACAGCATATCCCCGCGTCCAAGCAGTTTTTCAGCGCCGCCCATATCTAAAATAGTACGTGAGTCAATCGAACTCGACACGGCAAAAGCAATTCGTGATGGGATGTTTGCTTTGATAACACCGGTAATAACGTCAACAGAAGGACGCTGTGTTGCAATGATTAAATGAATACCGGCTGCACGTGCCATTTGTGCCAAACGTGTAATCGCATCTTCCACATCGTTGGAAGCAACCATCATTAAGTCTGCTAACTCATCAACAATCACGACGATAAATGGTAATTCGGCTTGTTTGGCTTCATTTTGTTCATTATGTTGACGAACATGTGCATTGTAGCCTGCCATGTTTCGTGTGCCAGTATGCGAAAATAAATCGTAACGCCGCTCCATTTCCGAAACTACTTTTTGGAGGGCTTGTGCGGCCTTTTTAGGATTGGTGACAACAGGTGCGAGCAAATGAGGAATCCCATTATACACATTTAACTCGACCATTTTTGGATCAATCATCATCATCTTCACTTCATGCGGCTTGGCGCGTAGCAATATGCTGGTAATGATACCATTGATACATACTGATTTCCCGCTTCCTGTAGCTCCAGCAACAAGTAAATGAGGCATTTTATCGAGATTGGCAACAATGGCGTCTCCCGAAATATCGCGCCCTAAAGCAATCTGAAGCTTCTCATCTGGGCGATCGCTCGGATTATTTTCCAAAACTTCACGCAGCGCGACCATGGCTACTGTTTGATTCGCTACTTCGATACCGATGGCTGATTTTCCTGGTATCGGTGCTTCGATTCGAATATCTTTTGCAGCGAGCGCCAAAGCAATGTCGTCGCTCAGTCCAACAATCTTACTAACTTTCACGCCGACAGATGGTTGCACTTCATACTTGGTCACCGCTGGACCTAGATGAACCTGTGTTATTTTGGCTTTGACACCAAAACTTTCGAAGGTCGACTCTAGCTTTTGTGCGTTCGCTTTAATTTGATCGTATTCTTCGCTTTGATCGGTCGGTTCTGCAGGTGTCAGTAAATCGATGGGTGGCAATTGATAAATTTCGTTTTCAAATGATTCTTGCTGAAAAGTAATTGGTGCTACCTCTTCGTCTGATTTCAATTCCGCCGCTTTCTTCTCTGCTTCTTGTTTTTTCTGGAAATTGGAGATAATTGGTGGCAATTTTGGTTCGACTTTTTCTGCTGCGACCTCAAGAATTGGCTCCGCTTCTATCAAAGGTTTTTGCTTTGGGTTAGGTTTCGTTACTTTTTTAGGTTTTGGTTTGCTATTTTTGCGATCCTCAAAGAACTGGTTTAGTTTATCAAATACGCCGTGAAGGAAAGCAGTTATTTTTGTAAATGCCGTCTTTAGCGGGATGCCTGTCAACAAGGATAAACCATATAATACTAAAATCATGGCGATAATATTTGTCCCAATTCGATCCACCAAAAAATAGGTAACGGCTACAATTCCTGATCCGATAATACCACCGCCGACTTGGTCAATCTGACTGGGATGCCATATATTCTGGCTCAATAGTTTCCACATCGAACCAAACACAGTAGCTCCATCTGCGAGTATGTGCGTGACGTACCACATTTCGAAAAAGGTTAATAATCCAATGAAAATGAGATAACAGCCGTTCAAACGTTTCGTGAACAGATTTGGAAACGTCCCTTTAAAAATAAAATAAATGCCTAAAATGGCTAAGCCTGTGAGAAGGATAATGGCTAGCTCACCGGCAATAAATTCACCTAGTGCATAGACTAATCGGCCAATAAAGCCAAGTTGAAATAAGCCGATCAAGCTAAGTCCGGCTAAAATAACACCACTTATCTCAAAGGAGTAAGATTTTGCTGTTTGCTTCTTTTTTTCGCGTCGCTTTTTTTTGAGCGAGACGGTTTCTTCTTTTGTTTGATTTGCCAAATTACCCACCCTATCCTCTTTTTCGTATTCTAGCATTATAGCATAGAATGTGAAGATAATCCTCCAACTTTAGTACGGAATGCGAAAATATGTTCTTATTTTTTTGTGAAAAAGATGCTCCCAATTAAGAGAACATCTAAATATACTATAAATGCGGTGTTTTCTTATTCATCATTTTCCCACCACGGACTTCTGACATGTTATTCCCAACAGCAAGAAAGGCGCCAGGGTCAATGTCATCTAGTATAGAAATCAGCTTAGGTTCTTCAAAGCGAGAGATAATAACGAAAACTACTTTTTTTTATGTCACCAGAATAGCTGCCCGTAGCATCAATGTACGTCACACCTTTGCCAAGCTGGTCGGTGATTTCTGCGCCAATTTTTTCGTAATGATGGCTGATAATAAAAGCACTTTTCGATTCGTCTAAACCGCTAATGACAATATCGATAACTTTATAGGCTAAAAAATACGTAATCAGGGAATACATCGCGCGATCCCAGTTGAAAACAAGCCCAGCTACTAGGAAAATCACAATATTGATGGCCATAATAATTTGTCCTGTCGAAAATGGTGTTTTCCCGTTAATAATAATTGAGACAATTTCCGTTCCGTCGAGTGCACCGCCATTTCGGATGACAATACCAACGCCTAATCCGAGTGTAACGCCTCCAAATACAGTGGCAAGTAATAAATCATCGGTCACTGGTTCTAAATCATGCAATACGAGCGTTACTGCTGACATGACAGCAATTCCGTATAGTGTGAAAAGTGCAAAACTCTTACCTATTTTACGATACCCAATAATGAAGAATGGGATATTTAGAACGAAAGTCAAAACACCCAGTGGCGCTGGTGTCAATTGTGAAATAATGATGGAAATACCTACTATTCCACCATCGAGGATTCGGTTATTTACTAGAAATAGCTCTAGTCCAACCCCCATTAAGATAGCGCCAAGTGTGATAAATAATATTTTGTAGATAAACCATTTTGTCTTATTGCGCTTTTTGACGAATACATCTTGTACAATTGTTTCTTCTAACGGTGTTTCTCCTGACTGCAACACGAACCACTCCCATACTCTCATGTTCTCTTTTTTCACTACAATAAATTATATCATACAATGAAGGTGGGTTAAATAATTATTTCATATATTGAACTATTTCGTTTCGAATCCCCCCGTTAGCCCTTGCATAAACAGCCATAAATATAGTATCATAGACAATGCGCAAACTAAGAAATTCATTTTTCCAATAAAATTAATTAAGGGTGGTTAGAACATGAGCAGCTATCAAGTGTTGTTATATTACAAATACACAACGATTGATAATCCTGAACAATTCGTAGCCGAACATCTCGCTATGTGCAAGGAAATCGGTCTTAAAGGGCGGATTTTAGTGGCAGAGGAAGGCATTAATGGCACGGTTTCAGGAACTATAGAGGAAACGGAGAAATATATCGAAGCCATGCATGCAGACGCACGTTTTGCTGATATGGTATTCAAAATTGACGCGGCAGACAAACACGCATTCCAAAAAATGCACGTACGTCCACGCCCAGAAATTGTTTCCCTTTCCCTCGAAAATGACGTCAATCCTTTAGAAATTACAGGGAATTATATGGAGCCAGAAGAGTTCCGTGAGGCCCTGAAAGATGAAAATACAGTGGTTTTAGATGCTCGAAACGACTATGAATTTGACTTGGGTCATTTCCGTGGTGCGATTCGTCCAGATATTGAGACATTCCGCGACCTACCAGAATGGGTGGAAGAAAACCGTGAGATGTTTGAAGATAAAAAAGTAGTCACCTATTGTACGGGCGGTATCCGTTGTGAGAAATTCTCTGGTTGGTTGAAAACAGCTGGTTTCGAGGATGTTTCGCAATTACATGGCGGTATTGCGACATACGGTAAAGATGAGACAGTAAAAGGCGATCTTTGGGACGGTATGATGTACGTATTTGATGAGCGTATTGCCGTGCCGATTAACCGTGTGGATCATACGATTGTTGGTAAGGATTACTTTGATGATACCCCTTGCGAACGTTATATCAACTGTGCGAATCCATATTGTAACAAACAGATTCTCGCAACTGTCGAGAACGAGGAGAAATATTTACGCAGTTGCTCCCATGAATGTCGGACGCATCCTGCCAATCTATATGTTAAAAAACATGCGCTTAGTCCAGAAGATTTGGAAGCTCGTTTAGCGGGACTTGAAACACCGATGAGCGCTAAGTAATTGAAAAAAGGAGTTGTTACCTTTAACGGGTAGCAGCTCCTCTTCTTTATGTCCGGTTGGCAAGATGGTCGATATTAACGTGCCTTAACGCTGCAAACTGATGTAGCTCGCCTTGAATGAGTAGTGATTTTTGCGTTAATTCTGGTACTGTTTTAGCTCCTAGTAGTGACATGACACTTTTTAGCTCGCTTTTCCACTCAAGCAACATCTGGATAGTTTGCTCCATATCTGTTTTTTTTCAATTGATGTAATACAGCGCCCGCAACGCCTACTGATTTGGCTCCAAGCGCAAGGCATTTCACAATATCGAGTGGCGTTTTAATGCCACCAGATGCCAGAATTTCGACGGAGCTATTTTGACAATCGAGCAGTGATTCAGCGGTTGTAAAACCCCAGTCTTCCAGGAACTGATAGGCTCCGTCGCGCCTGCGATCTGTTTCGATTTTTGCAAAATTAGTGCCGCCTTTACCGCCGATATCAATGGTCTTTGCGCCGGTATCTTGCAGTTGTTCCATCAAATCCCGACTCATTCCAAAGCCGACTTCTTTCACGATGACGGGGAATTCTTGGATGGCAACAATTTTTTCAATAGCGCGTAACCAGTTAGAAAAATCACGATCGCCCTCTTTCATCACCAATTCCTGCGCGACATTGATATGTAGTTGCAAAGCATTGGCGCCGAGCATATCAACGGCTCTGCGGGCATTATCCACCGAACTATCTGCACTCAGATTTGCAAAAATGGAGCCATCTGGATTCTCTGTTCGGACAATGCGATATGTACTGATGAGATCGGCATCATGTAACGCCGCTGATTGCGAACCGACCGCCATCGCCAAACCAGTCTCACGCGCAATAATCGCCAGTTTTTGATTGAGCTGTTTCGTTCGAGTACTTCCACCGGTCATCGCATTAATGTAAAACGGTGCGTCAAACGCTTGTCCTGCGAATTGAGTCTGTAACGACACTTCTCCTTTATGAAAAGCAGGCAGACTTTGCGGTGCGAATCGAATATCCTGAAATGCTATCGAATCAGCACTATACTGCCTGTATGCAAGCGCAATATGTTCATCTTTGCGCCTTGAACGCTGTTGATCATCCATTTTTGTATCCCCCTCTCATCAAAAAAACACCTAAAAATCAGGCGTCCTTTGACAAATTTAGTCTTTCTTCAAAAGAAAAATAAGTTGCCAGTTCGTCTGATGTTGGTTCGTATACACGTTCATCGGCAAACAAAATCAGTCCGTGGAACGTTTGTATATCATCGTCACATTCCTCGCAATATTGTGTTTCATCCTCCGACCAAGTTGCCAGTAACACATTTTTTTTTGACTGCATTATTTGGGTAAGTTGCCATTAATTCTTGAGCCAGTGCTTGGTATTGAAGCATCGCATCGCTTTTCTCTGTATACACAAACGATGATTCGATATCCTTTTGCCAGTCCTCAAAAAACCACCAAGGTTCATATTCCCCTTTTGTCACAATGACTTGAAATTTCGCCATCTTCCAACACCTTACTTTCATTCACTTCATAATATGTAAAACCATTATAGCACAAGGCATGTGAAACTCACCGTAACTTGCTTTTGGCTATGTTATTTTTGAAAAACATGCGAAAAAAAGGTACACTAGAAGTACTAATAAAAAAGGATAGGTGATTGACTTATGGCTCGTAAAACCGTCATTATGCGCGTAACTGGAATGGTTCAAGGCGTTGGCTTCCGCTATACCACAAAGCATCTGGCTTACAAGATGAACATCAGCGGCATCGTCAAAAATTTACAAGATGGTTCTGTTGAAATTCAAGCGATTGCAGAAGAAGATGATTTAGAAAAATTCATTGAGGCGGTGAAAAAAAGGCCCGTCTCCATCAGCGCGAATTGGTGAAGTGTATATTTATAAGGATGCTCCTGTCGAAGAACGTAAAACATTTGATATTGAATACTGATAAAGCTTGTTTTTCTATGGTATTTCACTTATAGTTAAGGCTGTACTTATTTCAGATTGGAAGGAGTGACTGCGTGTGTTTGAAACTTTAATCCAGATGGCGCTTGGACCAGAATATGTTTCGTTATATGTGACTTTTTTTCATGACGATGGCTGTGTTCAGATATTGGCCCGTCTTAGCGATGGTGAAGCCCACGATGGTATTGCATTCGAAGCATCTGTGCATCACGCCACTTCCTGTTATGCATTGGAAGCCTGCAGAAACACATCGATTTCGCTTTATTATTGTATGGCTCGTCCAAGCAATAACGCGTTTTTCAAATACAGATGATGAATATTCTTTGTCTTTTTCCTGATACCATATACAAATGAACTTACTTTTAGGAGGAAATAAGACATTGAAAAAGAAAAATATAGTATTACTCATTATGATTGCAGCGCTATTTTTTTGCGTTGGCTGGTTGTAGCATGGACCCTTCTCAAAATACGGATGGTTTTTTCTATGTTTACCTGATTAAGCCATTTACGACTGTTATTGAATGGATTGCTTCGTTATTTGGTGGGAATTATGGTATTGCAATTATCGTGACGACACTGGCAATCCGAGCTTTGATTATGCCACTGAATTTGCGTACTGCTAAGGCGCAGATGGGTATGCAGTCAAAAATGGCTGTTGCCAAACCGGAAATTGATGAAATCCAAGCACGACTAAAAAGAGCTACCTCCAAGGAAGAGCAACAAAAAATTCAGCAAGAAATGACGGCTGTTTATTCCAAATATAACATCAATCCGCTACAAATGGGTTGTTTACCACTTCTTATTCAAATGCCAATTTTGATGGCGTTCTACTATGCGATTCGTGGTTCTTCTGATATTGCGCATCATGAATTTCTCTGGTTTAGCTTAGGTAGCCCAGATATGATTATGGCCATTATCGCCGGTGCCATCTATTTACTACAGTATTTTGTTTCTCTGATTGGCTACACACCAGAGCAGAAAAAACAAATGAAAATTATGGGGCTCATTTCGCCAGTCATGATTCTCTTTGTCTCTCTCTCCGCTCCAGCAGCTCTTGCGCTATATTGGGCGGTCGGTGGACTTTTCTTAGCAGGACAAACACTTCTAACGAAAAAACTGTACATGAAAAAACATCCAGAAGTAGAAATGATGGAAAAAGAAGAGAAGGAAATCGAACAATTAGAACACGAGCAAAACAAAAAATAATACGAAAAGACGTTTCTACTACTCTCATGGATGAGTAGCGGAAACGTCTTTTTTTGCTATTCTGCTTTATCCTCTTTTTGCTTGATTAGTGGGAGTGCGATGGTAATGGTTGTACCAACATGGTCCTCACTCTCGGCGTGGATGGAACCAAGATAGCCACTAACTAGTTCTTTAGCAATTGCAAGACCTAGACCGTTACCGCCAACTTCACGACTACGCGCCTTATCTACACGGTAGAAACGGTTGAAAATCTTATCAATTTCATCTGCTGAAATACCGACGCCATAATCTTTAATGGAGACTTTAATTTTATCTGCCTCTTTATAAATATGCATATCGACTTGTTTGCCATCACCAGAGTATTTCACCGCATTATCTGCAATAATAATCAAAATCTGTTCTAAATGGTTGTGCTGAATCATGGCATGAAGATTTTTATCATCTTCGCCCAAAGTAAATGTGAAATCTTCATGCATGACTTCAAAATTACGTCTCACCTGCTCGAGAACATCATTGACGCAAACGAGTTGCAGTTCTTTTGTTTGTGAAATTTGCTCTGCTCGCGATAGGTCGAGCATTTCTTGTACGAGTTTTTTCATGCGTTCAAGCTCGGTTAATGAAGCATTAAGCGATTCGTCCAGCACTTCTGGATCATCTTTACCCCAACGATTCAGTAGTTTTAAATGGCCCTCCATGATTTGTACTGGCGTACGTAATTCATGTGAGGCGTCTTCTACAAACTGTTTCTGTTGTTCAAAGCTACGTTCGATTTGCACCATCATATCATTGAAAACAATAGTCAACTCACCAATTTCATCTTTTGTGATGACGGTCGGTTCGATTCGTTTCTGGAAGCCGTTATTGCGAATATCATTCATCGTTTTTGCCATTTTTGTAAGTGGATTTAAGAAGTTTTGTGCGAGTAGATAGCCGAGCATACCACTAATAAATAAAGCTACAGCACCGAGTAAGAACATCGTTGCGAGTAATTTGCCCATCATGCTGTTATAGGATGTCATTGGATTGATAACTTGGATGTATCCGATAATACTGGCATTGTCCGCTTTATCGATAATAGGAATTTGATACATAACCATTTGTTGCCCTTGCACGGTAGGTTTAGACAACGCTGGAGTTGGCTGCTTTACCAGATAACTGCTATAATCATTTTTTGCGTAGGCTTTATTATTATATTGACCCGCAGTGTATTGTTCGATTAGCTTGCCATCTTTATCGTAAAAAACAAGCACTTGATCCTCAAGGCGGGACCTTAATTCTATGTTATCCTTTACGATTGGCCCAATATTCTCGCTCGTAATATTCCCTGATGCGCTAGTTAATTCAGCATTATAAATGATAGCAGATGCTGCATACGCCGCCGATTTCACTGTGTCGTCCTTCTCGTCCAGAAGCATGCTACCGATACCTTGATAAATGGCAAAGGAGAATAGGAAAAAAGTTAAAAATATAGCAGCACTTGCTCCAAATGTCCATTTAAATTTCAGTGAGCGGCTCTTTAAAGAAAATGTGTTTGGTGTTGTCATGTACGCATCACATACCCCGTGCCACGCACTGTTTGGATATAACTCTCATCATCATTTTTATTATCGATTTTATTCCGTAAATAACGCACGTATACATCTACGACATTCGTCTCTACTTCGGTTTCATAACCCCATACTTTGTTTAAAAGTACTTCACGCGTTAATACGATATTTATGTTCTCCATTAAAGTCAACAATAATTCGTATTCACGCTTGGTTAAATCGATAATATCTTCACCACGCTTCACGATGCGGCTTTCCTTCTCAACAACGATATCGCGGTATTCCAATGTCGTTTGCTTCGTCTCGTTCTCACTCGTTTCGATACGGCGTAGCAAAGCACGAAGCCGCGCCAACAATTCCTCGATGGCGAACGGTTTTACGATATAATCATCCGCACCATGATCAAGACCAGAAACGCGGTCAATAACGGAATCACGCGCGGTAATCATAATAATCGGTGTTTCTTTGACTTGACGAACGCGTCTACATACCTCCACACCATTCAGTTGCGGTAGCATTAAATCAAGTAGGATCGCGTCCCATTCTTCCGTAATTGCAAGCTCTAGGCCAGCACGACCGTCATTGGCAACCGCAGTCTCATAACCTTCATGTTGCAACTCCAGTTCTATAAAGCGAGCTAAATTCTTTTCATCTTCTACAATAAGTATTCTATTCATCAACTATCCCCACCTTCAAAAACCAGATATCTTCCTATTACCATTGTAACTAAAATCACGGTAAAAACAACTAATAACAGTCTGTTTAGGCAATTTCTTTGTAGATTTTAACTGGATTCTCATTGTTGAGGTTCTTATGAAGCGTCTTATGCTGAATTAGAACCTCAATATGCATGAGAGCGAAGCGAGCAGGTAACCCATCAGTGGTTCTTATGCGCTGAACTAAGAACGACCGGTGAAACGAATAAAGATGAGAGAATTGGAGAAGTTCAATATGCATGAGAACAAATGATGCGTGTGGTTTGGAATTACTGGCTATAAAAGGGTTGAACGCCATTTAAAAAGAATGGTGATTACCTCCAAAATAGAGATAAGTCACCATTCTTTTAATTGCTGCATCTGAAGAGGCGTCGTGTTTGACGCCTCCGGATCCGGCTTCAACGGCCAGACCCTCGAAATTTTCGTGCCCTCCGCAAAAACCAAGTGCGGGTTTTAACTGCGGCCCCTAACAAATTTTTTCGGGTCTAACGGGCCGTTTCAGCACTTCTATTCATCAATCTCCGGCCACTCTGTATGGAATGTCCCAGCTTTATCGACGCGCTCATACGTGTGTGCGCCGAAGTAATCGCGTTGTGCTTGAATTAGGTTCGCAGATAGTACTTCTGAACGGTAGCTATCATAATAACTAATTGCTGCTGTAAATGTTGGTACTGGAATTCCTGCTTTCACAGATTCAGCGACAACTTCACGCAATGCGTCTTGATAGTTATGTGCGATATCCTTGAAATATGGATCTAACAATAAGTTGTTTAAGTTCTTATCGTTATTGTACGCATCTGTGATTTTTTGTAGGAAACGAGCGCGGATAATACAACCAGCGCGGAAAATTTTCGCGATTTCGCCGTATTGTAAATCCCATTCGTATTCGTCTGATGCTGCTTTCATTTGTGCAAAACCTTGTGCATATGACGCGATTTTACTGAAATATAAAGCACGGCGTACGGATTCTATGAAGGCTTTTTTTATCGCCGTTGAAAGAATAATTGCTTGGTCCAGACAAAACAGTGCTTGCGTGCACGCGTTCGTCTTTTAGCGCAGAAATGTAACGTGCGAATACGGATTCTGTAATAAGAGAAAGCGGCACACCTAGGTCTAGCGCGCTTTGACTTGTCCATTTACCTGTTCCTTTTTGGCCAGCTTTATCAAGAATAACATCCACAATGGGTTTACCTGTTTCAGGATCTTTGGTTTTCACGATGTTTTTCGTGATCTGGATTAAGTAACTATCTAGTTCGCCGTCATTCCATTCTGTGAAGACATCAGCAAGCTCATCATTTGTTAAGCCACCGATTTGTTTTAGGATTGTGTAAGCTTCTGCGATTAATTGCATGTCGCCATACTCAATCCCGTTATGCACCATTTTCACATAATGTCCAGCGCCGTCAGGGCCGATGTAGGTCACACAAGGTTCGCCGTCCGCTACAGCCGCAATCTCTTGCAAAATTGGAGCAACTAAATCATAGGCTTTACGTTGACCACCAGGCATGATAGAAGGTCCTTTTAACGCGCCTTCTTCCCCACCAGAAACACCAGTTCCGATAAAATTAAAACCTTCTTCGCTTAGCGTTTTGTTGCGTCGGATTGTATCTTTAAAGAACGTATTTCCGCCATCAATCAAAATATCGCCTTGGCTTAGGAAGGGCTTGACTGCATCAATCATCATATCCGTTGCCGCACCTGCTTGTACCATTAATAGAATACGACGAGGTACTTCGATGGAGTTAACAAACTCCTCTAAGTTATACGTAGGAACCAATTTTTTGTCGCTATGTGCTTCTGCGACTGCTTTCTGTTTTTTCGCTAGAGCGGTTAAAAATCGATACACTGTAACCACGACTTTCAATATTTAAGGCCAAGTTGCGACCCATTACGCCCATTCCGATAACGCCAATTTCTTGTTTTGCCATTTTTCACATTCGTCCCTTCTCATTCGAGTCATTCGTTATAATGAATGCTGCCATTTTCTCAACACTAATAACTATATCAAAACTTTGGCGCTACGGCAACGAAACAAACCCGAATTTAGCGAATTTATTGTCAGTTTGCCGTGATTTTTATTATTTCCAGAACGAGCCTGGTGAGTTTTTCGAGTTCTGAAACCGCGATTCGTTCACTTGTCGTGTGCGGATTTTCAAAGCCTGCCGCAAGGACGAGAAACGGAATGCCGCGATCATTGAAAACATTCGCATCCGTGCCACCTTCAAGCTGGAGCGCTTTTTTAGGAATGCGGAGTGCTTGCATAGCATCCGACGCAACTTCGCAGAGACGACTCGTTTCTGGCAGGCTGAAATGATGGTAGCTCATATGCGTCACATCTTGCACATCTGCCTTATATGTAACGCCTGTTTCGATGAATAGTTGCTTAATTTTCTCGACAAGCGGTAAACAATTTTCAAGTGGAAAGTCCGCGGAGAACTCCGAGAGAATCGTCACCTTTTCGTTTCCATTTTCTAAAACTTCGCCACCAAAATGATAGACTTGCCACGCGATCCCTGTATCTAGCGTGAAATTTTTGCGAATTTTCTTCATCGCCTCACGAGCAATCTGAATGGCTGATTTTTCATGGGGGACACCAACTTCAATCCAAAAATCCAATTGCAGATGTGTTTTACTTGTTCGGATCATCCCTCCGACTGCGCCAGGTGCATCTAAGCAATAGCCATACGCAGCGTCAACAAGGTCGAGATCAAATAATTTCGCACCAGTCAGCCCTTCTTCTTCTTTCGTTGTAAAAATAAATTCGACTTGTCCATGCGGCTGATCACTTTTGGCAAGGGTATCTGCAGCAGCAAGCATCGCGGCGACCCCGCTTTTGTCATCGGCACCTAAGATAGCTCGATTGGCTGTTTCGACATAACCATTTGTGACGATGACTTCTGGTAGAACCGGCGATGTGGCGGTATCCAAGTGCGCAGAAAATGCGATGACTGGGATTTGTTCCATAGCTTTATTCGTTGATGAAAATGTTGCGACAAGGCCTGATTGCTGATTACTAATTTTTACAGGGACACTGATTTGTTTAAAAAAAGGTTTGGATATAGGTCATGATTTCTTGCTCTTGACCTGAATTGGACGGAATCGCTACCAACTCTAGAAAAAGGTCTTGTGCGTTATTTTGTGTCATTTTATTCACCTCCATCCTGTTTCTTAAAAAATATTAGCCAATTCCTACTAATTTCACTTGAAATTCTCACATAAAGTAAGTATGATAGAGATATCGAGATTTTATTTGGAAGGAGCCGTCTCATTTTATGTCTAACAAAAAAGTTGCTAAAGTTATCGTTATTTTGATGCTTGTTGCGATTGTAGCCTCTTCTGTTTTAACAGGGGTATTGATGTTCCTGTAATTGGTAATTGAATATGCGTTTTAGAAACCACATGGATTATGTGGTTTTTTTGTTGTATGCGCAGGGTATTCGTTTGATGGATTAATTGCTCGCCTGCCTTCGCTTATATTGGGGTTGTAGAACACCTTGTTCATAACAGCCAGGAAGGATTAACTGTTCGCTTTGCTCTCACTTATATTGGGGCTGTAGAACACTTTGTTCATAACAGCCGGGAAGGACTAACTGTTCGCTTTGCTCTCACTTATATTGGGGCTGTAATTCACTTTGTTCATAACAGCCCCAACAAAAAAGAGCGATAGCGTATTTAAACGTACCACTCAAGACATCTAGGGAGTTTAGGGGTATGGATCTAGATGTATTATTTTATACCCGCTGTATTTTTTGTTAAACATTGGGTATTTCGGATTTGTTTACCCCTAGTATCTCCTATTTATTTTCAGTAGATTGGTGTGTTTTCTTTGGTGATTGTTTCGATATTTTCTTTCACTTTGCTCAGGAAACGACCAGCTACCAGGCCATCTAAGATACGGTGGTCGATGGATAGGCAGAGATTCACCATGTTACGAATGGCAATCATATCGTCAATCACAACTGGACGTTTCACGATAGACTCAACTTGAAGAATCGCTGCTTGTGGGTGATTGATAATTCCCATCGATTGTACAGAACCGAATGAGCCCGTACTGTTAACTGTGAATGTGCCACCTGACATATCGTCTTGTGTCAGTTTTCCAGCGCGTGCTTTTGCCGCTAATTCTGTGATTTCGCGGGCGATGCCTTTAATCGATTTCTCGTCTGCGTGTTTGATAACGGGTACGAAAAGATGATTATCCGTAGCTACGGCGATGGAAATGTTGATATCTGCTCGTTCGATGATTTTATCACCAGCCCATGTGCTATTTAAAACGGGATACTCTTTCAGCGCTTGTGCAACAGCTTTAACGAAAAAGGCGAAATAGGTGAGGGAATAACCTTCTTCGGCTTTAAATTTGTTTTTTAGGGCATCACGATGGCGTACGAGACCTGTTGCATCTGCTTCTACCATCATCCAAGCGTGTGGGATTTCGTGCTTGCTCGATACCATGTGTTTGGCTATCGCTTTTCGAATACCGTCTATTGGGATTTCTCGATCACCGACTTGGCTTGTTGGCATTGGTGCACTTGGCTGTTGTTGTGTCGTTTTTGATTCTTCTACTGGTGGTTTTGGAGCTGCCGGAGCACCGTTTTCGACATACGCAAGAACATCTTTGCGCGTAATACGACCACCACGGCCAGTTCCACTGACATTGCCCAAATCGATACCGTGTTCTGCTGCCAACGTTAAGACTGCTGGTGAGAATCGGCCTGTGGCGGTACTTTGCTTTGCAGGGGCTTTTTTCGGCGTGCTCACAGCAGGTTCTGATTTCGGAGCCACACCTTCTGCTGGCGTTTTTTCGGACTCGGAGCCGCCTCCTGTTTCTATCATACAAATAACGGCGCCAACATCAAGCGTCTCATCTTCTGCTGCAATCAGTTCCTTAATGGTTCCAGTGAAGGAAGAAGGGATTTCGGCGGTTACTTTATCGGTCAATACTTCCGCTAAGGCATCGTATTTATTTACGTGGTCACCAGGCGCGACTAACCACTGACTAATCGTACCTTCTGTTACACTTTCACCAAGTTGCGGCATTGTAATTTTTTCAAGTGCCATTCTTTTTCACTCCTTTAAAATTCCGCTAAATCACGCATCGCTTTTTCTACTTTGTCGGGGTTGATCATGAAATATTTCTCCATAGTCGGCGCAAAAGGCATCGACGGTGTATCCGGCCCAGCTAGCCGCTTGATTGGCGCGTCTAAATCGAACAAGCAGTGCTCCGCGATGGTTGCAGCAACTTCGCCGATAATGCTTCCTTCTTTATTATCCTCCGTGACAAGGAGAACTTTCCCCGTTTTCTTGGCAGCCTCGATAATCGCTTCTTTATCTAATGGATAAATCGTTCTTAAATCTAAAATTTCCGTTTCAATACCATCGCTCGCTAATTTTTCAGCCGCTTGTTGGGCAAAATGAACGGCTAAACCATACGTGATAACCGTCAAATCGTCGCCTTCGCGAACCACATTTGCTTTTCCGATTGGCACGGTATAATCTGTATCCGGTACTTCGCCTTTAATAAGACGGTACGCGCGTTTGTGCTCTAAAAATAGAACAGGATCGTTATCGCGAATCGCAGCTTTTAAAAGGCCTTTCGCATCGTATGGACTCGATGGCATCACGATTTTCAAACCTGGTTGCCCTGAGAAAACTTTCTCGATGGATTGGGAATGGTAAAGAGCTCCATGTACGCCACCACCATAAGGCGCGCGAAAAACAATCGGACAGCTCCAATCATTGTTGGATCGGTAACGAATCCGCGATGCTTCCGAGATAATTTGATTCACGGCAGGCATGATAAAATCAGCAAATTGCATTTCAGCGACTGGACGCATGCCGTACATCGCAGCACCAATTCCAACACCGGCAATCGCAGACTCGGCTAAAGGCGTATCTAGCACGCGATCTTCGCCAAATTGGTCAAAAAGTCCAGCAGTTGCTTTAAAAACGCCGCCCTTTTTCCCAACATCTTCTCCTAAAATAAATACGTTCTCATCGCGCTCCATCTCTTCACGAAGCGCAGCCGTAATGGCATCAATATATGAAATGACAGGCATTTTTATTCCTCCTAATTCGAAAGGGTCTAAACAACAGCCCTAACGTAAATAAATCGTTTATTGTTCTTCGTAAACGTGTAATAGCGCGGATTCTGGTTCGGCATAACTTGCGTTTTCTGCATAGTCTGTCGCTTCGTTGACCAGCGTCATCACTTCTTTTTCGAAGACTTCTTTTTTGGCGTCATCCAGCAAGCCGAGTTCTTCCAATTCTTTCGTATAAACAGCGAGCGGATCGCGTTCTTTCGCTTTGTTTACTTCTTCCAATGTACGGTAACTTCTATCGTCATCGTCTGAGGAATGTGGTGTGAAGCGGTATGTCATTGTTTCAATCAACGTTGGGCCTTCTCCGCGACGGGCGCGATCTGTGGCTTCCTTAAACGCTAAGTAAACTTCTGTCATGTTATTCCCGTCGACGCGAACGCCTGGGATGCCATAACCTAAGCCGCGATCGGATAATTTTTCGGCCGCGTACTGTTTTTCGACTGGGACAGAAATAGCATATTGATTGTTATGAATAACGAAGACAACAGGCAATTTATGCACACTCGCAAAGTTGATACCTTCGTGAAAATCGCCTTGGTTGGATGATCCTTCGCCGGTTGATGTGTAAGCAACGATTGGATCTCTCTTCATTTTAGCGGCTAGTCCAATTCCAGCTGCGTGTGGAAATTGGGTAGTTACCGGTGAGCTTTGCGTTACAATGCGATTGGTTTTTTGACCGAAATGGGCTGGCATTTGACGTCCGCCAGAGTTCGGGTCTTCTGCTTTAGCAAACGCGCTGAGCATAATATCGCGCGCCGTCATGCCGAATGACAGAACGACAGCTAAGTCGCGGTAGTACGGCAAACAATAATCTTTTTCTAAATCAAACGCAAAAGCAGCACCGATTTGAGCAATTTCTTGTCCTTGTCCTGATATCGTGAATGGTATTTTCCCTGAGCGATTGAGTAGCCATAACCGCTCATCGATACGTCGTGTTAATAATAGTTTTTGGTACATTTCTAATAAGGTTTCATCTGATAAACCTGTTTCTCTTAATCCCATTGCCAAATTTCCTCCTTATTTGTTATCCATGAATAGCAAGGCCGTCAACTGCTAGAGCCGCTTCGCCAAATGCTTCTGCGAGTGTTGGATGCGGGTGAATCGTGCTACCAATTTCAAACGGCGTGGCGTCTAACACGTGTGCTAATGCTGCTTCTGAAATCATGTCTGTTACATGTGGTCCAATCATAAAGACACCGAGCAAGTCATTGGTTTTTTTTATCAGCCACCACTTTGATGAAACCGTCTGATTCACCGTAGACAAGCGCTTTACCGATGCCACGGAAGAAGAACTTCCCAGTTTTCACTTCAAAACCTTGTTCTTTCGCCTGTTCTTCGGTGATGCCAACGCTCGCAATTTCTGGTGATGTGTACGTACAACGCGGCACATGGTTGTAGTTAATCGCGGGTTGCGGGTTGCCACTAATATCTTCTGCAGCAATAATGCCTTCTTCCATCGCGACATGTGCTAGTTGCATACCACCGATGCAATCGCCAACCGCATACATATGACTTTCCTTCGTTTGGAAATTGGCCGCGACTTGAATCACGCCTTTATCAACAATAATATCTGTGTTTTCTAAACCGATATTTTCGACATTTGCGCTTCTACCGACCGAAACGAACATTTTTGAAGCTGAAAACGTCTGTTCTTGCCCTTTGACAACTGCTTTTATTTCAACGCCGTCTGCTGTTTTTTTTGTACGTATCCGCTTGAACTTCCGCGCTAGTCACGATATTTATTTTTTTTCTTTTTGTATAGTCGATGTAATTCTTTGGAAATGTCTTTATCTTCTGTTGGTAAAATGCGATCGCTGTACTCGATGACAGTTACTTCTACACCGAAATCGTGTAACATCGAAGCCCATTCCATTCCAATCACGCCGCCGCCAACGATGATGATGGATTCTGGCAGAGTTTCCAATTGCAAAGCGCCATCAGAAGAAAGAACGAATGCTTCATCAAACGGCAAACCCTTTAGTGCGCGTGGCTTAGAACCAGTTGCGATAATTAGGTTTTTCGGGATGAGCATTTCATTTTCGCTACCATCTGCAAATTCAACAGAAATCGTGCCTGCAGTCGGCGAGAAAATCGATGGCCCAAGAATCGTGCCCTTGCCTTCATACAAATCAATCTTACCTTTTTTGAAAAGTTGCTGAATCCCACTTTCCAATTGGTCAACGATACCTTGTTTACGTTCTTGCGCTTTTATAAAACTAAATGTTGGTTCAGGAGTTTCAATGCCAAATTCAGCGGCTTTTTTTCACTGTTTGTAACACTTCTGCCGAACGTAGTAGCGCCTTACTCGGTATACAACCGCGATGTAAGCATGTGCCGCCAAGTCTGTCTTTTTCGACAACAGCGACAGTCAATCCTTTTTGCGAGGCACGAATCGCAGCAACGTAACCACCCGTTCCACCGCCTAATACTACTACATCATACTCTTTTGCCATTTCTATTCCTCCCCTTGGTAAACTTTCGCTTTTTCTATTCCTTGTAAAATTCGCTGTGCCCCTTCGTTAAGCGCGGCCATTTCATCTTCGCCTGGCTCAATCATAATCGGTGCTATCCAATGAATATATTGGCTAATTTCCTTCACAAATGCGGCACTTCTCGCTAAACCGCCTGTCAAAATAATCGCATCCATTTGTCCTTTTAGTACCGCTGCATTGGCGCCAATTTCTTTCGCAACTTGATACGCCATCGCTTCAAAAAGACCTCGCGCTTCTTGATCTCCATCCTGTATTTGCCGCTCGATATCGCGTAAATCATTCGTTCCTTTATAAGAAACGAGACCGCCACGACCGACAATTTCGTTATGTAAAGCTGTCTTTGTGATTTCTCCTGAAAAAGCCCAATCAAGAAAACGACCCATTGGGAGTGATCCAGAGCGTTCTGGACTCATTGGTCCATCACCATCTAGTGCGTTGTTAACATCAATCACGCGTCCCATTCTATGAGCCCCAACAGAAATGCCACCGCCAAGATGCGCGACGATAAAATTAGATTCTGCATACGCTTTGCCAATTTTGTTAGCCACATTTCGAGCCACCGCTTTATGATTCAACGCATGAAAAATACTTTGTCGCTCGATATGTGCATTTCCAGAAACCCGCGCGACAGAGTCTAATTCGTCGACGACAACAGGATCCACAATGTAAGCAGGAATGCCATAGTCATCTGCGATTTTGCGTGCCAGTAAACCACCTAAATTAGAAGCATGCTGTCCCGAAACACCGACTTCTAAATCCCGTTGCATCGTCTCATTCACATCATAGGTGCCACCAGCCATCGGTCGTAATAAGCCACCACGTCCAACAACTGAAGCCAGCTGTGTAAGATCAGTTGTTGCAATCGCCTCTTTTACGAGCTGATAACGGAATTCGAATTGCGCCATGATATTATCAAACGAAGCAATCGTCTCTCTCGGATGCGATATCTCTTCTGTCAAAATAACAACATCGCCTTGAAATAAAGCGACTTTTGTTGACGTTGATCCTGGATTAATTGCCAAAACTAGAAATGCCATGTATTCTTACCTCCATGTGAATCAAAATATCATTCTCTGACCTATTGTAACATGCCTACATCACAAACTTAAAAAGCTTTGCATCCCAACACTTGAAATCGTTTTATTCGAAGTTTTGTATCATTTTCCGATCATTCCAACAGTTAGTATTAATGAGGCAAGTTTGTTATCTGCCGAGTCGCTTCTAGAGGCTATGATGACAGGGACTTTCACACCAGCAATAATACCGCCAACTCTAGCCCCAGCGAAGTAAACGAGGGATTTATATAAAATATTCCCAGCTTCAATCGTAGGAACAATCAAAATATCAGCATCACCAGCAACTTCACTAACAATATTCTTATGCAATGCAGCCGTTTTAGAAATCGCATTATCAAAAGCAAGCGGTCCTTCCACGGTTGCCTCGCTATCAGGGAATGCTTTGAAATACGCTGCGACTTGAGCAGCTTGAACAGAAGAATGCATTTTAGGATTTTCTTTTTCCACCGCGCTCAAAATCGCCACTTTTGGTTTTTTAATTCCGAGTTTGCGTGCTACTTCAATAGCATTGTGGGTAATCTGAATCTGTTCTTCCTCATTTGGCGCTATATTCATCGCCACATCAGAAATAATTAATGGCTTATCATACGCGGGAATTTCAAATACAGAAACGTGCGATAACAAGTCTTTAGCCCGTAATTGGTATTCACGCTTCAGAACTGTCTTTAAAATGAGTCCAGTCGGCAGGTTGCCCTTCATCAGGATATCCGCTTCTTTGTTAACAACAGCTTCTGCCGCTTTTTCAGCAGCTTCTTGCTCCGAACTGGTTGCAATGATACGTATATTTGGTGATTGTAAGGAGATCGATTCCGCCTGACCAAACAACAAAAAGTTCGCAATACCAAGTTCCAACGCTTGCTCTACTACTTCTAAAATAACAGGGTCATCCGCGCCTGCAATGGCAACTGTCACATTTTTGTGTGGTTTTACAGGATTAAATATTGATTTTTTTTGTCATAAAAGGCCTCCTAATTTGCGATTTTCACAGAAAAAAAACCTACATCTCAAATTAGTAGTTGTTTTTATGACCAGGTAATAAAAAACACTTCCTCATCATTGTAAGCAAATTTCTTTTGAGATGCAAGCTATTTAATTCATTTTTAGGTTACGATTGCTTTTTTGCTTTGATTTTCATTGCTTGCGTGAGCATTTCATTGGCGTGTTGTTTCGTCACATCTGTCACTTCAATTCCTGCAATCATGCGACTGATCTCCTCGATTTTTTCATCGCCAGAAAGCGGTGTAACAGAGGTCATCGTACGGTTTTCCGTCGTTGCCTTAGAAATGTAGAAGTGGTGATCTGCCATCGCGGCAACTTGCGGTAAATGAGAAATACAGAGTACTTGCGAACCGATTGCAACAGCGTAAATTTTCTCAGCAATCGCTTGTGCCACGCGTCCACTAACGCCGGTGTCGACCTCATCGAAAATAATCGACGTAATACCTTGATGCCGCGAAAAAATGGTTTTAAGTGCCAACATCATACGCGAAAGTTCCCCACCAGAAGCGACTTTCGAAAGGGCTTTTAGCGGTTCACCTGGGTTGGTACTCATATAAAATGCGACTTTGTCAACACCGTTTTCTGTAAATTCATTGGTTTGTGTAGCGAAATTGACTTGGAAAATCGCTTTTTCCATGTAGAGTTGATTCAGCTCGTTTTTGATTTGTTTTCCGAGTTGTGTTGCTGCTTTTTGGCGAATCGCGGTTAATTCAGTAGCTAGATCACTTAAGCGGTTTTTCGCTTTCTCCAAGTCTTGCTCTAGTTGACCAAGATGGGTTTCGCGATCCGATAGTTCCAGGATTTCCTGATCGATTTCCTCGTTATACTGAATAATCGCCTCAACTGTTTTACCGTATTTCCGCTTCAATTGGCTTAATTCATTTAGCCGTGTTTCAATGGTATCCAGTTCATCCGGTTGGAATTCCAGTTTATCGAGTTCTTGTCGAATTTGCATCGCACTGTCTTCCAATAAATAAAAACTCGATGCCACGGATTCACTGAGCGTCTTGTATTCTGGTAAAATATCGCTTGCCGACGCGACATGACGCATTGCCTCCGAGATGAATTCGAGACCACGTTCTTCCCCTTGAAGCGCCGTATAGGCATTTTGCAAGCTTTCATTGATTTTCTCGAAATTCGCAAGGACGTGTTTTTGCTCGACTAAGCCTTCTTCTTCACCTAGTCGCAAATTTGCACTCGTAATTTCATCTTGTTGAAAGCGAAGCATATCTAGGCGTTGTGCGAGCTCTTGTTCATTTTTCGTCCAGTTGCGCCACTTCTTCTTCATTTCCATATATGCCGCGTATTCCGTCTGATAAGTCGTGAGTGTAGGGCCAATATTTTTCCAAGCAAACCGGTCGAGAAGCTGCAAATGAAACTCATCATTCATCAATTCCTGATGTTCATGTTGGCTATGAATATCAATAAGCCTCGAGCCTATTTCCCGCAAAACAACAGTTGTCGCAAGCTTTCCATTAATTCGGCACGTATTTTTCCCACTTTGAAACAACATACGCTCCAGAACGACCATACCGTCACTTGCATCGATACCATTGTGTTCTAGCGCCTCTAAACAGCCTTTATTCTGCGGATTAATTGTGAATAAGCCCTGTATTTCTAGCTTTTCTTCTCCATGTCTAATAAAATCAACAGAACCTCTGCCACCGACAAGAAGACCGAGCGCATCAATAATAATCGATTTTCCAGCGCCGGTTTCCCCTGTTAGAACAGTCATACCTTCTTGAAAAGATAGATTTAAAGATTCGATGATAGCAAAATTTCTAATCGTTAGTTCT
The DNA here is from genome assembly GCF_000525855.1 of Listeria cornellensis FSL F6-0969. Classification (GTDB taxonomy): domain Bacteria; phylum Bacillota; class Bacilli; order Lactobacillales; family Listeriaceae; genus Listeria_A; species Listeria_A cornellensis. The sequence goes on from NZ_AODE01000014.1 coordinate 29,393, forward strand.
TGTAACAAATCTATTCACCTCAAATTTAGAGCATCTCAATAAAGCGCTCTGCTAATACTTTCGCTTCGGCTTCACTTCTGCAAATAATTAAACACGTATCATCTCCGCACAAAGAGCCAACTTTTTCTTCCCAATTCAAATTATCAATCAAGGCTCCAATGGCATTCGCATTACCAGGCATTACTTTTAGGATAAGCATAAATTGCACAGTTTCCACACTGATAAATGCGTCCACAAGGGATCGTTTCAGCTTTTGGTGTGGATTAAAACGGTTATCGGCCGGCAGACTGTATTTATAATTACCAGTTTGTGTCGGAACTTTTACCAAATGCAATTCTTTAATATCGCGGGAAATCGTGGCTTGGGTGACTTTGACATCTCTTTTTAGCAATAACTCAACAAGATCTTCTTGCGTTTCGATTTCGTTTGACGTTACGAGTTCTCTAATAATAATATGACGATGACCTTTATTCATTATTTCTCACCTCACGAACTTTTTCTCTCTTACATCTTAGCCCAAAACGAGCGTAAAGTCACGGATTTAACTTGAAAAAAAGTTTCTAAACAGTCGTATGCATGTGAAAAAGCTAAAATAAGGGTTGAAAATGCGCCAAAGTGGCTTGAAATATAAAAAGCCGAGCCATCTAAACCAGATAACTCGACATGTATAATTATTCTAATTTCGTATGGGCTTTCGTCACAATTTCCGCGAGGTCCGTCGCAGATAAATGATTTTTGCCCTTGTTATCCCATTTTAGATGGGCAATAAATTCGATGTTTCCTTCACCACCCGTAATCGGAGAAAAATCTACAGCAAGGACAGTATAGCCTTCTGTAATCGCAAAAGTCGTGATTTTCTCGATGACTTCCAGATGAATTTTTGCGTCACGGATAATGCCTTTCTTGCCGACTTGTTCTTTTCCGGCCTCAAATTGTGGCTTTATTAAACACATGACTTCCCCATCACTCACCAAAACCGTTTTTAGAACGGGTAAAATCAATTTTAATGAGATAAAGGAAACGTCAATAGTCGCGAAATCAGCTAATCCTTGCTCAAAATCAGTCGGTGTTACATAACGGAAATTCGTGCGCTCCATAACAGTCACGCGCGGATCATTACGTAGTTTCCACGCTAACTGGTTATAACCAACGTCTAACGCATACGAATGTTTCGCGCCATTTTGTAGGGCGCAATCTGTAAATCCACCTGTCGAGGAGCCAATATCTAGCAACAGCTTGTCGGCCACATCCAAATTAAATACTTGGAGTGCTTTTTCAAGCTTCAGACCGCCGCGACTCACATAAGGCATCACTTTTCCCTTCACCTGAAAAACAGCTTCTACAGGGAATTTCTCGCCAGGTTTATCAACGCGTTCTTCTTTTAAATACACTAAGCCAGCCATCACGGACCGTTTCGCTTTTTCGCGTGTTTCAAATAAGCCTTGTTCTACTAATAATACGTCTACACGTTCTTTTTTTTATCGCCATCTCTACGCCCTTATCTGTTTTTCTGGTAATATTTTTTGAATCGTACTTAAAATGCCAAGCGCTGAAATACCATGCTCTGCCAAAATCATATCGACCGAACCGTGGCTAATGAACGTGTCAGGAAGTCCAATTCGTCTGACAACCGCTTGATCGTAGCCATGCTCCTCAGCAAATTCAAGCACTGCCGTACCAAATCCGCCTTTTAAAAGGGATTCTTCGACAGTTATAATCGGAACGCCACGTTTCATCAAATCATGCAACATCGCCTTGTCTAGCGGCTTAATGAAGCGCGCATTGATAACACCGGCCTGAATACCCTGACGCTTCAATTCCATCGCCGCCTCAACAGCCATCGGAATCGTCGTCCCAAATGTCAAAATAGCCACATCTACAGGCTCACTTAGCGCCTCCCATGATCCAATCGGTACAGCTTTCATCTCGGCGTCAATTTTAACACCGACCCCATTTCCGCGCGGATAACGAATCGCAATTGGTCCAGCATCGTAATCATGTGCCGTTTTCACAAGATGCCGTGCCTCATTTTCATCTTTTGGCATCATAATCGTCATATTTGGAATCCCACGTAAAAACCCAATGTCAAAAATACCCTGATGCGTCTCACCGTCTGCACCAACTAGCCCAGCACGGTCAATCCCGATCATCACGTTCAACTCTTGCCGACAAATATCATGTACCACTTGGTCATACGCTCGCTGTAAAAACGTCGAATAAATAGCTAAAAATGGCTTCATATCAAGCGCCGCAAGCCCAGCTGCCATCGTTGTTGCATGTTGTTCCGCAATCCCAACATCGAAGAAACGATCAGGGAAAGCAGTAGCAAATTTCTCAAGTTTTGAACCAACAGGCATGGCGGGCGTAATCGCAACGACCCGTTCATCATTTTGCGCCAGTTCCAATACCGCATCACTAATAACGGCACTCCACGCAGGAGGCCCACCAACAGGTTTGATAAAGTCACCAGTCTCGATTTTGTAAGGACCAGTTCCGTGCCAGTTTCCAATACGATCGGATTCAGCTGGTTGATAGCCCTTTCCTTTCGTCGTAACAATATGCATCAGAACAGGACCCTTCACCTTCTTAGCAAACTCCATATTTGTAATCAAGTCATTGTAATCGTGCCCATTCACAGGGCCGAGATACGTATAGCCCATTTCTTCAAAAAAAAGTACCCTGAACAAGAAGATATTTAATACTATCTTTAATTCGTTCCGCGGCACCAGCAATCTTATCGCCTGCCGTCGGAATTTTTTTCATCGCAGCCTCGATATCTTTTTTCGCACGTTTAAACTTGCCCGACGTACGTAATTTGCCTAAAACATTATGCATCGCCCCAACGTTCGGCGCAATCGACATGTTATTATCATTTAAAACCACAATCACATTTTTCTTCATATCACCAATATGATTCAGAGCCTCAAGCGCCATACCACCAGTTAAAGCCCCATCACCAATAATCGGCAAAACGTGGTATTTCTGCCCGCGGATATCCCTTGCAATCGCCATTCCTGCTGCTGCTGACAACGAAGTAGAACTATGACCAGTCTCCCAAACATCGTGTTCCGACTCTTTACGCTTAGGAAAACCATCTAAACCATCATGCTGTCTCAATGTATCAAATCTATTTGCTCTACCTGTTAAAATCTTGTGAACGTAGGATTGGTGCCCGACATCCCATAAAAACTTATCTTCAGGGCTATCAAAACAATGGTGAAGTGCTACCGTTAGCTCAACAACACCAAGATTCGGTCCAATATGCCCGCCCGTTTTGGAAGTCGATTGAATCAGGAACTCGCGAATATCCGCACTGAGCGCTTCCATTTGCGCTACGTCCAAGTCTTTCACGAACGCAGGATCCGTAATTTTCAATAAATCCAAACAAAACAACTCACTTTCTAGGATTTCTCCATCAATATCGTTTTGGTACACGCCTTTTCGCGCTACCTTAAATGTTTCCATTGGTCTCATTATAAACCAGTTACACTGATTTTACTATAAAAATGAAAAAAAGCACATCTTAAAAAGGAAGCACTTTCTCTCAATCTTATATTTACAGCTAATAAATTCATTATTATTAAAAATCACGCACAGCAATTAAATCGGTTAAACCTAATAAAAAAAGTGGCATCAATATCCAGTTTCTGCAAGGCTTGCTTCGCTGATTCTGTATGCTCCACTAAAGCCTGTTTCGCCCCATCCAGTGATAATAATGCTGGATACGTACTTTTTTTCAAATCAACATCGGCACCAGTTTTTTTTGCCCATTTTTTCGGAGTCACCTATCACATCCAAAATATCATCACAGATTTGAAAAGCAAGGCCAATGTGATGTGCGAACAACGCTAATGTAGCTTGATCTGCTTCAGATGTCTCTGCAATTATTGCCCCACTTAGTACAGAAGCACTGAGTAGAGCGCCCGTTTTTCGATGGTGGATAGATTCTAGCTCTGAAAGTGATAAGGTTTGGTTTTCCCCAAGAATATCAGCTTGTTGTCCGCCCACCATTCCATTTGCACCTGCACTTTTGGCGAAAAGTTGTACCAAGTTAACTTTTATTGTAGCGGATAGGTCATAATCACTCACAATCATTTCAAAGGCTTTGGTAAGTAGTGCATCTCCCGCCAAAATAGCAGTTGCTTCCCCGTAAACCCTGTGATTCGTTAGCTTTCCACGCCTAAAATCATCATTATCCATCGCAGGTAAATCATCATGAATAAGACTATATGTATGGATCATTTCCATTGCAGCCGCTGTTTGATAGCCCAACTTCGGATCACGACCAAAAGCAATCAATGTTGCTAGAATCAATAATGGCCGAATGCGTTTTCCACCAGCTTCCAACGAGTAAATCATCGACTGCTCTAATTTTTGATCAGAATCCGTCGCAATGATCGCCTTCCTCATGCACCCCTCTACTTCTTGCTTATAGTGTTGCATAAATTGCTCAAATGTCATCATTTCTTACCTTCTTCTGCCTGAAATGGTTCTTCCTCGTCTGATTCAGTAACCACCTTCGCTAATTTATTTTCTGCTGCGGCTAGCTTTTCTTGGCATAATTTCGTTAATTCGATACCTCTCTGATACATCTCCAGTGAATCCTCTAAAGAAACATTTCCTTCTTCTAACATTTGAACGATTCCTTCTAACTCTTTCATTGCCTCTTCATAACTTATTTTTTTTGTAGCCATGATTAGTTGCCCTCCTTTTCTGTGATTTTTGCCCGAATTTTGCCATCTGCCATTGTCACTTTAATTTCATCGCCAACTTCCAGATTCGCGCTTGATGATAGAAGTTCATTTTCCTTATACACTACGCTATAACCACGCTGCAACAACCCAAGTGGACTTAAATGCTCTAAGGCCTCTATTTTTTGCAAGAAATCTCGCCGTTTTGCTGTGACAAGGTGGCTCATTTGCTGTTTCAAATCTTTGCTAACATTCGCTAATAGTTGCTTCTGTTGCGCTATTTCACGGTCTAATCCAGTGTGTGATAAACGAAATGACAGCCGTTCAAATGCATGTTGATTCAGAATAAGATGTTGCTTCAATCCGCGTGTTAAACGTTCGACAAAATAATCCGTACGCTCCTGATACTGCTCTATTTGACGCTTAGGTCCGTGCATGACTAAACGTTCTTGCTGTCTAGACACATGTTGTTTCGAAACATCTACTCGTTGTTTCATCGCTTGAATCAGGCGGAAACGACGCTCGGCTATCCGTTCCAATAAATCTCGATAATCCGGAACGGCCAGCTCAGCAGCGGCTGTTGGCGTTGCTGCCCGTACATCTGCTACATAATCTGTCAATGTCGTATCTGTCTCATGCCCCACTGCAGAAATGATTGGAATATCGGAATCAGCTACAGCACGCACGACAATTTCCTCGTTAAATGCCCATAAATCCTCAATCGAACCACCACCACGGCCAATAATTAAAACATCGATATCATTCCTAAAATTAGCACGCTCAATATTTCGAACAATATTTGGGGCTGCTGTCTCTCCTTGCACAATCGTTGGAAATAACAAAATTTCCGTCGAAGGCATGCGTCGTGTCATCGTCGTAATCATATCACGAATTGCGGCCCCAGTTTTCGATGTGATTATCCCCACTTTCGCAGGAAAAGAAGGAAGCGCTCGTTTGCGATTTTGCGCAAAAAGCCCCTCCTTGTCCAGCTGTTTCTTTAATTGTTCTAATTTGATGTAGAGACTGCCAACTCCATCAGGCTCCATCCACTCCGCATAGAGTTGATAACGCCCGCCTTTACTAAATACACTCACGCGACCAGTCAACATGATTTGCATGCCATCCTCAGGCTTAAACCCGAGTTTAGCGGCCGATTTTTGGAACATGACACAACGAAGCTCAGCACCTTCATCTTTCAGCGTGAAATACATATGTCCACTGACAGGTTGTTTGAAATTCGAAATTTCACCTTTTACATATACATTTTTCAAATATGGATCCACTTCGAATTTCTTTTCAATATATTTAGTTAGCGCCTCAACACTGAGATATTTGTCTTGTTCCATCATCACACAACCTTACAATAAAAATTCTATCAGCATGCCAGTAATCGACATGCTGATTATTATCAAGATGCTATTTTCTAAACACTTATTTCGTTTGTAATTGTGTATCCCAAATGCGTTTTGCTGCTTTTAATGTGTTGGCAAGTAACATTGTAATCGTCATGGGACCAACGCCACCAGGAACAGGTGTAATAAATCCAGCAGTATCTTTGACGTTATCAAAGTCTACATCACCACATAATTTATTATTCTCATCACGATCCATACCTACATCAATGACAACAGCACCAGGCTTGATTGCTTCTTTTTTAATGAATTTAGCCAATCCAGTGGCAACAACCAAAATATCTGCTGTGCGTGCAACGGCTGGTAAATCTTTCGTGCGACTATGCGCGATTGTTACCGTCGCGTTCTCTTGCAATAAGAGCTGCGCTACAGGTTTTCCGACAATATTACTACGTCCGATAACGACGGCTTGTTTACCTTCAATGGAAACACCAGTCGATTTAATCAATTCAATAATCCCCGCTGGCGTACAAGGAATAAATGCTTCCTTACCCACGTAAAGATTACCAACATTGATTGGGTGGAAACCATCGACATCTTTTTCAGGAATAATGGTGTCAATCACTTTGTCCTCGGAAATATGCTTTGGAAGCGGTAGCTGTACTAAAATGCCGTGAATCGTCACGTCATTATTCAAATCTTCCACTGTTTCTAGCAATTTTGCTTCCGAAATGTCTTCTGGTAACTCGATTAATACAGATTTCATACCTGCTTCTTCTGTGCGCTTCTGCTTATTTCTTACATATGTACGGCTCGCCTGATTATCGCCTACAAGCACAACCGCAAGTCCAGGGTGTAAATTTTGTTTCGCGAGTTCAGCTACCTCATTTGTTACGTTCTCTTGAATCTTTTTCGCCAGTTGTTTACCATCAATAATTTGTCCCATCAAAAAAGCCCCCTTAATATTTATCTGAAACCTGATGATTCCGAGGCCCAAAAAGTGCCCCGAAACAGGTAACATTACTCATTTGTCGAAACTTTTGTAAATTAAAATGATACTGCGTAAAAAATTATGTTATATCGTCGTCTTTTGCGACATTGGCTAAAACCCCATTGATAAACTTACTTGACTTCTCGTCGCTGAAAATTTTGGCGATTTCAAGTGATTCGTTAAGGCTTACTCTATCTGGAATATCTTCACAATAAACCATTTCAAATACACTCACTCGCAAAATAGCAAGGTCAACCTTATTTAATCGATCCATACTCCAATTGTCCAAGTTCCCCGCAATCAGCTCGTCAATCGCTGTTTTATTGGCAACAACGCCTTCTACTAATTTATCGACATAGGCATCGCTTTGGTCTTCCATCACGTTGGCTATCGCTTGATCCAAATGCATCTCATTGAGTTCCATCTGAAACAATATTTGAAGAGCCTTTTCTCGTGCTTCTCGTCTTTTCATTAAAAGCTCTACTCCTTATTTTAGTAAGGTTCGCCTTACTTATTAAATTTCTAATTCATCAAATGATATCGTTTCTTGCCGTTCGAACTGAACACCAACAATATGGATATTTACTTCGACAACTTCAAGACCAGTCATATTGAGGATGGTCTCACGAATGCTATCTTGGATGTTCTGTGCTAATAGTGGGATGGTTGCCCCGAATTGAATATAACAATAAACATCAATCACGATACCTGCTTCGGTTAAATCAATTTTAACACCTTTACTATGATTTACTGCGCCACCGAGACGTTCGCGCATCTCATTCGTAAATGAGCCTTGCATACCAGCCACATTTTCGACTTCTGCAGCGGCAAGCCCTGCTATGACACCAATCACTTCTGGTGCGATTTCAATTTTACCGAGTGTTTCCTCGTTTTTATTTTTCGTTAGTGCCATGATTATCTCTCCTCACGATAGATTCATTACATCATACTTTTCAAGGAATTTCGTATTAAAGTCCCCTGAACGGAAAACTTCGTGGTCTAAAACGCGTAGATGGAACGGAATCGTTGTTGGAATTCCTTCAATCGCAAATTCGCCTAATGCGCGTTTCATTGTAGCAATGGCTTCATCACGAGTTTCGCCATAACAAATCACTTTAGCTACCATAGAATCGTAATATGGCGGGATTTTGTAGTTCGGATATGCCGCAGAATCGACACGAACACCATTACCGCCTGGTGGTAGGTAAAATTTGATTTCTCCTGGTGCTGGCATGAAATTCTTTTCTGGGTTTTCTGCGTTAATACGGCATTCAATCGCCCATCCTGTTAATTTCACGTCTTCTTGTTTGATTGTCAAACGTTCACCAGATGCAACGAGGATTTGCTGCTTAACAATATCAATTCCCGTAATCCATTCTGTCACGGGATGTTCTACTTGTACACGCGTATTCATTTCCATGAAGTAGAACGTTTTTTTCGTGTGGCTCGTAAATAAATTCAATAGTTCCAGCGCCAGAATATTTCACGGCTTTCGCAGCTTTCACTGCTGCTTTACCCATCTTTTGGCGCATTTTTTCGTCTAGAGCTGGTGACGGTGCTTCTTCAATGAGCTTTTGAAGGCGTCGTTGAATGGAGCAATCGCGCTCTCCTAGATGAATCGCATTTCCGTAATTATCAGCCATGATCTGAATTTCTACATGGCGGAAATCTTGGATGAATTTCTCAATATATACGCCAGAATCACCAAATGCAGCTTCGGCTTCTTGCTGCGTGATTTGTAAGCCAGAAACGAGTTTTTCTTCATCTTCAGCGACACGGATTCCTTTACCACCACCACCGGCTGTTGCTTTGATAATAACCGGGTAACCGATTTTTTTCGCCAATTTTTTCGCTTCTTCTACATCTTTAATGATACCTGTAGAGCCTGGAACAACTGGAACTCCAGCTTTTTTCATTGTTTCGCGCGCGACATCTTTCGTTCCCATTTGAGAAATAGCGTCAGCGCTCGGACCAATGAAAATAATATTACAATCTTGGCAGAGCTCAGCAAAATCAGCGTTCTCGGCTAAGAAACCATAACCTGGGTGAATCGCGTCACAATTCGTCAATACGGCAACGCTAATAATGTTCGACATGTTGAGATAGCTTTCTTTCGTAGATGCAGGCCCGACACAGTATGCTTCATCTGCCAGTTGGATGTGTAGGCTCTCAGCATCTGCTTCTGAATAAATGGCAACCGTTTCAATATTCATCTCTTTTGCAGCACGGATGATACGAACAGCGATTTCTCCACGGTTCGCTATCAATATTTTTTTTATCATGATTATTACCCCTTATTTCTTTCTAACTTTGAATAGTGGCTGACCGAATTCGACTAGTTCTCCGTTTGAAGCAAGTACTTCAACAATTTCGCCATTCACATCTGCTTCCACATCATTTAATAATTTCATGGCTTCGATAATCCCAACGACTGTTTTTTCATGAACCGTCGCGCCTACTTCTACAAACGCTGGACTTTCTGGATTTGGAGAACTATAAAAAGTTCCGACCATTGGTGATGTGATAACATGTAAGTCTTCAGCTGGTGCAGCTGGCGTTGTAGCCGCTACTTCTGTTTCTGCTTGTGGCGCTGGAAGAACTGCTTGAACTGCTGGCGTGGAAACTACTGGTGCAACCGCATATTCTCCACCTTTTTTCATTTTGATTTTGCCTTGTTCTGTCTCGTATTCGAACTCAGTCAATGAAGACTCATCTACTAATTTCACAAGCTGCTTAATCTCGTTAATTGATAACATTATTTATAACACTCCTCAAAATTCATCTATAAAATATATATAAGTTCAAATGCATTCGTCACGCATCCTAATTATTGTACCATACTTTTCAGAGAAACTCGTAGCTTAACGCCGTTTTTTCACAAAAAAAAAAAGCCTTGTCGCATTCTGCTGGCAAAGAACCCTAAAAGTGGGCTCTGAACAGAATAAGACAGACTATTTTTCAATTATTGTGCACGGGAAACGTATGATCCGCCTTCTGTCGTGTTGACAACGAGTGTATCATCCACGTTAACGAAGAAAGGAACATTTACAACAAGGCCAGTTTCAAGTGTGGCAGGTTTAGATCCACCGGAAGACGTGTCGCCTTTGATTCCTGGATCTGTCGCTACTACTTTCAATTCAACCGTGTTTGGCAAATCCACACCAAGTGTCTCTCCTTGGTACATAACGATTTGAACTTCCATGTTTTCACGCAAAAATTTCAATTCATACTCGATTTGTTTTTCTGGTAGCTCGATTTGGTCATATGTTTCTGTGTTCATAAAAACATGTTGATCGCCACTTGCATACAGATATTGCATTTTATTGTTATCGATTTGTGCTTTGGCTACTTTTTCACCGCCACGGAATGTTTTTTCTTGAATAGCGCCAGTACGTAAGTTACGTAATTTTGAACGAACGAATGCAGCGCCCTTTCCTGGTTTTACATGTTGGAAATCTAGCACGCGCCAGATGCCGTTATCTACTTCAATCGTTAAACCTGTTTTAAAATCATTTACTGAAATCATCTTTGTATCCTCCTACTTTTAAGTTGGTTTCATCCTTACTTATTTAACCACAAAACGCGCCATTATACAATTCTATAAAATAATTAATTCTTTTGATGAGTGTGTTAAAACTTCATTTCCTGTTTCCGTAATCAAAATATCGTCTTCAATCCGCACGCCGCCAATGCCTTGTAAGTAAATGCCTGGCTCATCCGTAACCACATTCCCTGGCACAAGAACATTGGGACTCTTCATTGAAAGGTTTGGGCCTTCGTGGATTTCTAACCCGATCCCGTGACCTAATGAATGACCAAATGCTTCTCCGTACCCTTTTGAGGCAATGTGATCGCGAGCAATCGCATCTGCTTCAATGCCAGTCATGCCTGGTTTTAGCGCGTCGATGACTTTAAGTTGTGCTTCTAGCGTCACCGCATAGATTTCTTTTAACTTAGCGCTCGGTTCGCCAATCGCAATCGTGCGCGTCATATCCGAGCAATAACCATTGTAATAACAGCCGTAATCCATCGTCACAAAGTCGCCCACTTCAATAATTTTGTCTGAGGCAACACCATGCGGTAAGGCCGAGCGTAGTCCAGATGCAACAATCGTGTCAAAAGAAGAACCTGATGCCCCGTTTCTACGCATGAAAAATTCCAGTTCATTCGATACTTCTAGTTCTGTCAAACCTGGTTTAATAAATGTCAAAATATGTGTGAATGCTTCGTCCGCAATTTCACAAGCCGTTTTAATCGCTGAAAGTTCAGAGGCTGTTTTGACTTTACGCATATCTTCAAATAGGTCACTAAACGGCTCTAGTTTGGCAGAGAAAAAACTTTGCATTAATTTATGCTCTGCGACGGTTACGTAAGCTTCCTCGAAATAAAGCGTTTTAATTCCGAGTTCTTCCATAATCGCTTGCACCGTTTCGTAAATTGGACCTTTATTTTGGCGGATTTCGTAACCTACTGCCTGCTTAGCTGCTTGTTCTGTATAACGGAAGTCTGTCACAAAAAAAAGCCTTCGTTGGTGTTATCAAAACCATGCCAGTTGTTCCTGTGAAGTCTGCTACATAGCGACGGTTATAGTCACTCGTCACAAGAACAGCTTCCATATTTCTACCCTCTAAAGCCGCTTGAATCTTTGCTAATTTAGTCATTCTATTTCCTCCTAAATGTTTCGTTATGTAACTATTTTTTCGCTCGAATACAGCTATTCTATCATAAACCGCGCAAAATAACTTTTTTTATGCGTTATAACTATACGAATTCGGCAAATTAGCGTAGAATAGCAGTTGTATACTAAATAAGGCTGGTGAACAATTTTGAGTGAACAGACAAAAGGAATATATGGTGGTCAAGCTGTGGTTGAAGGTGTAATGTTCGGAGGCCGTAGAGAGACCGTCACTGCTATCCGGCGAAAAGATGGCACCATTGAATACTTCTATTTAACGAAAAACCCACCTAGCTGGGTGCAAACATTGAAGCGCATTCCTTTTATTCGAGGCATTGTTGCTTTAATCGAATCAAGCGCTATTGGCTCCAAGCATCTAACTTTCGCAACCGATCGTTATGATGAGGATCCACTTGACGAAGCTGAAAATAAGAAAATCGAAACCAAAGAGTCTAAACTCGCGATGTGGTTGGGCGTGGCAGTTGTCGGCGTGCTATCCTTCATCTTTGCAAAATTCGTCATGACACTCATTCCGGTTTTTATCGCGAATCTTTTCCGACCGGTCGTATCAGGTGATATGGGACAAATCATGCTAGAGACACTATTCAAATTAATGCTCTTGCTTGGCTATATTTTCGCTGTCTCCCAAACGCCCATCATCAAGCGCGTGTTCCAATATCACGGTGCAGAGCATAAAGTCATCAATTGCTATGAATCTGATTTAGAGCTCACCGTCGAAAATGTCCAAAGCAGGTCACGACTTCACTATCGTTGTGGTTCCAGTTTCATCCTATTTACCGTGATTGTCGGCATGTTTATCTATATGCTCGTGCCCACAGATCCACTATGGGTTCGCGTAGTCAACCGGATTCTACTCATCCCTGTTGTACTCGGCGTAGCATTTGAAGTCCTTCAACTAACGAACAAATGCCGCAACATCCCAATTTTGAAATATCTCGGTGTTCCTGGTTTGTGGCTACAGCTTTTAACAACAAAAGAACCGCAAAACGACCAAGTGGAAGTAGCCATCGCATCGTTCAACGAGTTACATCGTGTCGAAAAGAACAAACGAGAAGAAGCATTACCCAAAAACTTAGAATTACTAGAATGAGGTGAAAAATATGCGCAAATTCCCTATTTGGTTTTATGTTTTAGCTGTTTTAGCAGTGATTGGTATCTTTTTCGTAGGCTTTAAAAGCATTATTAGTAGCCTTGTCGTATCCATTATTCTAATCCTCCTCATTTGGCTACTCTTCCGCTTTTTAGGAAACAGACCGAAAAAAGACGATAAATACCTAGCGGCGGTCAAACAATCACAAAAACTTCGCGCAAAAAACCAACCGCAAACAAAAAAACGAAAAACTTCGTTGAAAGTCATTGATGGAAAGAAAAAATAAGTTATAATGATAAGTGGAGATAAAGAAAAGAAAGGGGTATATCATCTTGAATATTGACTGGAGTTGGGTTTTAGCAATTGCCATTTTGGTTGTTTTGCTAGGCTATGAAGTGTATCAATATACAATGCGTAAGAAAGCGTTAACCATTTTAACCGAGGAAGAATTCAAAAAAGACTTCCGGAAAGCGCAATTAATCGATGTGCGTGAACCAAAAGAATTTGATGCTGGGCACATTTTAGGAGCGAGAAACATCCCGATGTCCCAAATGAAAGCTCGAAAAGCAGAAATTCGTCAAGACTTACCTGTTTACCTGTATTGCCAAAGCGCACAACGAAGCAATCGTGCTGCAATCATGCTCTACAAAGCCGGCTACACAAACGTGTTCCAATTAAAAGGCGGCTATAAAAAATGGTCAGGAAAAACAAAGTCAAAATAAGCATAAAGCCACTGAGCGCGTCTATTGCTTAGTGGCTTTTTTTAGGAGGTTTTATCATGTCGAAAAAAATGCAGACACCAAAAATACCAGCACACTTGGAACCACTTGATCAAAATTGGCTTTCAGAAGAAGTCTATCTTCGCGAAGTATTGATAGAAGATCGTGACTTTGATTTTGATCCCATGGAACGGATTGTGCTCGACCAAGTCATTTTGCGAAATGTGAACTTTGTGACACTCGAATTTCCGAATATTGAACTCACTGATGTTATTTTTGAAAAATGTAACCTCTCAAATGTTGCTTTTAATTCTGCCATTATTCACCGCTGCCAATTCATTGATTGTAAACTAACTGGGGCCGACCTCTCAGACTCTCTGATACATAATACCCTATTTCAAAACTGTTTAATGACAATGAGTTCACTTGGTTTTTCGAAATTTAAGCAAGTAGAATGGCGTGATTGTTCGCTTATAAACGCGGATTTTTATGAGAGTGAGTTGAAGCATTCTGAAATCATTAATTGTAAGCTGAATGAGGCCAATTTTTCTAATGTCTTGATGGAAAGTATTGATTTGAGTGTGAACCACTTTGAGGGTATTACTGTTTCACTTGATAAATTGCGAGGTTGTCGCGTAACATCTGCGCAAGCGCTTAGTTTTGCAAGAGCTCTGGGTGTTGTCATTAGCGAAGAAAACTAAAATAAAGCCGTGTTCCCCAGTCTAAATTGGGAAACACGGCTTTTTTCATGTCGTTACTTCATCTTCTACTTTTTCTTGATAACGCAAGACCGGTTTTCTAGCCGCACGCGTTTCATCCAAGCGTTTTACATACGTGTTATATGGCGCTTCTTGTACAATTTCAGGGTTATCTTCTGCTTCTTTTGCAATTTTAAGCATAACATCGATAAAGCCGTCCAACGTCTCTTTTGACTCGGTTTCTGTCGGCTCAATCATGATTGCTTCTTCTACAATTAATGGGAAATAAACAGTTGGTGGATGGAAGTTATGATCCAGCAGACGTTTAGCGATATCCAATGTACGAACGCCTAATTGTTTTTGGCGTTTTCCAGAAAGTACAAATTCATGTTTGCACACTTGGTCAAACGGCAAATCGTAAGCCCCCTCTAAACGACGCATCATGTAGTTCGCATTCAGCACAGCGTATTCCGTCACTTTTTTCAGACCATCTGGCCCCATCGTACGGATATACGTGTAAGCGCGAACGTTGATACCGAAGTTACCATAATAAGGTTTCACACGTCCAATCGATTGCGGATAATTGTAGTCAAATGTATATTTATCCTCTTTTTTTGTTAAAACTGGCGTTGGTAAAAATGGAATCAAGTCCTTCTTCACACCGATTGGTCCTGATCCAGGTCCGCCACCACCGTGAGGTCCAGTGAATGTTTTATGCAAATTCAAATGCACAGCATCAAAGCCCATATCACCAGGACGAACTTTTGCCATGATAGCATTCAAGTTAGCGCCGTCATAATACAATTTACCGCCAGCTTTATGCACGATATCTGCCATTTCGACAATATCTGCTTCAAAAAGGCCAAGCGTGTTTGGGTTCGTTAACATCAGTGCCGCGGTGTCGTCGCCTACCGCGTTTTTTAGATCCTCAATGTCGACAAGTCCTTTTTCATTTGATTTGACAGTAATGATATCAAAACCAGCGACAGAAGCAGATGCAGGGTTCGTTCCATGCGCTGAATCCGGAATGATGACTTTTGTACGTTGATGATCACCATTCGCCTCGTGGAAAGCGCGAATTAACATTAAAGCTGTCCACTCGCCATGCGCACCAGCAGCAGGTTGTAGCGTAACTTCGTCCATCCCTGTGATTTCAACTAGACTTTCCTGAAGATCGTAGAGCATTTCCATCGCGCCCTGTACGGATTCCTCTGGTTGATACGGATGAATGTTCGCAAAACCTGGGAAGCGCGCTACTTTTTCATTGATTTTCGGATTATATTTCATCGTGCAAGATCCAAGTGGATAAAAGCCTGAATCGACACCAAAATTATGATTGGAAAGTGTTGTATAGTGACGCATTAATTCCAATTCACTCAACTCTGGCAGGGCTGGAGGCGTTTCTCTCACATAGGTAGTCCCAAACAAACTCTGTAAGTCTACTTCTGGTACATCGCGCTCTGGCAAACTATATCCAATACGTCCCGGAACTGACCGCTCAAATACTAATGGCATTGTTTCGCTATTATTCATTTTGCCCCCTCCAAACTTGTTACAAACGACTCGATTTCTTCTTTGGTACGCATTTCTGTAACAGCCACAAGCATGTGATTCGCATATTTTTCTTCGTAATTACCCAAATCATAACCACCGATAAAGCCCTGATCCAGCAACTCCAGATTCACTTCTTTCACCGGTTTCGATAATTTCACGACAAACTCATTGAAAAACGCGTCGCCAGAAATAACGTCGAAACCTTTTTCTTGGAAAGCTTTTTTCGCAAAATGAGACTTATCAATGTTTTGTTTGGCCATTTCTGTAATCCCTTGCTTGCCGAGTGCGCTCATAGCAACTGAAGAAGCTAGTGCATTCAGCGCTTGGTTGGAACAAATATTAGAGGTCGCCTTATCACGACGAATATGTTGCTCACGCGCTTGTAACGTCAATACATATCCGCGTTTCCCGTTCTCATCCACAGTTTCGCCAACAAGACGTCCCGGAACTTTACGGGTTAATTTCGAAGTAACCGCGAAATAGCCACAATGCGGCCCACCAAAGGCTTCTGAAATGCCGAATACTTGTGAGTCCCCAACCACGATATCCGCGCCAAATTTGCCCGGTGGAGTAAGTGCTCCGAGTGCTAATGGGTTGCTCGAAACAATAAATAGCGCCTTTCTATCATGCGCTAATGGCTCGATTTCTTGCAATGCCTCTACTTGACCATAAAAGTTTGGATATTGCACGATAACCGCTGCTACCGTGTCATCTACTTGTGCTTCTAACGCGACCAAATCTGTTACGCCGTCCTTTTCATCAATCTCAATAACATCAATGTGTTGCCCTATCGCATATGTTTTCACAACATTACGCGATTCCGGATGCACAGCTTTTGAAATTAAGATTTTTTTTACGTTTTGTGTGGGCGCTTGCTAGTATTGCAGCTTCAGCAAGAGCGGTTCCACCATCATACATGGAGGAATTCGCCAAATCCATACCGGTAATCTCTGCGATCATCGTTTGGAATTCAAAAATGGCTTGCAGTTCTCCTTGTGAAATCTCCGGTTGATAAGGCGTATAAGCCGTATAAAATTCAGAACGAGAAATCACGCTATCTACAACAGTTGGAATGTAATGATTGTACACACCAGCCCCTAAAAAAAGACGCATATTCAACAGAATCCGCATTCTTACTAGCCAACTTAGCTAGTTCTTTCAAAAGCGCAGGTTCTGATTTCGCTGGTTTTAAATCGTATTCTCGGTTAAAACGAATCGATTCAGGAATATCAGTAAAAAGTTCATCAATAGAAGAAACGCCAATTGTATCTAGCATATCTTTCTCATCTTGCTCAGTCATTGGTAAAAAACGATGTTTCGCCATAATATTACATCCTCCTCATTTATTTCGCGCTTTATAGAACGGGGTTGGAACTACTTTTGCCTTCAACTTCTTGTTACGAATTTCGACTTCCACCTCTGTATCAAGCACTGTGTACTCGATATCAATTAATGCCAAGCCCAAATTCTTGCCAAGTGTTGGAGACTGCGTACCACTTGTCACTATGCCAATCTCTTTATCACCAGCAAAAACCTTGTAATCATGTCTCGGAATGCCGCGATCAATCAGCTCTATACCGACAGATTTACGTGATAAACCAGCTTCTTTTTGCGCTATCAACGCTTGCTTACCAATGAAATCCGCTTCTTTTTGTAGTTTCACCGCAAAGCCAACGCCGGCCTCTAGTGGTGAAATGTCTTGCGAAAGTTCTTGACCATATAAAGCTAAGTTCGCTTCGAAACGCAATGTATCGCGTGCACCAAGCCCAATTGGCAATACATCCTTCTCTAAAATCGCCTCCCAAACACGAGGGGTGTCTGCAGCTTTTGTATAAATTTCAAAGCCGTCTTCTCCGGTATAACCAGATCTTGAAATAAGTGATGGAACACCCGCTACTTCCACATTGTCAACAAAGCCGAAAAATGTGAGAGCTGTCAAATCCACATTCGTTAATGTTGCTAATATCGCCTGAGCATTGGGTCCCTGCAAAGCTAGCTGCCCATAATCCGCGGAAACGTTTTGCACATTGACTCCCTCTGGCGCATGTTTTGCCAACCATTCAAAATCTTTCTCTGTGTTTGATGCATTCACAACAAGAAGATAATCGTCATCAGCTTTCATATAAACGACTAAATCATCCACTACGCCGCCAGTTTCATAACACATAATATTATATTGTGCTTTTCCAGCCTTCAATTTCGAAATATCATTAGACAATACTTTTTGTAAGAAGGCTAAACTTCCAGAACCATGCACCGACACTTCCCCCATATGCGACACATCAAATAACCCAGCATTCGTTCTCACGGCTTCATGCTCGGCCTTTATTCCTGAAAATTGTACCGGTAAATCCCATCCACCAAAATCAATCGTCTTCGCACCATATTTTTCATATAAAGGAAAAATAGGTGTTTTCTTTAAACCTGTCATGTGAATCCTCCTCTTTTTTTGCATACTAAAAGGACTTACTCGTTAAAATAAGTCTCTGTCGTACTCCAAAATAAGGAATAATGCCTCCAGAGTTGCGTCCCATAAACATCCTTTTGCCTGAGAGTTTCACATTCCCATGCTTTCCCCGTCGGCGCTGCAAAATTTGCAGTCTCTCTGTCTATTTTCATCCGCTCTTTTATGTATTAGTTGCCTTTCCTATATGTTACCACGAGACCCTATCGTTCGGCAAATAATTAAATTTTAGATGTTGTTTTTATATTTCCAAGGATATAGTTCGGAATGAAAGGGCTTTATCGAGTAAATGAACTTTTATCGTGCGTATGTGAATAATCGAACAACTGATAAAACCTAAAAAAAAATTTTTTAACCCTGATTTCAAACTCTATCTACCCTTTTCTGCTCTTAAAATAAGTTTTCTAGCTCTTATTCTATCTAAAAATCACAAACTCTCTTTTTCACCCGAAAAGGAAAATAGATTAGTCGCGTCGAATACATTTAGCATAGACAAAAATAAGGAGACAACCACATGATTCAAAATTTAGCCAACACCCTTTTAAATCAAGCAACACTACTCACAGCAAGCGATGTACACCTCATTCCAACTGAAGCGAATTATCGTATTCTGCTGCGGATTAATGGACGGCTACAGCACTTCGCCTCCCTCCCATTTGATAGTGGCGAACGTTTGCTAACCCATTTGAAATACCGAGGATTCATGGACATAAGTGAGACAAGGAGACCCCAAAGCGGTGCCTTTCAAACAAGTATTCAAGGATGTAAAGTATCCGTTCGACTCGCTACTATACCTAATTTTCGCTTTATTGAAAGTATGGTTATTCGCGTTTTCTCAGAGCAAGAAATACTTCCATTTCAAAAAAGTAGTGTTTTCCAACAAATAACGCATCATATACTTTCTCTTGCACAGAAACGAACGGGGCTCCTACTATTCTCTGGAGCGACCGGAAGCGGAAAAACATCCAGCATGTATAGCTTAGCCCATTCTCTAAGTTTGCAGTATCCCTTACAGATTATCACGATTGAAGACCCTGTCGAACGCCCTATGCCAGCATTTTTACAAGTACAAATAAATGAGAAAGCAGGCCTAGATTACGCAGATATCATTCGAGCGACACTACGTCATGACCCAGATATCTTAATCGTGGGCGAAATTAGGGATTCCAATACAGCAAAAATGGTTATCCGAAGCGCCTTGACCGGCCACCTTGTTTTAAGCACCGTTCATGCGGACAGCACGCATGGTGTCCTATCTCGTCTCTTAGAATTAGGCGTAGATAAAGAAGAACTCAGACAATGCCTGATTGGAATCTCTCACCAGCAATTAAAGCATCTACACTGCATGTTTTGCGCCAGCAGATGTCACGCCTTATGCAACCATCTCTCACAAAAAAAGAACCGCGCTCTATGAATTTATAGAAAAGGAACAAATTAATGATTTCCTCACGACTTCAATAGAAATAGATCTACAAGGCAGCATCAATAAACAGCTAAAGAAAGGAGTCTGCTATGGCTTTTTCTCTCCACAATAATTGGCGTGCTGACGGCGAATTTCTCATACGACTCGCTGATCTTTTAAGCAAAGGCTTCACTATGGAAGAAGCGATTTCTTTTCTCTCTATTACGACCCCAAAAGATACACTGAGAAACACAAAAATGATCAAAACACTTTCCTCTGGCGCCCCTTTTAGTGAGGCATTACTAGAAGCTAAGTTCCCGAGTTTCGTATGTACACAACTCCACTATGCAAGCAAACACGGTTACTTTAATGAAACAGTTCAAGAAACTGGCGATCACCTCATGCGAAAAGCAGAACAACAAAAAGCATTACGAAAAATTTTCCAATACCCACTCATACTTTTCATGACCGTTATTGTTGTCTTCTTCCTTTTACGTATTTTTTTACTCCCAAAATTCGATATGTTATTCAGCCAGCTAGCACATGGAGAAAATCAGACGACAAATTTCACCTATTTTATTCTAGAAAAGTTACCACTAATTTTCCTAGGCTTTCTCGGTATCCTATTTATACTCTGTACTTTTTTCCTAACAAAACAACGAACAAAGAACTCCTACGAACGTGCAGAACTTTACTGTAAAATACCAATCCTAAAAAGATTCATGCGCTTGCACTACTCCCAATTGTTTGCCCGCGAATGTGGCTATTTGCTAAAAAGCGGGTTATCCATCAATGACATGGTTCAAGTATTTGCGCTACAAGATTCTCCGGCGCTTTTCAAACATATTAGCAAATCGATTGAGCGGGCTTTTTCTGAGGGAACCCAATTCACTAACTCGCTTGCCACCTTTTCTATCTTTGAATCTGAAATGATTTATATTATTCAGCACGGCGAAAAAAAATGGGCAACTGGCCGAAGAACTACTGTTTTACTATAAACTTTGCCATCAAAAATCTGAAGAAAAAATAGAGAAGATATTTAGTTTTATACAACCAGCTGTATTTATGATAATAGGGATTCTTATCGTATCCATCTATTTATCCATTCTTTTCCCGATGTTCTCGATGGTAAATTCCATCTGAATAATAAAAAAATAGGAGTGATTTTAATGTTTAAAAAAATTAATTGGAAAGAAGAATCTGGTTTTACTTTGGTGGAAATGTTAATTGTTTTGCTCGTGGTCAGCGTACTCCTTCTGCTAACTATCCCGAATATCGTTAAGCAAAGCAAGTCCATCAACGATAAAGGTTGCGATGCTTTTATAACAATGGTTCAAGGACAAACGCAAGCATATCAATTGGAAAATAACAAAGTACCTTCTTTACAAGACCTTCTAACAGGGGGTTATCTCAAAGGAGAGCAGAAGAAATGCCCAAATGGTAAAGATGTTGTGATTGATAGTAGCGGAAAAGTGACGGAAGCCCCGTGAAGCAGGACGGTTTTACATTAGTAGAAATGCTCCTCGTTCTCTCCATAAGCCTTATCATCCTTAGTATTAGCGTGTTTCCAGCAGGCAATCTAATGACCCACTTACTAGAAAAACAAAGTCTGGATCAACTCAAAATAGACATTATGTATTTACAAGCAGAAGCAATAACAACAAATCAGGAAAGCACACTGCTACTGGACGGTAACCAAGATTCCTATTCCGGAAAATCCACTAAAACAGAATTATCTAGAAAATTTACACCAACACTACATTTCCAAGAGAAAAGCGAGCAACTATTTCGCTTTTCTCCACCATTTGGAAATATCAGCAAGTTTAAAACGATCATCATTCAAGGCCATAATAAAAAATATGCGCTTATCTTCCAAATTGGCAAAGGGAGGTTTCGCATTGATGAAATCTGACGGTTTTTCTTTACTAGAAAGTCTCTTTGCTCTCAGTTTACTTTCCTTAGTTGTCCTTTCGCTCCTTCCAATGGTAATGCAAATCAAAGAAAATCTACACAAGCAAAATCAAAGGACAACAGCACAGCAACTACTCTCAGAAGAAAGTACATTTCATTTAAATAACCATTTTTCATCAAGCCATGAGATAATCATTAAAAATCAAAAATATCAAATAACATACAACCAGGAGGCGAAGCAACTTTGCGCTACTTATGCTAAAGAAAATATTTGTTACGCTGTCAAATAAGTATGGATTTACCTTACTAGAATCACTATTTTCACTTCTTATCGTCATTATCATTGCTTCTTTCATTCCACTTATTTTTCAAAGCTACACATCTGTCATGAAAATCATAGATATTGATAAAAATTATGAGTGGCATCTCTTCTTGAACCAGACACGAAAAGAACTTACTACAGGCAACCAGATAACTGTCACAGATCATAAAATTACCTTCTACGCTCAATCCAAATTGATAACCTATGAATCCTATCAAAATTTAACACGCCGCTCTGTTGATAATAAAGGTCACGAACCACTTTTAACAAACATAAAACAAGACAAATGGACTAAAAAATCAGAAGGAGAAATCCTATATGAAGTTATTTTTGAAGACGATACTCAGCTATCCGCCCGTTTCTACGTTCAATCAGAATAGAGCCTGTAAGAATGGATTTACGTATGTCCTATGCCTATATATTACCTTAATTGGCATTATCACAATGCTTGGAGCAACCAACATCTATGTTTCTAAGCTACAGATGGAAAAACAATTGCAAAATCATTATTTAGCTACAACCCTCACAAATTTATCCATTCCTAATAACATTTCCCGCATAAAAGCCGGACAAAAAACATTCACAGAAAAGCACAATAACGCTGTTTTATGGTATAATTGGGCAGATAGTACAGAAGACGCCATCAGATATGATACCACCACAGAACTAAGCAATGGTTATATCTTAAAACAGACCCTATTTTGGGACATCAAACTACAAAAAATTCGTCTTCTACTAAATTAAAAGAGACTTAAGGAGGACTTGTATGAATCAAATCGTTTTAACTGGATTTATGGGCGCAGGGAAATCAACAGTTGGTAAAATACTTGCTGAAAAACTAAGACTACCCTTAATTGATATCGATACAGAGATACAATCTGAACACCAGATATCAATTACAGAAATTTTTGCAAACTTAGGAGAGCCTGTATTCCGCACCATAGAACACCAAACGTTAACAAGCGCATTGCTAAAAGATGCTGTGATATCAACTGGCGGTGGCATCATTCTATCTAATGATAATCGAAGTATATTAGAGTCTGCTGATTTTGTCGTGTATTTAAAAACCAGCCCGAATACGTTTCTCGCTCGACTAAAAGGTGATACAACACGACCTCTCATTCAAGAGAAAAGCAGAGAAGAAATTATCTCCCTTTTCGAGTCGCGAACAAAACTTTATGAAGGTGTTGCCCATTTGATCTTAGAAACAGATGAGCTAACACCTGAAGAAATCGCAAACCAAATAAAACAAGATTTTGAAATAAGAAAGGAGCAAGCATGACACAGCCCGTTTTAGAAATCAATCATTTAGTCAAGCAAATTGGAGCCAAACAAATTATAAAAGATATCTCATTTTCAGTGAACGAAGGTGAAATATTTGGACTCTTAGGCCCCAATGGCGCCGGGAAAACGACTATTATCCGAAGTATTGTCAAACTCATTAGCAAGACGAGTGGGGAAATAATAATTTTAGGGAAAAACATAGATACTTCTTATACAGAAGCAATTCAGCAAGTCGGTGCTATCGTGGAGAACCCAGAATTTTATCCGTACATGACAGGCCTTCAGAACCTTAAAACCTTTGCATCTATGTCGCGTAACAAAATCTCAAACGAACGCTTAGAAGAAATTATTCAACTTGTACATTTGGATAAGGCAATTAATAATAAAGTCAAAACATATTCCCTTGGTATGAGACAAAGACTAGGCGTTGCACAAGCACTTATTCACGAACCTAAGCTATTAATTTTTGATGAACCTACCAACGGACTAGATCCAGAAGGCATGAAAGAATTTCGTTTGCAGATGAAAATGTTAGCGCGTCAAGGCGTCAGCGTTCTTGTTTCCTCTCATTTACTGACAGAGATGGAACAGCTATGTGATCGTTTTGCAATTATAGAACGTGGAGAATTGACTCATATTGCAGATATGAAACAAGAAAATCTAGCAGAAGCTGAGCAGCTACAAACTTTCCATATGCACCTTGAACCTCTTGAATTGTCCAGAGAACTACTCACCAATTGGAAAATAGACTACATACTTGCCGATAATGGAACCTCTCATTTCTTTGTAAAAAGTAGTCCTTCCGATATCCCATCGCTCGTTAAAAAATTAGTGTCAGAAGACGTTTCGATCTTCGCAATAGAAGCACATACTAAAACATTGGAGGAGCGTTTCTTAGAAATCACAAAACACAATGGAGGTAGTATGGAATGATATCATTAATAGCAAATGAAACAAAGAAAGTATCACTAAGGTTCAGCACATGGCTTTATCCTCTTATCATCTTAGCCATCATTCTTGCCTTATCAGCGAGCTTCAAATCCTTTGTCCCAGATATCGATAATGTGCAATTGATATTATCAGTAAACAGCATCAGCATGTTTATGGTAGCCCTGTTTTCCATCGTTGTGGCTAGCGCTGTCGTATCATCTGAATTTAGTTACGGTACGATTAAACTATTATTGATTCGGCCGTATCAACGTTGGCAAATTCTTCTTTCTAAATATATCGTTGTTGTGATGTATGCAGTTATTTTGACTATATTTACTGTTGTGATGTCCTATATCATCGGCGGAATTTTAACTTCTTTTGGCAGTCTTACACAGGATATTAGTATCACTAATCCAACCTACTCAGAGAACGGAGATATTACGAATGTTGGGCAGACAGCTATAAATGCGTTAGGCTCCCAATTAGGATATTTCGTTATTCAACTTATCTTTTCTACCTCTATCGCCTTTATGGTTTCCTCACTACTTAGAAGTCAAGCGTTGGCTGTAGGAATTGGACTATTCCTGCTTTTCATCAATAGTATCGCTGGTGGTATTACGCTTATGTTAGTGGAACAATTCCAATGGTTCAAATATATCTTTATGGCGCCGCTATATTATGTAAGTATGCATGCGAATGGTGTCGGAATGGATGTAAAAGGACTTTCACCGGAATTAGCTATTGGTGTTCTGACCGTATATTATCTTATCTTCATGGCTCTCTCCTTCATATTCTTCCAGAAAAGAGATGTGTCTGTTTAATTTATACAACAAAAAAAATGCTAGAAAAGCTATCCCATTTCGATAGTTCTTTTCTAGCATTTTAATACATTTTATCGCGATGTTGTATCAAGTACGATATGTCTTTTGTTTCTAAGTCAATGATTTGATCAAATAAATACCCATACAAGCAATATTCACCGTTTGGGGATGTAACGATAGGCTCGTTATTTGTCAACTCTAATATCGTTTCAGTCTTTTTTTCCTTAGGATCCACTTTAACCAGTTTAAACTCCCCACCATGGTCTTTTAATTTCTTACTTTCATATGGTTCAAAAGTAAGGAATGACTCTTCTTCTACATTCAAATCATAAAACGGAAAGAACGTCCCCAACTCATCATATACCCTTGGAGCTTCATATTCGTAATAAGATTGGAAGCCAACAGTTCGAAAATTATAGATCATAGATTTTTCTGCTTTGCCAGGCTCCATCGTTAATAGTGTATTGGCTGATACAGCAAATTGATATACATCTGCAACAACAAGACTTTTAATTGTTTTGTCTCGTATATCTTCCAAGTAGAGATCGCCTCTGTCTTTTTGTGGAGACAGCTTTTGATTAAATACGAATAAATTATCGCTATACCAAGAAACAAAAGGTGAACCTGTGTTTAATTTGACTATACTGCCAGAAGGGATGTCCCACTGAAACACTTGGTAGTTCCAATCTGTGTCAAATGTGGTGAGGAACATTTTATTTTGATCATCTTTATTCCACGAAAACTCGATATTTTGGGGTGCTACTTCTTTTGTGTTCATCGTTTCTCCAGTCATAGAGATAACATCCAAGGTTGCTTTATCTCTACTCTTAGCGGAATAGATAAGGAAAGAATCGCGATTTGGGCTAATGATTACTTCGGAGATAACATGTGTAGTTTCATATATTTGGTGTCGCTTCTCCGTGAAAACATTGAGTCTTTCAAAGGTTACTTTCCCTTCTTTTCTCAACTGTATTAGAACAATTTTTGTCATCTATCCATCCTATAATGCGTTGAAATTCTTTAGGTTCGATGTTTAAGGTTTTAATTTTATTTGGAGTTGTCATTTTTTCTTTGCTGACAGGTGCCTCCTCGTTTTGACAACCATAGGAAATAAATAAAAGTCCAAGGAATGCAATTATAATATTTATGCGAATTTTATTCATCTCTCTCCCTCCATTTACTTATATGCTACTACTATTTTACCCTGACATCAAGAAAGTGAAACAAACTTCCAACGTAACAAAAGAAAAGCTAGATATACTTACCAGCGTTATTTTATCGCCAGTAGTACGTCTAGCTGTATGAACTATTATTCAGATGGTAAGGCTAACCATGCTGCTCCTAGAACACCCGCGTCATTTCCAAGCGTGGCAATAGAAATGGATGTGGAGTCTCGAACTGCCGGGAAAACCATACCTTCAAAGTAGTTTTGGATGGGCTTCAATAGTGCGTCGCCAGCTGCTGAAACGCCACCACCAATGATGATTTTTTCTGGATTAAGCATATTACCAATATGACTACATGCCAAGCCAAGATAGAAACAGATATGATCGACTACTTTCTTTGCTAATTCATCGCCTTCTGCTGCGAGGTCAAAAATCAATTTAGATGTTATTTCTTCTGTTCCGTGCTTTATAGTGTCTTTTAATGTGGAGTTCAGTTCAAAAGACTTTGCTAAATCTTTAGCCACACGCACGATTCCTGTAGCGGAAGCGATTGTTTCTAGACAGCCTTTCTTTCCACAAGTACAGTCATAGGCTTCTTTGCTAGTATCCACAGTAATGTGACCGATTTCCCCCGGCTGCACCCTTAGCCCCATGAAGAATTTTTCCTTCCGCAAAAATACCTCCACCAACACCAGTTCCTAAAGTGACAAAGAAAACATTCGCTGAGCCTTCTCCAGCTCCTTGCCATCTTTCGCCAACCGCTGCAATGTTAGCATCATTATCTAAATGAACATCTAAGCCTGTGATTTCTTTGAGATCTCTAGCTACATTTTGTTCTTTTGCCCAGTTTAGGTTATATGCTCCTTTAACGGTACCTGTTTCGTAGTTAATCGTTCCGGGAGTCCCCATTCCGATACCATAAAAAGTGTCGTGATCCAATTGTAAGTCCGTTAATTTTTGGTTGATGCTGTCGCCAATGTTGCGAACGATATGTGACCCCTCATCTGAACTATCTGTCTCGACAGACCATTTTTCTTCAATACTACCATCGGGTTTTAAAATCGCTATTTTTGCAGTTGTGCCGCCAAGGTCAACGCCAATTAATTTCTTTTCCATTTTCACATGTCTCCTAATCTACTACCTTATTTTTTGCTTTCTCTTTGTCTAAGTCTACTTTGAGAATCGATCTTGCGCGGGCATAGACTTCACGATCCAGCAATTTATGTTTAAACAGTTCGGTTAGCTCGTATTCCATCATTTCGATATCCCATTGCCGCTTACCGAGATAAACGATGATGCCGTATTTTTTCAGCAATTGAGCCACATCATAGACTGTTTTCATAACGATACCTCTTATCTTGTTTGAATTTTGCTCTCTAAATAGCCTTTATACTGGACATAGGTTTCTGTATCTTGCTGTTCAACCGCGATTGTTGCTTCTTTTAATGCTTGCTCCAAATCCCCTTGAACTTCATAGCTGCGAGCCAATAAGAAATGGGCGTGTGGATTAAACGATTCTTGTGCGATTGCTTCTCTCGCAAAGTCTGCTGCCTCTATTTCATTCCCTTGAATCGTTGCAATGACTGCCAAATTTGTAAAAGTTAGCGCATCAGCACTGCCCGAAACTTGGAGTTGATGCAAGATTTTTTTGCGCTGTTTTATAATCTTCATTTTGTATAAATGCCCCTGCTACAGCGTTGGCGTTTTGTGGATCATATGGATGCTTTCCTTTGTCGAAGCCGAACCACAGGAAAAAAGCGGTCAGTAATACTGCGGAAGCTCCGTATAAAATTCGGCGCCAATGGAAGTATTGATGCGGCATGGATAAAGCTCCAGCAATCAGGAATCCGCCAACCAATCCGCCGATGTGCCCTGCTAGATCGATACCTTGAGAAAATAAATCAACCACTAAGTTTACAACAACTAGACCGGCAATGCTAATTCCTAACGACCTTGCATAGATATGTGGCTTTAACACGACTAGATATAACAAGGCTCCAAAAATACCAAAGATTGCAGTACTTGCCCCTGCAGCCACGTTAATGTTGAAAGCGAAACTTGCAACAACTCCTGTGATGCCAGACAGCACGTAAATAAGCGCATAACGCCACTTGCCATAGAGTTTCTCAGCCATCGGTCCTATGATATACAGGACGACGGAGTTCATGAGTAAGTGCAGTAGTCCGATATGGATAAACATCGGCGTAATGAAACGCCACCATTCTCCTGCAAATATGAGTGGATTAAACTTAGCTCCCCACCTGACAAGGTTAAAGGTGTTCGTGCTCGTACCACCCGTGAATGTCATGATTAAAAATACAGCTATTTGGATTGCAAGCAAAACATATGTTACGTAGGGCTTTTCTTTACGGGCCTGCACCTGTTCATCGCTTACTTTTGTAGTGATGTAATTGATGACAACGCTACGCTCATTAGTAATGGTACTTTCGTCTAGTTCAGTCGGAACTTGGAATGTCTCGGCTGGTATGTTGAGGTCCGTTTCCAATTTTTTTAATTGCTCATCCGCATTTTCTGCATCGATTAATATATTGTTCAGGCTTATCTTCTCGTTTTCTGATTGTAGCGGTTTATCGAACCATTCTGAAGTATCCCCAACTGGCTTAAAGGGTGTGATGTACATATTGACTAGAGGTAATTTCAAACGTCCCATTTGCTTGCGTAAATCTTCGCATACACGCATTACTTGCTCAATATCTCGCTCAACGACACTAGACCAACTGAGCTCCTTCATCTGAATTCGAATAACTGGTCGCTTCTTTTGGGCTGGATTATCTAGCCATAGTTCTTGTTTCTTTTCATGAAGGTGGATGAGTCGATATCCTTCTTCAATTAGAAAATAGCTAGTTAAGCGCCAAAAAATATACTGTTCTTGGAGGCTCAAAAAATTCCCTGCTTTCTTTTTAAAATCCTATTTATAAGTACTACTATACGCAAAAAAGCGAACATTGTAAATCAATCTCCGCCAATTTTTTGCTATTATTTCAGATTATTTTCAATCACTAGTTTTTGAACGGGTAAATCGTGGGGTTCTGGCTTAAAAGCAGTTGTTATTTGCTCGGGATAACAGAGCGAAAGAGTACCCCCCTGATAGTCCTCTAAGTAGCGATCGTAAAAGCCGCCGCCAAAACCGATTCGATAGCCGTCTGTGCGGAATAAAACGCCTGGGACGATTAATAGGTCTATTTTTGTTTTCGGAAGAACGGGAGCGCTTTCTAAAGGCTCATAAAGACCCAATGCTTTTTTACAGAGTTCATCA
The DNA here is from genome assembly GCF_000525855.1 of Listeria cornellensis FSL F6-0969. GTDB lineage: Bacteria > Bacillota > Bacilli > Lactobacillales > Listeriaceae > Listeria_A > Listeria_A cornellensis. The sequence continues at coordinate 58,761 of NZ_AODE01000014.1, forward strand.
CCATCTTCGTAGACTCGAAATTGCATTGTTTTTGTCTTGTTATGTGTCTCGGGTATCGATACAATTTTTCCGTCTTGCCAAGCTCGCTTGATGATTGCTTGCGTTGCTATTTCTGGAAAGCGTGCAATTGTGATACCTATTGTCGTTGCGTTTTGCCATATTGCTTCTTGAAATAATTGTTCTGCGATAGCTTGTGAGCGTTGTTCGTATGTAGCTTTATCCATTTTATTCAATTGGGCTAGTATTTGTTCGCGTAGCATTGCTTTCGTTGCCATCTCGTTTCCCCCTTGACTTAGAATCTTTTCCATAAAAAAAGCAACAGGTGAAAATCCTGCTGCTTACTTAGTTTCGCGGTGCAAAGTGACACGGCGCAATCTTGGACAATATTTTTTTAGTTCAATACGTTCCGGGTTTTCACGTTTGTTTTTAGTAGTGATATAATTGCGATCGCCGCACTCCGTGCATTCTAAAGTGATATTAACACGCATTCTATTTCCCTCCAAACTATAATCAAACTGAATTATTTATCAGACCTGTATTATAATATCATTTTTAAGGGCTTTACGCAAGGATTCCTAAGCTTTTCTTTTTATTTTGTTTACAATATTCATTTTTGACTATGTTTTTGGCGTAATTTATGCTATAAATAGAAGTAGAGTTTAGGGAAAAGAGGTGTTATTAACACAATGACTGTTCTAATCATAATTCTTCTTGCCTGTTCTGTCGTCCTATTCTTGCTTTCATTTATGCAAAAAGGAAATAGCAAACAGATAGAAAGTGAGATGGAGGAAATCGCGTCTCAATTAATGCAAGAGAACTTCGAATTAAAAAAAACGTGTGTCTACTCTAGAAAATACATTGAAAATCGATGCTGACACTGTCACTCCTGTTCGCACATCCAGTAAAAAACTCCGTGACTTAAGAAAAAAAACAAATTATTACTTTGTATACGTCTGGTGTCACTATAGAGGAAATCGTTACACAATCGGAACTTTCAGAAGACCAAGTAAATGAAATAATTGCGGAATACGTAGCTCATTAAAATGGAGATATCACAAGGGAGGAAATAATACAATGAAACAATCACTTCGCATGCTGGCGCTAGGTTTCTTGATTTCAGCAGTGCTCTTGCTTGTCTTTGATACGTTCTTCTCATCAAGCGCACAAGCAGAAAAATCAGCGGAACCAAAAACCACAACGTCAACGAAAGCAGATGACAGCAAGAATTACCAAAAGAAATATGAAGACCTACTTGCATCTCAAGAATTAGCGAAATCACAAGCTGCAGAAGCTCAAAAAGCAGTAGCGGCTAAGAAAAAAGCAGAAGAAGAAAAAGCCAAACAAGTCAAGAAATTCACACTTGTTATCAAAAAAGGTGATCCTTCTTCTAAAGCAGGTAACGAGTTACAGTTTGCTGGCATCATCAAGTCCGGTGCTGAATTCGACAAGTTCCTACGTACGAACAACTATGAGAAGTATGTACGTGACGGTAGCTATCCTGTAGATAGTAACATGACTTCCGATCAAATCGCAAAAATCATTACGCATAAAAACTAATGCAAACAGGAAAGCTACTACCATTGCTTTCCTGTTTTTTGTTGGCTAAAGCGCCTAGTTATGTTATAATGGAGCGGAATTCCCATTATGAAAGGATGATGAATTATGGATATTGTAACAATTTCGAACACTAACAACAATCACATTTTGGGAGCGTTTGATTCGATTTAAAGCTCCCCTATTTTAAAGGAGCGAAAACATTGACTATTAATAATTATGGATTTACAGATTTTTTTTGAGGCGCAAACGTTGCAGGAAGGACTTATTCCCGCGCGTGTGACAGCTGTTTTTAAAGATTTTTTCAAGGTTGTATCCGGAGATGGCGAGCATTTGGCTAAGTTGAAATATGTTGCTTTTATGGGTGCGATGAATACGGAGCTTCCTGCGGTTGGTGATTTTGTGGCGTTGGAAAGTTATCCGCAAGATACGTCTCTCATTCATGGTGTGCTGGACCGGAAGACGGTGTTTAAGCGCAGTGACCCTGCTGGTGGCGAGCAATTAGTGGCCGCGAATTTTGATTATGTTTTTATTGTTAGCTCGCTGAATCATGATTTTAACATCAATCGGTTGGAGCGTTATTTAACGATTGCTTGGGATAGTGGCGCGAAACCTGTTGTTATTTTGACCAAGGCGGATCTTAGTGAAAATATAGCACAAATCGTTACGGAGATTGAACTTGTTGCTTACGGAGTACCGGTTTTTGCGGTGGATAATTTATCAAAAAGTGGTTTTGACACGATTGAGGCCTTTTTGGATCCTGGTGAAACGATTGTGTTGCTCGGTTCATCTGGTGTTGGGAAATCTTCTTTTATCAATGCCCTATCTGGAAAAACGTTGATGAAGACGAGTGGGATTCGGGAAGATGATTCGAAAGGTAAGCACACGACCACGCATCGTGAATTGCACTTGTTGCCAACCGGATTACTAGTGATTGATACGCCTGGGATGCGCGAACTTGGAATCGGGCAAGCGAATGATGGGCTTGGGGAAACGTTCCAAGATATCGAGTTGCTAGCTAATGATTGCAAATTCCGAAATTGCCAGCATGGTACCGAGCCAGGGTGCGCCGTACAAGCTGCTTTAACGGACGGTAGTCTATCGGAGGCTCATTATGCTAATTGGATTAAATTAAAGCGAGAACTGGCTTATTTTGAGCGTAAAAACGATCCTGTCTTGCAGCGTGCAGAGAAACAGAAATGGAAAGCTGTTCATAAGTCTTTGGAGACACAGTATAAGTCTAATTTAAAAGCAAGAAAAAAATAGTCTGATGATGATCCTGCTGGAAACGGCGGGATTTTTATTTGCGCAAAAAAACACCTACCGATGATGCTGGCAGGTGCTTCAATTACTTATTTCTTATCGTTGTTGTATGGCTTTTTGTAACCTTCTTTGCGTGGTGCGCGGTTTGCTTGCTCTGTATCGCCTTCTTTTTTCTCAATCAAAGCTTTACGAGATACGTTTACGCGACCGTGATCGTCAATTTCTGTTACTTTAACTTTCACGATATCACCCATTTTCAGGATGTCTTCCACTTTCCCAACGCGTTCGTGCGCTAGTTCAGAAATGTGAATCAAGCCATCTTTACCTTTGAACAATTCAACAAAAGCTCCGAATTTCTCAATACGACGAACTTTACCATCGTAGATTTCGCCAACTTGTACTTCGCGGACGATTTCTTCAATCATTGCTTTCGCTTTTTCAATCATAGCATCATCTTGAGAGGCGATGAAAACTGTACCGTCTTGTTCGATATCAATTTTAACCGTCGTTTCATCGATGATTTGGTTGATTTGTTTCCCACCAGGTCCGATAACATCCTTGATTTTATCAGGTTTGATGTTGATTGTGACGATCTTAGGCGCATATTCTGACAGCGTTTCGCGAGGTGTGTTGATTGTCGCTTCTAGATGTTCTAGAATGTGCAGACGGCCTGCTTTTGCTTGTGTTAAAGCTTCTTCTAAAATTTGGCGGCTAAGGCCATCGATTTTGATATCCATTTGTAAGGCAGTAATTCCGTCACGTGTTCCAGCTACTTTGAAATCCATGTCGCCGAAGTGATCTTCCATACCTTGAATATCGGAAAGAATCGTGTAGTCATCGCCAAGTTTGACAAGGCCCATTGCGATACCTGCAACCGGTGCTTTAATTGGCACACCTGCATCCATCATCGCAAGCGTCGAACCACAGATACTTGCTTGTGAGCTTGAACCGTTTGACTCTAAAACTTCAGATACAAGGCGAATCGTGTACGGGAAATCTTCTTCGCTTGGAATAACTTGTTGCAACGCGCGTTCGCCTAGTGCTCCGTGACCGATTTCACGTCGACCTGGTGCGCGACGAGGCCCTGTTTCCCCAACACTGAATTGTGGGAAGTTGTAATGATGCATGAAGCGTTTTGAATCTTCTAAGCCTAAACCGTCAATGATTTGGTGTTCGCGAAGTGGCGCTAATGTACATACGCTGAGCGCTTGCGTTTGCCCACGCGTGAATAGTCCTGAACCATGGACGCGCGGCAAGATACCAACCTCAGAGGATAGCGGACGAATTTCGTCTACTTTACGACCATCTGGACGGATTTTATCTTGGGAAATCAAGCGACGCATTTCATTTTTTTCAAGCATTTCTAGAATATGTTTTACTTCTGGCAGAACTTCTGCCGCATTTTCTAGTTCTTTCACTTCATATTCTGCAACAACCGTTTCTTTTAACACGTTAATGTTTTCTTCGCGTGCTAATTTCTCTTCGGTTTTAATTGCTACTTTCATATCTGCTTCTGCGCGGGCCGTTACTTCTGCAACAAGCTCTGCGTTTGGCACGAATAATTCGATTTCCATTTTTGCCTTACCAACTGCGGCAACGATTTCTTCTTGGAATGCGATTAAGCGTTTGATTTCCTCGTGGCCGAACATGATAGCTTCTAACATCGCTTCTTCAGGCACTTCTTTCGCCCCTGCTTCAACCATGTTGATTGCTTCTTTTGTTCCAGCAACCGTCAAGCTAATATCGCTCAATTCTTGTTGTTCAATAGTTGGATTGATGATGTACTCACCGTTCACACGACCGACATCAACCCCTGCAATTGGGCCTTCAAAAGGAATGTCCGAGATAGAAAGTGAAATTGAAGAACCAAGCATCGCAGCCATTTCTGGTGAGCAATCTTGATCTACACTAAGTACGGTCGATGTGATTTGAACATCATTACGATATCCTTCTGCAAAAAGCGGACGGATTGGACGGTCAATCAGACGCGCCGTTAATGTGGCACGGTCACTTGGACGACCTTCTCGTTTTAAGAAACCGCCTGGCACTTTACCAACGGCATACATTTTTTCTTCATAGTTCACAGTCAGTGGGAAAAAGTCACCTGGTCTTGGTTTACGTGATCCAACAGCTGCTGTTAAAACCACTGTATCCCCGTAACGAATCAGTGCTGCACCATTTGCTTGTTTTGCCATTTGACCAACTTCGATTGCTAGCTCTTTGCCTGCCCACGTGGATTTAAATACTTGTTTTTCAGTCATATTTCGATCTCCTTTTAGTTAGGAGCGTCCACTACCAAATAGAAACTTTACCATGCATAATTCTTCACGCACGCCTGAATTGGTATTCAGACACGCATGAATCCAAAAACCAACCATCTCTCTCATCGAGCCGAGAAGCACTCATCTGCGTCGTTGAAGTCTGCGCGCTGATGCTCTTCTACACGAAAGCGTTTCGCATAACTTCTCACATGGTCGAGGACACTACCCTCTCCCTGTTTTCAGTCAACATACCTCAAGTATGCTCCGCGTCTGTGCTCCACTTCGCCTAGCATCTGAGCGCTTCTCGGCTCGATAAGGCTTGGCGTCTGCGAAGACAGTGACTTTTAGTGAAATCATGTTTTTTTTATGTAAATGGCACGTTTTTGGATTCATGCGATAAAGCTTCTTTCTACCTTCTTAGGTAGCGGGACACTTCTTGTTTATTTTTTTTCAAAAAAAAAACGGGACAAAAATATCCCGTTTTCCTTGTGTTTATCGACGTAAACCTAAACGTCCGATAAGTTCGCGGTAACGTGCAACATCTTTCTTACGTAGGTAAGTTAAAAGGTTACGACGATGACCGACCATTTTCATCAAACCACGATAAGAATGGTGATCCTTCTTGTGCTCGCGAACGTGTTCATTCAAACTGTTGATTTCTGCAGTAAGAACAGCGATTTGAACTTCTGGTGAACCAGTGTCCGTATCATGTACACGATATTCAGCGATAATTTCATTTTTACGCTCTTGTGTCAATGCCATTTCTTACACACCTCCTTCTTTTCTAATCCCCACATACTGAGCCAAGCGTTGGTGACTCGCAAAAAGCCAAGTAAGGGTTCTATTTCGTACAGAGTTAAAGATACACTATTTTCGGTCAAAAAGCAAGAGATAGCCTAACTTTTTATGCGAAATATGCTCTCGTATCTGCTTCGTCTTGCTTCAATTGTTCAATCAAACCTTCTACACCATTAAATTTCAACTCTGGCCGGAAATAATGGAACCATTCGATTTCAATTTCCTCGCCATATATTTCTTGGTGGAAATCTAAAATATAGACTTCTATCGACATTGCTTGGTCATCCTTGAAGGTAATATTATACCCAATACTTGCCATGCCTAAATGTATTTCTCCGTTTACTTTAAATTTGACCGCATAAACGCCTAATTTGGGAATGAGGAAACCGTCATCAACTGCAATGTTCGCCGTCGGAAAACCGATTGTACGGCCACGTTTGTCACCATGGATAACGGTTCCTGTAAGCGTGTACGGATAGCCTAGCAGTTGGTTTGCCTCGTCTAGTTGACCTTCCGAAATATATTTCCGAATGTTAGTAGAGCTCACCTTATCATGCAAATCTTCTAGCTTCTGAACAATCGTTACGTCAAATTGCCCATCCGCATAGTTGGCGAGATCCGACATTTTACCAGCGCCCTGACGTCCGTAAGAATAATCGAAGCCGGCAACAACATGCTTCGCGTTTAGACCGACCAGATAATTTGCGACGAAATTTTCTGGGCTCAGATTCGAAAATGCCGTAGTAAAACGAACGATGTATAAAATATCAACGCCTAGCGCGGCCATCTTACGTTTTTTCTCTTCTAGCGGTGTCAAATATTTGACTTGTTTTCGCATTTGGCTTAGAACAACGGATGGATGTGGATCGAAAGTTAAGACCGCAGTTTTTATGCCGCGTTTTCCAGCTTCTTTTTTAGCTGTGTTGATGACTTCTTGATGCCCTCGGTGCAATCCATCGAAAAAACCAAGCGCTATCACTTTAGGATCGCGATCGATATGTTCTGGTGGATGATGCAAAAAATACGTTTCCATGAAATCCCCTTCTCTTCGCACTATGTTTTGCCCTGCTACTTTAAGGGTAAAATATAACGCGCAATCAATACGGAGTTACGAGGAGTTACCTTGTTTGACAAGAGGTAGCTTCTTTTCGTTTACCGTTTTTAGTTTAGTTTACCTTCACGTAGTTCAATCACTTTTTCTGGTTTCCAAAAATCGCGACGTTCTGGATGCTGTACATAGATGGCTGTTAATTTATTTTTATAGAGCAAGGCTACGCGTCCTTGGTTGCGTTCTTTGATGAACTGTTCTGGTAGTACAACGCCGTTTAGCACTTTCTCATGAATGAGTTCTGAAATGCCTTGTTGCGGCATGTCCGATAAGCCGTCTTCTAACGGATACAGGAAGCTCGCGCCTTCTTCTTTTGCTTGTAATGCTTCAATTTCGGATAACGTGAAGCATTGTTCTTCTGTGAAAATACCGCTTTGTGTGCGTTTTAGTTCTGACATATGTGCGGGATATCCTAGTTTTTCACCAATCATGACAGCGAGTGTGCGAATGTAAGTTCCTTTGCCACATTTAATTCGTATGTGAAATGTATTGTTATCTGGACTTATTGGTACGTAAGGCTTCAAGAGTTCAATTGTATAAATATTCACCGTACGTTTCGGACGTTCAATCTCTATGCCTTCTCTTGCATATTCATACAATTTGCGGCCATTTACCTTCACTGCAGAGTACATCGGCGGAATTTGCTCGATTTCCCCAACAAAAGATTTTGCAGCTTTTTCAACATCAATTGGCAAAATGGTTTCAGTGATATCTTTTTCAGCAACTACTTCTCCGCTCGCGTCTTCGGTCGTTGTGGCACTGCCTAGCGTAACCGTAGCTTCGTAAGTTTTACCTTCATCCGTAATATATTCGGCGAGTTTTGTTGCGCGACCAATACAAATCGGCAAAACACCTTCGACATCCGGATCAAGCGTTCCTGTATGTCCAACTTTTTTTTGTTTGGAGAATTTTTGCGCAATTTGAATACGCAGTCATGGCTCGTCATGCCTTTTTCTTTCCACAAGGGGATAATTCCGTCCATCTCGTAAATCACTCCTTTTCCTACACAACAGAATCTGTATCATAACCCAAATAAATCGGCGGCAAGCGCTCGCATTCAGGGGATTTTATGGGCTTCCGGTTCTTACATACATTAGTATGCTCCGCTTCCGGCTCCCACAAAATCCCCTGAATACAAACGCTTTCGCTCGATTTGTGTAAAGCAAAACTCTCGTCCTACCCAAATAATAGAATGGGCGATTTGTTTATGCCTTGAATTTTGTCCAAATTTCTTGCCTTGTTTATTATTCGTTATCGTTTAGACCACGTAATAGGTCGTCTATATGATTGCCGTAAGCTACAGAATGATCTATTTCGAAAAATAGTTCTGGTACTTTACGCAACCGAATGCGACTACCGATTTCGGAGCGAATAAAACCATGTGCTTTTTCCAAGGCAGCGAGGGCGTCTTGTTGCCCTTTTTCTTCGCCTAAAACGGAAACAAACACGGTTGCTTGTTGTAAATCACCTGTCACATCAACACCTGTAACGGTAATAAAACCAATGCGAGGATCTCTTAATTTACGGTTAAGGATGTCGCCAAGCTCTTTTTTTCATTTGCTCTGCTACACGATTAGCTCTAAGATTCATATTTTCACCTCATTTTACAAACTTTCCATTGTTGTTTTGCCGCGTTCCCACTCTGGAAATGAATCGAGAAATGCGAGAACAGTATCTGCTACTTTTTCGGCTTGTTCGTGGGATTCGGAGACGACAGCGAATCCGATTAAGGCTCGCTGCCATTTGTCTTGGAATCCAATTTCAGCAATGGAGATATTAAATTTTTGGCCGGCACGTGTTAGGACGCGCTTTATGATGGCTCGTTTTTCTTTTAGTGTCTGCGGGGTCTGCAAAAACCACTCGGACTCGACGTAACGAATCATTTACGTTCAATTTCCTCCATGATGTAAGCTTCAATCACGTCGTCTTCTTTAATATCGTTAAATTTATCAATCGTAATACCACATTCGAAGCCTTTTGCTACTTCTTTTGCGTCATCTTTAAAGCGTTTCAGCGTACCGATTTCGCCTTCGAAAACAACGATGCCGTCGCGGATAACACGAACGCCACTGTCACGTGTGATTTTGCCGTCTGTAACGTAACAACCCGCGATTGTTCCAACTTTGGATACGCTGATTGTTTGACGTACTTGGGCTTGACCGATAATTTTTTCTTGGAATTCTGGATCGAGCATCCCTTTCATCGCAGCTTCGATTTCGTCGATAGCTTTATAGATAACGCGATGTAAACGGATATCAACGCCTTCATTTTCAGCGCCTTCACGTGCTTGTGTTGTTGGGCGAACGTTGAATCCGATGACGATGGCGTTTGATGCAGAAGCCAAGGTAATATCAGATTCGTTGATAGCACCAACGGACGTGTGAATAATTTTAACGTTAACGCCTTCTACTTCAATTTTACGTAGGGATGCAGCCAAGGCTTCCACTGATCCTTGTACGTCGGCTTTGATGATAACGTTAACTTCTTTCATTTCGCCGGCTTTCATGTGTTCGAATAGATTTTCTAGACTCACACGGTTTGTCGCAGAACGTTGGGCTACAACAGCACGACTTGAACGAGCTTCCCCAACGGCGCGGGCTGTTTTTTCATCTTCAAAGACCACGAAACGGTCGCCAGCTTGTGGTACATCGCTAAGTCCAGTGATTTCAACCGGTGTACTTGGCCCAACTTTCTTCACGCGGCGTCCGATATCATTGACCATCGCACGAACACGTCCAAAGGTATGACCGACAACGATTGGATCGCCGACTTTCAGTGTACCATCTTGTACTAGAAGTGTCGCAACGGAACCGCGACCTTTATCTAGTTCTGCCTCGATAACGCTACCAATAGCTAGACGATCTGGGTTTGCTTTCAATTCTTCTACTTCGGAAACAAGGAGAATCATTTCAAGCAACGTGTCCAGTCCTTCGCCAAATTTCGCTGAGATTGGTACGAAAATCGTATCGCCGCCCCATGCTTCAGGAACTAATTCGTACTCGGTTAATTCTTGCATCACGCGATCTGCATTGGCTTGCGGTTTATCGATTTTGTTTACAGCAACAATGATTGGAACTTCCGCCGCTTTCGCATGGTTGATCGCCTCAATTGTTTGTGGCATAACGCCATCATCTGCTGCTACCACAAGAATGGTGATATCGGTAATTTTGGCACCACGCGCACGCATTGTTGTAAAGGCTGCGTGACCAGGTGTATCTAGGAATGTGATTTTTTTTGTTGTGTACTTCAAGTTGGTAGGCACCGATATGTTGTGTGATTCCGCCAGCTTCACCAAGTGTTACCTTCGTGTTACGCAGGGAATCAAGTAGCGTTGTTTTACCATGATCGACGTGACCCATGATGGTTACAACAGCTGGACGCTCGACTTCTTTACCTTTATCTTCTTCCGTTGCTTCTTCAAAATAAACATCTAAATCTGTGATATCGATTTTGATTTCTTCTTCTACTTCTACGCCGTACTCGCCACAGACAAGTTCAATTGCTTCTTTGTCCAAGCCTTGGTTAATCGTTGCTACGACGCCGAGTAGGAATAGTTTTTTGATGATTTCAGATGGCTCGCGGTATAATTTACGCGCTAATTCGCCAACGGTAAGTGATTCCGAGAAAACGATTTTTTCTGGAAGCTCTTTTGGCTTCGGCGGTGTTGGTGGTACGGTACTGTGATTGCGTTTTCCTTTGTATTTAGTGTTGTTTTTGCGACCGCGGTTTTGATTGTTGCGATTGCCACCTTGATTACGGTTTCCTCCGCCTTGTGCGTTGCCGCCAGGTCGGTTTGATCCACCGCTATTGTTTGGACGATTTTGTCCGCCTTGTGTTGTTCCACCAGCTGGTTTATTTCCACTTGCTGCTGGTTTCGCTGCGCCTTGTGAGGTTGGTTTATTGGTATTATTAGTTGGTTTGGATTGATTCGATTTATCATTCATATTTGGTTTATTAGACCCCTTACTTTGACCTGCTTCGTTTGATGCTTTAGGTTGGCTGCTTGGCGCGGCAGATTCTTTTTTCGGTCCAAGCAATGTTTTGTCGAGTTGTCTTAATGCATTGTCGTTAATAGTAGACATATGGTTGGCGACTTCAACGCCTAATTCTTGTAATGTCTCGATCACTTTTTTACTAGGTAATTGGTGTTCTTTTGCGTATTCATATACACGAACTTTACTCATGTGACACACCTCCGTTAAGATTTCACCCGAGTAATTCCGTTAGTTTTGCCGCAAATCCTTTATCCATTACCGCGATAATGGCTCTTGCATCTTTGCCGATCGCACCGCCTAGCTGTTCACGGGTGCCGGCTTTCACAAGCGGGACATCGTAATACTGGCATTTGTTACGGATTGTTTTCTCGGTTTTTTCTGATATATCTTCTGAAATGATGACTAGTCGTGCTTTTTGACGCCTCACTTCTTTTAAAACTAGTTCTTCGCCAGTCACGAGTTTGCGAGCGCTATAAGCGATTCCGAGTAAGGAATAGGCTTTGTTATGATCCATGATTTGCTCCTTCGATTGTCTTTACATAATCAATGAGTTGATCGTAAAAACCGTCTTGTTCTGGCATCTTCATCTGATGAAAAATACTGTTTTTCTTTTTGGCTTTTTCAGCGACCTTGCTGTCTATGACAATGTAAAAACCACGACCTGGCGCTTTTCCGCTAGGATCTATCGTCAGTACACCGTCTTTAGAATAGGCAATACGTAAAAGTTCGCCTTTTGGTTTGCGCTCGCCGGTTACAATACATTTTCTTAAAGGAATTTTCTTGTTACGCATCCGCATTGGTCACTCCTTTATTCTTCGTCTTCAGCGATTTCATCGGCCATGTCGATATCTACGCGCTCGATGACTGGGCCATCAGGGCGTGGATAAATACCAGCTTCTGTCGCCACGGTTTCGCTCTTAATATCAATTTTCCAGCCAGTTAATTTAGCGGCAAGACGCGCATTTTGACCACGTTTACCAATAGCTAGGGAAAGTTGATAATCTGGCACGATAACCGTTGTTGCTTGTTCGGCTTCATTGACGATAACGTCGAGTACCTTGGACGGGCTTAACGCATTTGCAACGAATGTAAACGGATCAGCTGACCATTCCACGATATCAATTTTTTCACCTTTTAGTTCGTTCACGATGGCTTGTACGCGGGCACCTTTTGGACCTACACAAGAACCAACTGGATCAACTTCTGGATTTTCTGTGTATACAGAGATTTTAGAACGATCTCCGGCTTCACGAGCAACAGATTTAATTTCTACAATGCCTTCATAGATTTCTGGAACTTCCATTTCAAAAAGTCGTTTTAAAAGACCTGGATGTGTGCGAGAAACATAGATTTGAGGTCCTTTGGTCGTTTTCTCGACTTTCGTCAAGTATACTTTGATACGATCATGGGCGCGGTATGTCTCATTTGGCATTTGCTCATTTTGCGATAGGATTGCTTCGATTTTACCAAGGTTCACATAAATAAAACGAGAATCTTGGCGTTCTACAATACCCGTCATAATGTCATCTTCGCGATCGATAAACTCGTCGTAAATGATGCCTCGTTCTGCTTCACGAACACGTTGCGTCACGACTTGTTTCGCTGTTTGTGCTGCGATTCGGCCGAAATCTTTTGGCGTTACTTCGAGTTCCACAATATCGCCGACTTTAAAAGTTGCGTTGATTTTGTGGGCTTCTTCCACAGAGATTTCTAAGCGGGAGTCAAATACTTGATCTACCACATCTTTGCGCGCTAACACATGCATCGTGCCCTTATCTAAGTTTAAATCTACTCGTACATTTTGTGCTTGGTTGAAATTTCGCTTGTAAGCAGAGACCAGTGCCGCCTCAATCGCTTCAATAATCACATCACGTGAAATTCCTTTATCATGTTCTAAAACATGAAGAGCATCTAATAGTTCTGAGCTCATTCTTTTTTCAGCTCCTTTAATTTACCGCTTTTAAAATTTAATCGCTAGTCTTGCTTTGGCCACTTTGTCTTTCGGAATTTCACAGACAATTTTACGTGTCTTATCCAAAATTTCAACAGTTAGCGCCTCGCCATCGTACTTCGTGAGTGTTCCTTCCCACATTTTACGGTCCGCGATTGGCTCGTAGCTTGTGATGTGGACCCATTTGTCAATAGCTGCTTCAAAATCTTTTTCCTTTTTTAATGGTCGTTCTGCGCCTGGTGATGATACTTCCAGAAAGTAATTTTGTGTAATCGGGTCATTTTTGTCCAAGATTTCACTTAGTTTCTCGCTAACCAAGGCACATTCATCGATATCAATGCCGCCTTCTTTATCTAAAAATACCCTCAAATACCAGTGCTTTCCTTCTTTTTCAAACGCTAAATCGACCAGTTCTAGTTGAAGTTCGGTTGTGATTGGCAACACGATTTCTTCGACTTGTTCAAGAACTTTACTCATTTTAGCCTCCTTTAATATATCTGACAAAGCTAGTATTGCCAGTGGTTTACGACAATCTAACCCTGCAAAGTTGCAAAAGGAAAGAGTGGGCATCGGCCCACTCTTGGTTGAGTTATCGTAATTTCATTATTAACTATAACACAAACATTCTTCCTTCGCAAACATTAGGCCCTGTGTTGCCTTGTGTAGAGCCATATCCTCAGAATAAAGAGAGTTGATTTTGATCTGGTAAGCCTTCTAAACAACCTTGATCATCCATATATTGAATGATGGTTTTCGAGACTTTTCCGCGTTGTTGCAAGTCTTCTTTTGATAAAAATTCGCCATCTTTACGCGCGGCTACAATTGCTTTCGCAACGTTGGTTCCAAGACTCGGAATCGCATTAAACGGCGGAATTAGCTGGTCACCTTCAATGATAAATTCGTCTGCGCTTGATTTATATAGGTCTACTTTTTGGAAAGAAAATCCGCGAGCTAGCATCTCGTTTGAAATCTCGAGAACCGTCAGTAAACTTTTTTCTTTCATCGATGCTTCGAGCCCTTTGGCGTTTATTTCTTGCATCTTCGCTTTTGTCGCTTCTTTTCCGTTGACCATCGCTGTCAGGTCAAAATCATCGGCACGAACAGTGAAATAGGTCGCATAGAAGAACAAAGGATGGTGTACTTTGAAATAAGCAATCCGAACGGCCATGAGTACATAGGCCGCGGCATGGGCTTTCGGGAACATGTACTTGATTTTTTTACACGAATCGATGTACCAATTCGGCACTTTATTTTCAATCATCGCGGCTTCCATTTCTTCGGTCAAGCCTTTCCCCTTACGCACAGACTCCATGATTTGGAAGGCAAGCGAGCTGTCGAGGCCCTGGTAGATAAGGAAAACCATGATATCATCACGACAACCAATAACTTCAGCGAGTGAGCAAATGTTGTTTTTGATAAGCTCCTCCGCATTTCCAAGCCAGACGTCGGTTCCGTGGGATAATCCAGAGATTTGAACAAGCTCAGAGAATGTTGTCGGTTTGGTTTGCTCAAGCATTTGACGTACAAAACGAGTTCCGAACTCTGGGATGCCGAGTGTGCCGGTTTTTGAATCGATATCTGCTGGTTTTACTCCGAGTGATTCTGTAGAACCGAACAGCTTCATCACTTCTTTGTCATCGGTCGGGATTGTTTTTGGATCGATACCGCTTAGGTCCTGAAGCATCCGAATTGCGGTCGGATCATCGTGTCCGAGTATATCGAGTTTTAATACATTATCGTGAATCGAGTGGAAATCAAAATGGGTTGTTTTCCATTCTGAATCCGTCGCGTCAGCTGGAAACTGGATTGGCGAGAAATCGTAGACGTCCATATAATCCGGGATAACGATAATCCCCCCTGGATGCTGACCAGTCGTTCTTTTTACGCCAGTACAGCCTTGCACGAGACGATCAATCTCCGCCCCGCGAATCGTCATATTCATGTCCCGCTCATAATTCCGCACATAACCGAACGCCGTCTTCTCAGCGACCGTACCAATCGTTCCAGCACGATATACATAATCCTCACCGAAAAGCTCCTTCGTGTAGGCATGGGCAATTGGCTGATACTCCCCAGAAAAGTTCAAATCGATATCGGGAACTTTATCTCCTTTAAAGCCAAGGAACGTTTCAAAAGGAATATCCTGACCTTCTTTCGTGAGCGCCGCCCCACATTCTGGACATTCTTTATCCGGCAAATCAAATCCGGAACCAACTGAACCATCATCGAAAAACTCGGAATGCTTACACTTCGAACAAACATAATGCGGTGGTAACGGGTTTACCTCGGTGATTTCCGTCATGGTAGCAACTAAGGAAGAACCAACCGAACCACGCGAACCTACGAGATAGCCTTCGTTGAGCGATTTTTTCACGAGTTTGTGTGAGATTAAATAAATAACCGCGAAACCGTGACCAATAATACTTTTCAGCTCTTTTTCAAGACGCGCTTCGACGATTTCTGGTAGCTCATCGCCGTAAATGCTACGTGCCATCGTATAGCTCATATTGCGGACTTCATCTTCGGCACCTTCGATTTTAGGCGTATACAGATCGTCTTTGATTGGTTTTAGATTTTCCACCCAATCCGCCACGAGATTGGAGTTTGTGACAACGATTTCTTTCGCTTTTTCAGCACCTAAAAAGGCAAATTCGGCAAGCATTTCATCGGTTGAACGGAAATGAACGTCTGGAAGTGACGCACGGTTCAGCGGATTTGCCCCTCCTTGTGAATGAATCAAGATTTTACGATAGATTTTATCGTTTGGATTCAAATAATGTACATTTCCAGTCGCCACAACAGGTTTGCCGATTTTTTCACCGACTTTCACTAAGTTACCGATAATTTCTTCGAGCGCTTTTTCATCACGAACTAGTTCTCTTTCGATAAGTGGCGCGTAGACTGGCTTCGGCTGTACTTCGATAAAATCATAAAAGGCAGCAACCCGCTCCGCATCTTCCATTCCTTTTTGCATCATCGCTTCAAAAATTTCGCCCTGATTGCAGGCTGAACCAACGATGAGCCCTTCGCGAAGTTTATTAAGCTCCGATCTAGGAATTCTAGGAACACGGAAAAAATAATTGATTTGCGACATCGACACGAGTTTGAATAAATTTTTCAGTCCGACATCGGTTTTCGCATAAATTGTAGCATGGAATGGACGCGCACGCTTATAGGCATCGCCTTCTCCCATGTAATTATTGAATTGGTCATGAAAGTCGATATCGCGCATTTCCTTCGCGTCTTTAATCAACTTCCAACCAAGATAAGCCGTCGCCTCTGCATCAAAAATAGCTCTGTGATGCTGTTCCAGGATAATATTGAATTTCTTCGTTAACGTATTCAAACGGTGATTTTTAAAATGGGGATAGAGAAAACGTGCCAATTCTAGCGTATCAATAACCGAGTTCTCTGCTTTTTCAATGCCGACTTTTCCGTAAGCCGTGTTGATAAAGCCCATATCAAAAGAGGCATTATGCGCAATCAGAATCGCGTCGCCAGACCAATCTTTGAAGTTTTGCAACACGACTTCGATTGGATCCGAGCCTTTCACCATATCATCCGTGATGCCCGTCAAGTTGATTGTCGTCGCGGATAATGGATGGCCTGGATCAATGAAGGCCTCGAATTTATCGATGATTTCGCCGTCTTTCATCATGACGCCAGCGAGCTCGATAATCGTGTCATACACGGCGGATAACCCTGTAGTCTCGACGTCAAACACGACATAGGTTGCATCTTTCAAACCCGTGTGGCGCTCATTATAAGCGATTGGTACACCATCATCGATCAAATTCGCCTCAATCCCGTACAGAATTTTGACACCATTTTTCTTACCGGCACCATAAGCTTCGGGGAAAGATTGCGCCACTGCATGATCCGTAATCGCGATCGCTGGATGACCCCAATCAGCCGCTTGTTTCACGAGATCCGCTACAGATGACGTCGCATCCATCTGACTCATCGGCGTATGCATATGAAGCTCTACACGCTTTTCCTCCGCCGTATCTAAACGCTTCACGCCCGCAATCTCATTCACATCTTGCGCCATCATGATCAAATCACGGACAAACGTATCCATCTGCACACTACCACGAACGCGGACCCACATGCCTTTTTTCATATTCTGGAACATGGCAGCATCGTCGTTATCGCGCGAGAACATCTTGATAATAATCGAACTCGTATAATCCGTAATCTTGAATTGTAACAAGCTCCGGCCACTGCGCAACTCCCGAATTTCCGATGCAAAAACATAACCTTCTACCGTAATGCGGCGTTCTTCGTCATAAATATCGCCAAGAGGCTTGCGTTCCTCATCATCCTTGATTTTATATCCAATTTGGAATGGTCCGGATGGTGCTGGTCCACCGCCACCTTCGCCATTCGCCTGCTGCTCCGCCCGTTTTTGCATCACCTGCACAGCTTCTAAGGCCTTCGCCTGATCCTCTTTTTCCTTCGCCTCCACAAAAGCCTTATAATGCTCTGTTTCCGACTGATCCAACAAGTTCGTGCGCAACACCATCGTCGGAAATCCTTTTTCACGTAGCTCTCAGCAATCGCCGGTTGAAAACGCTGGGCAATCGTCGTTTGCTCCATCTCATTATGTACACGAATCTCCATAAAATTTGGCGCAATAAACGTCGGCTTCTGCTCAATTAACAACTGCCCGATCATCGGTGACTGCTTCGCGAACGGTGTAATCGTATCGTTCCAATAGTCCTCCACTAAACGCTCGGTCACTGTCTCGTCCCGAACATGAATCCGCATCGTTGTCTGTGCTATCTGTTGAAACGCTTGATTCATCCCCACACGCATCATCTGAAACAATTCAAACGGCAAAATTTGAGCGACATCCAAATGGAATTCCCATATCTTATTCGCTTTATCTACAACCAATTTCTCGATTTTCCCATCTTTCGTAAAATCTTGAAATACGGCATCATTTCCTAATCCAATTTGCTGCAACAAAATTTGGAATCGTTCTTGTTTTTCTACATCTGTAATAGACAATCTCGACAACTCCTTTTCGTGACTTAACAAAAAAACGTCTTCCCAGTTTGAAATACAACACCTGACTGTATTTCACTCGTAAGACGGCTTCATTTTCAACTCTAGTATTTGGAATAATCCACTTAATCCAGATTTTACAAAATCAGGTGAATGCGAACGCTTGTCGCCGATTCACCTGATTCACTTGCTATACGTTACGCGTTTTCACCTAATAAAATCGGCAGTGTATTCATTAGTTCATCTTTTCGAACTTCGATCATTTCACCAGTTTTACGAATTTTCACTTCCACAATGCCTTCTGCTGCTTTCTTGCCAACTGTAACACGCATTGGTAATCCAATCAAATCGGCATCGGCAAATTTCACGCCCGCGCGTTCAGAACGGTCATCTAGTAAAACAGAGAATCCCATTTCTTGTAAAGAAGCATAGAGTTCTTCGGCAAACGTGACTTGCTCTTCACTCTTCATATTGACAGGAATTAAATGCAGATCAAGCGGGCTAATGCTACGATCCCAAACAAGGCCAGACTCATCGGCTTGTTGTTCGGCAATCGCTGAAAGCAAACGAGAAACGCCAATACCATAACAGCCCATGATAAACGGATTGCTGCGACCATTTTCATCTAAGAATGTCGCGTCCATCGCTTCACTATATTTTGTTCCCAGTTTAAAGATATGGCCCACTTCAATACCTTCCGCGAACTTGATTACGCCATGTCCATCCGGAGATAAATCACCCTCTTGAATCAGACGCAAATCAAAATACGTATGCACGTTGAAATCACGTTTTGGCTGCGCGTTAATCAAGTGATAGCCTTCTTCATTTGCACCAATCACTGCGTTCACAACATCTTGTACATCATTATCCGCAAAAATACGAACGTGTTCTGGTACGCCAATTGGACCTAGCGAACCAAATCCTGAACCGAGTAATTCGACCGCTTGTTCATTCGTCGTAAGTTCTACCGTCGTCGCTGATAACGCGTTTTTAATTTTGATGTCATTCACTTCATGGTCCCCACGAACAAGAACCATAATAATTTCCTCGTCATCTAACACGTAAAGCATAGACTTCACCGTTTTTTCAATTGCAACATCTAAAAAAGACACAACATCCGCAATCGATTTTTGATCAGGGGTTTCTACTTTTTCAAGTTCGCCCGCTTCTTCATGTGATTTCTTCTCCATATGCATAACTGGCGCCATTTCAACGTTTGCCGCATAATCAGAAGCGTCACTATAAGCAATCGTATCTTCACCGATATCCGATAATACCATGAATTCCTTCGTCTCACTGCCGCCGATAGAACCAGAATCCGCAATAACTGCACGGAAATCTAAGCCACAACGCGTGAAAATATTCGAATACGCTTGATACATTTTATCGTATGTCGCGTCCAAACTTGCTTCTGTCGCATGGAAAGAATACGCATCTTTCATAATAAACTCGCGACCACGCAATAAACCAAAACGCGGACGCAATTCATCACGGAACTTCGTCTGAATCTGATACATCGTCAATGGCAATCGCTTATAAGATTTAACCTCATCACGTAAAAGCGATGTGATAACCTCTTCATGTGTTGGGCCCAATGCAAAATCACGCGCATTGCGATCTTTCAAACGCATCAATTCCGAACCATAATCTTCCCAACGACCCGACTCTTGCCAAAGTTCTGCGGGTTGTAAAGCTGGTAATAATAATTCAACCGCATCGATTCGATTCAACTCTTCACGAATAATAGTCTCAATTTTTTGCAATGTTAATTTTGCGAGTGGTAAATAACTATAAATCCCACTTGCTGTTTGGCGGATAAATCCCGCGCGTAATAATAACTGGTGACTTTTCACCTCTGCATCAGCAGGTACTTCTTTCAATGTTGGAATAAAGCTCAATGTTTGACGCATCTTCAAATCACACCCCTATTTTTATCTTTAAACCTGTAAACGATCTTGCTTTCAGATTCTCCCTATTTATCTCAGAAAAACGCTCGCTGGATATCATTCCATGTTACGAGTAACATCAACACCATCAGCAATGCAAAGCCGATGAAATGTACCATGCCCTCTTTTTTCGGGTCCAGTGGTTTCCCGCGGATTAACTCGTATAAGAAGAACAATAAACGCCCACCATCCAGCGCTGGCAGTGGCAGTAAATTCACGATTCCTAAGTTAATACTTAGAACAGCCGTCCAATTGAGCAACGTCAAGAAACCATAACTCACCACTTCTTGTGTTGACGTGTAAATACCAACTGGTCCATTCAACATATTCAAGGAGAAGTCACCTGTCACCATTTGGCCAAGCACGTGACCGATTTGCGTTATCCAGAACCACGTCTGCGTAAAGCCATACGTTATTTTCGTCCAGAACGAATCCGATCCTGGTTGCGCGACACCAATTTTACCAACGCTTGTACCATCTTGCGCTTTTTCTGCTTTCGGCGTTACGTCGATATCTTGTATTTTTCCATCGCGCTCGACTTTGAAATCAAGCTCTTTATTCGGACTTTTCTCTACAGTAGAAAAAATATCCTGCCACGAATCCATCGCCTTACCATTAATGGAAATAACTTCGTCGCCCTGCTTCAAACCAGCTTCCTGCGCCGCACCATTATCGATTACTTGCCCGATTTCAGGATTATTCGACGGAACACTTCCTGATACAAAAGCAAGAATTGTAAAGATTATAATAGCTAAAATAAAGTTGAATAACGGTCCTGCAAAAATGGTCATCGCTCGTTTACCAAGTGATTTCGATTGGAAAACACGGTCATACGGTGCAATAATCGTTTCTAGCTTGCCATCCACGACAACCGCATCACTCGCGACTTGATAGCGAACAATTTTGTCCTCGTCGTATTCTTCATACCCCTCGATGAAAAGTTCTCTTTCAAGATCGCTTCCAGAAACTTCAAGCGGCTGCACATCTTGATATTGATCCTTTCCATTAATGATAATTTTTGTCACGACTTCATCATCGTTTAAAATCAAGCCAACACGGTAACCCGGTTTCAGCTCAACAACTTCTCCGTCTTCCCCCGCCATACGAACGTAACCGCCAATGGGAAGAAGTCTTAATGTGTACTGTGTTTCTTTCTTGCGGTAAGCAAATATTTTTGGACCAAAACCAATCGAAAAATCGCGAACTAGAATACCAGATCTTTTTGCAAATAAGAAATGTCCGAGTTCATGAAAGAAGACGATTAGGCCAAAAACAAATATAAACGCAATAATGGTTGTCATTGTTTCACCTCTATAAAAGTGTCTTCACGTATGCACGTGTTTCCTGATCTACTTGGAAAATAGTCTCCAAATCAGGGTTGGGTATTGTCTTATGGCGATTCATCGCATTTTCAACGAGTGCCTCGATATCTTGAAAAGCGACCTGACCATTTAAAAAGCCAGCAACAGCAATCTCATTCGCTGCATTCAAAACGGAAGGCATCGTTCCACCTATTTTACCAGCAGTGTACGCTAATTTCAATGCTGGGAAACGATGGAAGTCCATTTTATCGAAATGAAGCGTACCAAAATCCGTAATATCAAACGGTTTTTGGAAGGAAATACTTGAGCGCTCCGGATGTGTCAGCGCGTATTGAATCGGCACACGCATATCTGGCAAACCAAGTTGCGCGATATGGCTACCATCTTTAAATGCCACCATCGAATGAATAATACTTTCTCGATGAATCACAACATCAATTTTGTCGTAATCTAAGTCGAATAGCCAATGCGCCTCAATGACTTCTAAGCCTTTATTGAACATCGTCGCCGAATCGATTGTAATTTTGTTACCCATCGACCAGTTCGGATGTGCCAACGCTTCAGCGACCGTCACATCTTTCAACTGATCTCGCGTCTTATCCCGGAAGCTTCCGCCAGATGCCGTCACAATCAATTTATCAATATTCGCCGGATTTTCACCTTGTAAACACTGAAAAATCGCCGAATGTTCGCTATCGACTGGCACCAAGCTCACGCCTTTTTCTTTCGCAGCACGCATGACTAAATGTCCCGCCGTTACTAGTGTTTCTTTATTCGCAATTGCGATCTCTTTCCCAGCAGCGATCGCATCCAATGTTGGCTGCAAACCGACGCTACCCATTACTGCATTAATCAAAATGTCGCCATGACTAGACGTTGCAACCTCTTGCAAACCCATCGCGCCATAATAAACCTTAATTCCAGGAAACTCTAATTTTAATTTTTCATAGTCCCGACGAAGTTCCACCGATACAATTTCTGGTTGAAACTCGTGAATAATCGCCATTCCAAGCTTCATGTTGCGCCCAAACGAAAGCGCTACAACTTGAAATAAGTCCGGATGTTCCCTCACAATCGCAAGTGTCTGGCTTCCAACCGAACCCGTTGCGCCTAGTAAATTAATTTTTCTCATCAGTACACCTCTATTTTATAAAATTTGAAGTATATGTAGCAATGGCAAAAGAAGTGGTAAAACAAAGAGTAAATTATCGAACCGATCTAGTATTCCACCGTGTCCAGGTAACAATTTCCCAGAATCCTTCACGCCATAATAACGTTTCAATGCGGATTCCACCAAGTCCCCTAGTTGACCGAAAATGGAAAGTACAATAATTAAAGCTGCGATGACAAATGGGTTTCCATCCAATCCCATGTATAAATAATACCCGCCAGCGATTACTACTGCAAAAACAACACCGCCAACAAAGCCTTCTACCGTCTTATTCGGACTCACATTAGGCGCCAATTTATGCTTCCCAAGCGACCGACCAACAAAATAGGCCATCGTATCTGTCATCCAAACAATTAATAGCGCAAAAATAACATACTCTAGCCCCGCATTCCGCGTCTCGGCTAAATAATGGAAGCCCAACCCTGTATAAAAAGCCGCTAAAATACCAATTCCAACCTGATCAAAATGATAGCGATTCTTTGAAAATACCGTATAGGATAACAATAATGCCATACAAACAAAAATAATTTCCATTTGCGTGATATTATATTCCCGAAGCCAATCGATGAACCGTGTCGGCGCCGCAATCGTAAGTGTCAATACGAGCGTGATAATCCCGTTCACCGAAAACAGACTTTGCTTAGTCATCACTAAAATTTCATATAATGCGATCGCCGCTAGTAACATGCTAAGCAGTTCAAATGGCAATTTCCCATAGATCACAAATGGCAGGAACACCGCCAAAGCTACGATTGCTGTAATAATTCTTGTTTTCACAATATATCCTCCCTATAGGCCCCCGAAGCGTCTCGAGCGATTCTGATACTCCACAACCGCCTGCTTAAAATCACTTTCCGAAAAATCAGGCCAGTGCGTCTCTGTAAAATAAAACTCGCTATACGCAAGTTGCCATAACATAAAATTGCTGAGTCTAAGCTCGCCACTTGTGCGAATCAACAAATCTGGGTCCGACAAGTCCGCACTCATCAAGTGCTTCGCCAAACGCTCTTCCGTCAAATCCTCTGCAGTAAACCCAGCATCCAACAATTCCCGCATTGCCACCTGTGTCGCCGTAACAATCTCAGCCCGCGATCCATAATTCAGCGCAAAGTTCAAGACAAGCCCCGTATTACCTTTCGTTGCCTCCATCGCGCGCTCCACAGCATCCAGTGTATGTTTCGGCAACTCCTCTTTATAGCCCATCACATTCACGCGCACATTCTCTTCCATCAGCTCCGGAATAAACGTATCGAAAAACTCACCCGGCAACTTCATCAGAAAATCAACCTCATCATTCGGCCGCTTCCAATTCTCGGTAGAAAAAGCGTACAGCGTTAAAATATCAATACCTAGCGAATTCGCATAACGCGTCATACGTTTCACCACTTGCATCCCTTCACGGTGCCCAGCAACCCTAGGTAAGAAGCGTTTCTTCGCCCACCTTCCATTCCCATCCATAATAATCGCTACATGGCTCGGCAAAGGAAGTTCTGCTGAAATTTCATTATTTATCTCATTCTCATCTTGACGAAATATCTTCTTAAACATGTTCTTTCCTCCAATAGAATTACCAAGAGTCGGCACGTCTATACCTATAATAACAAAAATAACAGAAATTATGTACTATAACTTGCTCAAAGTAAATAAGAAATCCATGAGATTCGAGTTGTTAAAGCTTTTATGCGGTATTTCTTGCCGATTTAGAACTTCCATTTGCATGCGATGTAAACCACCGGTAGCTCTTATCAGACAATGCCCACCTCGAAATTTTAATAAAAATGAACGCATGACTCTTTCCCCCGAAATACTAAGAAATAACCGCTTCACGCATATTGAAAAAGCAATGTTTCGTGCCTCAATATGCGTGAAGCGGTGGTGGGATTCGGCAGGAATAGCGTCGCGTTTGACGCCTTTGTTGCGGCTCTTATGAGGCATCACTTGCCGATTTAGAGCCGCAATACGAGGGCGAATAAAGTGAGCATTCGTTCCTTGCCCTGCATCACGACTCGCATCTCCGATCCAGCTTCAAGAGCCAGACTCTCGAAATTTTCGTGCCCTCCACAAAAACCAAATGCGGGTTTTTACTGCGGCCCCTAACAAATAAATGGTTGTCAGTCTCGCGTTGCTCCACTGCCTATTGATTCACTAAATCAAACCAAACGACGGTTTGAAAGTTCATCAACATAAGCAGGCTCTTTCAGCACTTCTTTCTAGACCTCCATTATCTCTTCTTCTTTACTCTTCGCTATCTCATCAAGTTTCTTAATGCTTGCGTCTGTTAATTTTTGCACGTCTTCTGTGAAATTACGTAGATCGTCTTCTGTAATATCGCCAGACTTCTCTAATTTCTTCAAGTCATCATTTGCATCGCGACGTACGTTACGAATCGCAACTTTTGCATCTTCTGCTTTCTTTTTTCACTTCTTTTACGAGTTCTTTACGACGTTCTTCCGTTAATTGTGGAATCGCAATACGGATAACTTCACCGTCGTTATTTGGCATAATACCAAGATCTGCTTTTAAAATCGCTTTTTCGATGTCGCCTAGCGCTGTTTTATCATAAGGAGAAATCATTAGTAAGCGCGCTTCTGGAACGCTCACTCCTGCTACTTGGTTGATCGGTGTTGGTGCGCCATAATAGTCTACCGATACACGATCAAGTAGGGATGCATTGGCACGGCCTGCGCGAATCGATCCTAATTGATGTTGTAACGCTTGTTCTGATTTTGTCATTTTATCTTGTGCTTGTGCTAATACTTCTTTACTCATGTTTATTTCCTCCCTCTTACTATGGTTCCGATTTTTTCTCCTAAGATAACGCGTTTGATATTATTATCTGTTTCTTCAAACGAGAAGACAATCAATGGAATATCATTGTCCATACTTAGCGATGATGCCGTTGTATCCATGACTTGCAGATTATCTTTAATCACATCAAGATATGATAACTCCTCGTATTTCACTGCTGTATCATCCAATTTAGGATCAGCACTATAAACGCCATCGACATTGTTTTTGGCCATCAAAATAACCTCAGCCTCGATTTCAGCTGCGCGCAATGCCGCCGTTGTATCTGTTGAGAAATAAGGATTCCCTGTTCCCGCTGCAAAAATAACAACGCGACCTTTTTCCAAATGACGAATGGCTTTACGTCTAATATACGGCTCAGCAATTTGACGCATATCAATAGAAGTTTGAACACGTGTAGCTACACCAACGTTCTCCAGTGAATCTTGTAGTGACAAAGAGTTCATGACAGTTGCCAGCATGCCCATGTAATCCGCTGCTGCACGATCCATTCCCATTTCACTACCAAGCTTACCGCGCCAAATATTGCCGCCACCGACAACGATAGCAACCTCCACGCCAAGTTCTACTACTTCTTTTACTTGTTGCGAGATGGAGTTCACGACACGCGGGTTAATCCCAAACCCTTCCTTTCCTGCTAAAGCTTCACCACTAAGTTTCAATACTACTCGTTTATATTCTGGGGTATCCATATTGACCTCCATCTACTTTCTATTTGGCTCATTCCTAACACTCGGAATAATTCCATCATATTCTATAATACTAAAAAAAAAGCCTTAAGCAAAAGCATTTTCGTACAAATTTCAAAAATAATATTTTCCTACCCCTTTCAGACTACTAATTATTGTTAACTTATCGTATAATAAAAAGCAGAAATAAGGGGGAGAAATTGACATGAACACGATTAGAATTTGGCAAACCTTGAGGACTTCTTTGTTTTATACCCGTTTTAACTCATGGTACTACATAAAATTTGTATTTGTTTTACAAGCACTGATTCTTTTACTGGCCTTTCCGTTTTTGGCGCTGTTTTTCCACTTCATGACAACGTCACTTGGCTACGATAGTATTACCGATCAGAATATTTTAGAATTTTTAAGCAATCCGCTTGGGTTACTATTTGCTGTTATTTTTGGATTGTTGGCTTTGTTTTTTTATATACATTGAATTATCTGTTTTAATTCTTATCACCTACTACCATCAGCAACAGATTCCATTCACGATACGGATGATTCTACGCAAAATCTTAAGGCAGTCGAAATATTTATTATCTTACCAATTTATTATTTTCCTATTATATTTCGTATTGATTGTACCAATTGCAGGGATGGGATTGCATTCTGAATTAACTGACGGGATCTACATTCCCAATTTTATCGTGAACGAATTATTGAAATCCACGTCGGGCGCGATTCTTTATTTTAGTTTCATCGCCGTCGTGATTTACATTAATATCCGATTATTATTCTCGCTGGCGATTTTTCTCACTGGTGAATGCACGATTTTCCAAGCAATTAAGCGTAGCTGGGTCATAACTCGCTGGCAAACGTGGCGCATCGTAACAATTTTCGTTCTGATGTCGCTTGTAGCCACTGCCCTGATTTTCATCGCCTTTTTGATTTTCCTATTTCCGACTATTTTAACAGAACAGCTATGGGCGCCAGCAGCTCCAGTCGTTGCAGGAATTTCGTTGACGCTGAGTCAAATATTCTTTATTGTTGCTTTCACAATCGTACCTATTTACGTCGCACATGCTATCAATTTTATGTTTCTAACACGTGAAAATAGCATCATTCCGCGCTCGCAAAATAGAATTGTGAAGAAGCCACATCGGAAGTCTTTTTATTTCGTTATCACCGCTGGAATCATTGCCCTCATAACGATTAACGGTGTTTATCTGACTGAAGTCACGTACAGCGATAATACGCAAATAATCGCCCATCGCGGACTGAAAAGTGCAGGCGTCGAAAATTCGCTGGAGTCCCTTCATGGCGCCGCGAAAATCGGTGTCGATTTTGTCGAAATGGATATACTCGAAACAAAAGATCATCAGTTTGTCGTGTTTCACGATACGAATCTGAGGCGCTTGGCTGGTATAAACCGCAACGTTCGCGATATGACCTTAGCCGAACTGGAAAAAGTAACGATTCATCAGGATGGCTTCACATCAACGATTCCATCATTAGATGCGTATATTGAACATGCGAAAAAATGGAACGTGAATCTGAATATCGAGATTAAGACACACGGCGGTGAATCCAAAGATTTTCTTGCTAATTTTGAAAAAGTTGTTCAGAAATATGGCGTCGAGAATGATTATATTTATCAGTCGCTGGATCGTAATATTGTCGAAACCATTAAGAAACGTTATCCAGCGATGCGCGTCGGCTTTATTGTCCCGCTTAATTTCGGAAATCTGGTCAATGTCGATGCAGATTTTATCGTTATCGAGGAATTCTCCTTTAGCTCTAGCATGCAGAGACAGGCTCGTGAGCGTAATATGGACTTATTGGTGTGGACAATCACGACGCCAGAAGCAGCGCGTAAATACATGCTTGCAGACGTCGACGGGATCATCACGGAGATACCAGAAGAAGCTATGAAGGTACAAAATGATTTGCGAAACGACCAAGCAGTCAGTACGAAATTATCGGATGCGATTGATTTGTTGACTGGGAATTAGATAAAGCGAGGTATGATGGATTCTCATTGTATCTCGTCTTTTTGTGTAGCATCTTTATACATCATATCTAGACATTCAAAAAACCGCTATTCTATGCGAATAGCGGCCCATCTAAATCACTCAAAATATGACTTATTTTTTCACTTGATAAATAAGAAAATCATAAATTCGGCTTATTATCAACGGTTTTGTGCAACGAAAGGAAGATGTCCCCCATATGTCCCCCAGCAGGTTTTATTAAGGCATGTTCCTTCCTATTAAATATGAAATAGCAACGGCCTTTCAATAAATCTACTCATCTGAAACTAGTATGTCCCATATCTCCTGCTTTAATTCACCTAGTGGTTTATTTACTTTAGAACGTATCTCAAAATCATTATCCCAAAAATGAAATTCTGCCAATCCTGACTTTCCAGGAGACATGCTTTTATGCATTTGAAAAGTCTGTTTTATCATAGCATCTTCTGATTCATTCGCTGTATCTAAGTAAATTAGTATTTCTTTAATTGTACCTATCTGAGTACTCATTTCTACTGGCCCATACTTCTCTAAAATCCTTAACAATTCGAGATACATTTCCTTTAATCTTGCTGTTTTACTGTCCAATAAAACTTACTCCTTATCTTAGTCACTTAATTATCCCATAACGGGCAGGGATATTCAGGCGGCTCATTAGCTTGTACGTGTTCACGATTACTTAAAACTGTGAGTAGTATTTTATACATAAATTCTTTATATGCTTTCCAAAAATCTTCGAATTCACTCTTTCCAGAAACTGATGCACGTTCGCCGGTCATATAGACCTCAAATTTTCCATTCGTATACTCAATTCTAACCTGATATTCATCACGATGATTTTCTTGCCCGGCAAAAAGTGAATACTTTAATGCTGAGTACCCCAATAAGTTAATGTCACGCTGAATCATTTCTTTATATTCTTCAATTTTTGATTCCATCTCATTTTATCTCCTTCAAAAGACCTAATTTTTCATACCAATCTACAACTGTTCCAAGTTGTATTTGATTTCCTCCGCCTGCTCCAAATACTTCTGCTACTTTTCCTTGCTGTGGATTAGCTATATGTTCAAGAGTAAATTCAAATCTCTCCATACTTTTCTCTAGCTTTTGTCTATCCATAACATTCATATCATTATAAGCTTCTTTAACGCTGTCTAAGTTTATATCTTTCGTAACCTTATATTGATGATAAGGCTTCACACTCTCAGGATAAGGCAATCCTCTAGTATCATATTCTAATATTTTGCCGTTTTCAACTGGACTCGTAAATTTACCAAATGAATCGCCATATCTGTCAATAACCTGTCCAGCTTTCAATTTCGCATCAAACGTAATAGCTTTTCCAGTACTATCAACAACAAACCCATCTGCTCTTGGCCATTTTATATCGCCTGACTCATCTAGGTATTTAGGTGAGCGAACCAAGGCTCCCCATTTGGATTCATATGCTATTTCTCCATTTTCTAAAACGATTTTCTTAGGAGAGAAAGGCTTTACAACCGCTCCAACTTCTTCACTTACATTATTGACTTTAGAGCTAGCACTGACATCTTTCACATTTTTTATCTTACTGAAATCGTTAATACCTTTCGTAATACCGAACATACTAGCCAAAAAGATAGTAGTACTAGCTAATCCATAGGCATCTCCCTTTTTATAGGGTTCTAGATAGCTAGACACGATACCATCCCAGAACATGCCCATTGTTCCTGATGGGTCACTTCGCAAGTTTTTCATTAACATAGCGATGCTCTCTAAATGCTTTTCTGGATGTTTCAAGCTATCAAGCGCACTTTTCCCAAATCCAAAAATAGAATCCTTCGTAGACGCACCGATTTGACGTACTTTATTTCGATCATATTGGCGATAATCTTTTTCAATGATAGAGGCATGTGCGTGATCCATTTCCATGAGGCGTCGCATGTCTTGGCTAATTCGGTGCATCGCTTCGCCTTCATTTTGCTGTAATTGCGTCAACTTTTGCCTCAGGTAATCATCTAAGTCTTCCATCAAACCTTGGTTATGGCGCATCACCCACAATTCATCCGGATCATCTGGTACGCTTTCAATGCTTGACCGCGGTACGCGAAACACGTCGCTTTTTGCATCATCTAAGGCGTAGCCCTGCATTTCAGCCGCCTTTTTAAGCCCTCGAGCATCAATTAACATGTCCTGATTACGATAGGTTGGATTATCAATTGATTTAACATCGCCTACATATTTCTCCAAATAGGTGAAGAGCTTTGTCACGGTTCCTTTTTGTCTAGATATATCATCTCGGTGGGCGCCAAATTCAATAGTAAGCGCATCCGCTAATTTCCCTTTTTGCTTAGACACGGCATCCTGAACATTCACTAGGACACTATCCAGCGTTTCCAAGCTTGCTTTCATTTTATGCAGGGACGTCAGCGCTTCTTCTAATTCTCCCATATTTAGTTTAAAATCCATCAGCCTTTGCCTCCCAACTTTGCATCGGTTTCGATGAAAGCTCGCACCGCGGCTTGACTATCAACCAAGGATTGCTTTAGTTTCGTGAACTGGTCGGCTCTTATTTCTTGCACTAACCCTTCTTTTACTTCGATATAACGACTCATGAAATTGGGAGAAACCTGTTTATTTAGCTTATCCAATATGTGCTGAATCGTTGTCGCTTCGGCTTTAAACTCTGCTACTGCTTGTTCCCCGACTTTTAATTGCTTTAAAATCCAAGCGGTATCGATATCAATTTGTGTCGGCATCCTTATATCTCCCTCCGTAAAGCATTTTCTGTCTGCTCACAGTAAGAAATCATCTCTTTTGCTTCCGCTTCCATTTGATTAAGCCTATGTATCATTTTTTCCTCGGCTGCGTGATTTTCATCTTGAATCCCGTTTTTTTCTACTCCTAATCCCATCTACAATGCTCTCTAAACTGTGCTTTCTAGCAGATATCGCATGTCGAACTTGTTCGTAATGTGGCATAGGGCACTTCCTCTCGCGTTAGTATCTTCCACTATTTATTATAGCAAAGTTTTCTTATTTTGAAACCGGTGTTATTAAATTTTTTTACAATCAAATATTTCTTGACAAAAAAAGAAGCTATTGGATGGCTGAGAATAAGTAGCAAAAACAGAACTGGACAAAATTTTCTAGCAGAAATGCCCACGATCCAATGAATCTAAATGATTTTAGTTAAAATCTAAAAAACCGCTATTCAACGCGAATAGCGGCCCATCTAAATCACTCAAAATATGACTTATTTTTTCACTTGATTCATAACTTCCTCAACAAAGTTATCTTCTTTTTTCTCTAACCCTTCGCCGACTTCAAAGCGAACGAATGATTTGATTGTAGCGCCCTTTTCTTTAACGAATTGGCCTACAGTTACGTCTGGATTTTTAACGAATGGTTGATCTTCTAGGCTAATTTCGCTAAGGTATTTCGTTAAGCGACCTTCGACCATTTTCTCAACGATGTTCGCTGGTTTGCCTTCGTTAAGTGCTTGCTCTGTAAGGATTTTTCTTTCGTGCGCAATTTCGTCTTGAGAAACGTCATTACGTGAAATGTATTTAGGATTAATCGCTGCAACATGCATCGCAACATCTTTTGCAATCGCATCATCAGAAGTTCCTTCAAGAACAACTAATACACCGATACGTCCGCCCATGTGAATGTATTCGCCAAATGCATGATCCGCAACTTTTTCTTTAATTTCAAAACGACGAAGAGAAATTCTTTCACCGATTTTTTGAATTGCTTCATTGATGTAATCTTGTAAAGACTGACCATTGGGCATTTCTGTTTTTAATGCTTCGTCTAAATTATCTGGACGAACCGTTAAAATTTGGTTCGAAATATCTTTCACTAATTGAATGAATTGGTCATTTTTAGCTACGAAATCTGTTTCTGCATTGATTTCAAGTACTACTGCATGTTTATCATTGCTGACAACGCTTGTCATACCTTCTGTAGCGATACGATCGGATTTCTTAGCAGCTTTCGCAATACCTTTTTCGCGTAGGTAGTCGATTGCTAAATCCATATCTCCATCTACTTCTACTAATGCTTTTTTACAATCCATCATGCCTGCACCAGTTTTTTCGCGTAGTTCTTTTACCATTTGAGCTGTAACGTTAGCCATTTACAATTCCTCCTAATATAAAAATCTTTGAAAAAAGGTGATAAGAGATTGCCACTTATCACCTTGTTAGTTGTAAATCGTTTTTATGCTTCTGTAGTTGGTTCTTCAGCAACAGGAGCCGGAGCTGCTGCAACAGTTTCTTCAACAACTGGAGCTTTAACTTCTTCTACAGGAACTTCTTGCTCTTCACCTTGGTTTACTTCGATGATAGCATCAGCCATTCTAGCAGTCAAAAGTTTAACCGCACGGATAGCATCGTCATTTGCAGGAATTACGTAATCAATTTCATCTGGATCACAGTTTGTATCTACAATACCGATAATCGGGATGTGTAATTTACGAGCTTCTGCAACAGCAATACGTTCTTTACGAGGGTCAACGATGAACAAAGCATCTGGAAGACCTTTCATATCTTTAATACCGCCTAGGAATCTTTCAAGTTTTTCTTGTTCTTTCTTAAGTAGAACAACTTCTTTTTTAGGAAGGACTTCGAAAGTACCGTCTTCTTCCATTTTTTCGATTTTCTTAAGATGTTTAATACGTTTTTGGATTGTTTCAAAGTTTGTCAATGTTCCACCTAACCAACGATGGTTAACGAAGTATTGACCTGAACGAATCGCTTCATCACGAACGGAATCTTGCGCTTGTTTCTTAGTTCCTACAAAAAGGATTGTTCCACCGTCAGCAGATACTTCTTTCATAAAATTGAAAGCTTCATCTACTTTCTTAACAGTTTTTTTGTAAATCGATAATGTAGATACCATTTCTTTCTGTGAAGATATATTTCTTCATTTTCGGGTTCCAGCGACGTGTTTGGTGGCCGAAATGTACCCCAGCTTCTAGCAATTGTTTCATTGAAATAACAGGCATGTTATTCCCTCCTATGGTTTTATTTTTTGCGGACTTTTCCGCCCTCCACATGAATCAACCAGACAAAGACTTGTAAACAAGCACCCTTTGCACTGTCCTCAATGTGTGTGTGATGTTTTAACACCGTTTATTATGATATCACAGAATACCGCCTATGACAAGTGATTTGCAGTGTTTTATCTCGTTTATACAACAATGGAGAAGGTTACAGATTCCTACTAAATTTTTCACTTGCAAAATTGTTTGGCGTTTGTCACATAATTCAAGTGGACATTGACCTCATTTATCTATTCTATCCATTTCAGTAGTGTCATTCATGCGTGTGCCCAGAAAACGGCGTGTATACATTATCGTATTGCAGATGCATCATCATCCCATTGGTCGCGTGGTCAAGGTTATGACAATGATCCATCCAAATACCAGGGTTATCCGCCTTAAAAGCAACCTCATACGTCTCACCAGGTTTCACATTCAGCGTATCCGTCCACCACGGGCTTCCCGTTGTAGCAACTCCATTACGCGTCATTACCAACATCTTATGTCCATGTAAATGCATGGGATGATGACTGTAACTACGATTGACAAAAGTTGTTTTTACGATATCGCCCTCGCTGACCATCAACATTGGCGTATTCGGATACAGCTCGCCGTTAATCGTCCACAAATGATGCACCATACCATCAAAGAAAGCGAGTTTACTATCAAAAACCATCTCAAATTCACGGTCAAAACCAGCTGACATATCTAACTGACCCGCATGCTGTTCCCCATATTCCTCTGGCTTGAAAACTTCATCAGGAACTTCCATCGATGCTTTCGTTGTCGCCGTCGTAGATTGGAAAACCCAACCACCATTCTCATCTTTTGCATCAAATAAGCGCACCGCATGATTTGGCATCGTAAACGTGATATCCATCCGACCACCAGCTGGAATTTGTAAATACGTTTCTTTCAAATCAGTAGGTTTATGAATGGCGTTCCCATCTATTGCTGCGACTTGAAACGCGGTACCGTTCAAAATCAGTTTTTGCGGCTTATTGTGTGCATTCCCAAGACGGATTCGTACATCAGTACCCGGTTTGATTTTTTTCGGTATCGCCCCATCTCCAGAAAGAATCGCACCAGATGCATCAATGTATTTCGGCGCCACAAACCCAACAAACTCTAACTCCTCTTTCGCCTGTATCTTCGGTTCTACAATGAGTGAACCAAATAAACCATGACCCACCTGCTCCGATGACTGATTATGCGAGTGGTACCAGAACGTTCCAGCCGTATCCGCTTTAAATCGATACGTATAGCTCTCGCCAACCGCCACAGCTTTTTGCGAAATATCAGGTACACCATCCTCGGCGATAGGAACATCGTAACCATGCCAATGAATCGTGACACCGTCCACAATATTTTTATTAGTCAACGTTACTTCGACAACATCGCCTTGTGTCACTCGAATTGCTGGCCCTGTCAACTCCCCATTAAAAAGCCACAATTCTTTCTTTGTCCCATCAGGAACTTCCATCCTCTTTTTCGCCGCTGTAAAATGATAACGTTTCGTAACAGCTGTCGCATCAGGTCCAGTCAGCGTCGTCACGTCAATCGGCTCCTTCACGCTCGTTATTTTTCCACCGCCCCAATCCATACTCGCCTCGTGCCCATTCACCTGCATCGCGGTCGCATTATATACCAAGGAGCCAAAAATAAACCCAGCAATAACAAGAATGCTCCCCAAAACAATCCATCGCATTAGGAAACGCCCACCAAGCCACCTATCCCAAACACATAATAGGAAGAAAATCAGAATTGGCAACCCAAAACACTCAAAATACATCCATCTATCTGGAAAAGAAGGAATTTGAAAAGCGATCATGAATACCGCAAACCAACCCACAAAAATAGCATAGCGTTTAACTAGGCGATCCCACATTTCCTGCTTCCTAAAAATCGCTAACAAAATAAACGGCGAAAAAACCATCGGCGCGAGCATCCCAAAAAATTGACCGTATAAATTCCCAACCAATACTCACACTAGTAGCTAATGCCACGGCAAACCAAACAAACAAAAGAAGTACATTCACCATAATAAGCCAACGCCCACCTCTAAAAGGAAGAATCGACCATAGGATAGCCATCCCCACTAAAAACAATACTGAACTCCCAAAAAAACATCATATACATCGTTATGTAACCCCTTTTTCTCTATTAGTGCCACTCCTCATCAAGTATACTATATAATGCACAATCTTTCTTGGAAAGCTCTGTTCCTTTTCTGAGAAACCGCTAAGAAACATATTAAGGGAAACTTCTCCTTTTCTTAACTCATCTAAGTCAAATCTATCACGCCCATCTTGTTTAGATATGCCTATTTTCCTATTTTAATAACCAAGTGAATGTTTTCACAATAAACACTGGACAAAGAGTTTGTGAAGTGTTACACTTACTTTGTAAATAAGAAATCCAAAAAGATGACGGCGAGTCGACCGCCGCAATTTTTTTTGAAATAAGAGGGACGTTAAATGTCACTAAAGGACGTTTTTAGTCCCAATACTATTGGAGGGTTCACAAATGGCAATGAAAGAAAAAGCTGTTAATGAAGAATTAGAGGTTCAAAAAGTAATTGATACACTAGCAAGTAACGGGCAAAGCGCACTAAAAGCGTTCGCCGATTTTGACCAAGAAAAAGTAGATCATATCGTTCATGCAATGGCTCTAGCTGGTCTTGACCAACATATGCCACTTGCTAAATTAGCGATTGAAGAAACTGGTCGCGGAATCTACGAAGATAAGTGTATTAAAAACATTTTCGCAACAGAATATATTTGGAATAGTATCAAAGCAGACAAAACAGTCGGCATTATCCATGAAGATAAACAAACTGGTGTGGTTGAAATCGCAGAACCAGTCGGTGTTATCGCTGGGGTAACTCCGGTTACGAATCCAACATCGACAACACTTTTCAAAGCGATTATTGCCATCAAAACGCGTAACCCAATCATTTTTGCCTTCCACCCAAGCGCTCAAAAATGTTCTTCTGAAGCCGCTCGCGTTGTATACGAAGCAGCAGTTGCAGCCGGCGCTCCTGAACATTGTATCCAGTGGGTAGAAAAACCATCCCTAGAAGCGACAAAACTATTGATGAACCATAAAGATGTAGCGCTCGTTCTTGCTACAGGTGGTGCGGCAATGGTTAAATCAGCGTACTCTACCGGTAAACCTGCACTTGGCGTTGGTCCTGGTAACGTTCCAGCTTACATCGATAAAACAGCGAAAATCAAACGCGCAGTGAACGACTTAATCCTATCTAAAACGTTTGACCACGGTATGATTTGTGCTTCTGAACAAGCGGTAATCGTCGACAAAGAAGTCGCAAAAGCCGTAAAAGATGAAATGGAAGCGAACAAATGCTACTTCGTTAAAGGCGCTGAGTTCAAAAAACTAGAAAGCTATGTCATCAATCCTGAAACACACGCGTTAAATCCAAATGTAGTCGGTAAATCCCCTGCTTGGATTGCAAACGAAGCTGGTTTCAAGGTTCCAGAAGATACAAAAATGCTCGTAGCTGAAATTACAGGCGTGGGCGATGCTTACCCTCTATCTCATGAAAAACTAAGCCCAGTCCTAGCTTTTATTGAAGCAAAAGACCAAGCACAAGCCTTCGATCGTTGTGAAGAAATGCTCGTATACGGTGGTTTAGGTCACTCAGCTGTTATTCATTCTACAGATCGCGAAGCACAACTTGCA
The DNA here is from genome assembly GCF_000525855.1 of Listeria cornellensis FSL F6-0969. GTDB lineage: Bacteria > Bacillota > Bacilli > Lactobacillales > Listeriaceae > Listeria_A > Listeria_A cornellensis. The sequence continues at coordinate 95,376 of NZ_AODE01000014.1, forward strand.
TTCGGTTTACGCATGAAAGCTTGCCGTATCATTGTGAACGCACCATCTGCTCAAGGCGGAATCGGCGACCTTTACAATGGCTTCATTCCTTCCCTAACACTTGGTTGCGGATCTTATGGTAAAAACTCTGTATCACAAAACGTTAGCGCAACAAACCTTTTTAAATGTGAAACGTATCGCAGAACGGAGAAATAATATGCAATGGTTCAAACTGCCACCAAAAGTATTCTTTGAAAAATATTCTACACAATACTTGCAAAAAAATGCCTAACATCGAACGCGTATTCATCGTAACTGACCCAGGCATGGTTCAATTTAAATACGTTGACGTTGTTATCGAACACTTGAAAAAGCGTGGTAATGACGTGTCCTACCAAGTATTTGCAGATGTAGAACCAGATCCTTCTGACGTAACAGTTTACAAAGGCGCAGAATTAATGAAAGACTTCAAACCAGATTGCATTATCGCACTTGGCGGTGGTTCGGCAATGGATGCTGCCAAAGGAATGTGGTTATTCTATGAACACCCAGAAGCTTCATTCTTCGGCTTGAAACAAAAATTCTTAGATATTCGCAAACGTACGTTCAAATATCCTAAACTTGGTGAAAAAGCGCAATTTGTTGCCATTCCTACTACATCTGGTACAGGATCTGAGGTTACTCCTTTTGCGGTAATTACAGATAAAGAAAATAACATTAAATATCCACTTGCAGATTACGAGCTAACTCCGGACGTAGCAATTGTCGATGCACAATATGTTATGACAGTTCCTGCTCACATCACTGCTGATACAGGTATGGACGTATTAACACATGCGATTGAGTCTTACGTTTCCGTTATGGCAAGCGACTATACACGCGGATTATCTCTACGTGCGATCGAAATGGTTTTTGAATCATTACGCGCTTCTGTACTTGATGCGGACGAAGATGCTCGTGAAAAAATGCATAACGCGTCTGCTATGGCTGGTATGGCCTTTGCCAATGCTTTCCTAGGAATTAACCACAGTTTAGCACATAAAATCGGACCTGAATTCCACATTCCTCATGGCCGTGCGAATGCAATCCTTATGCCACACGTTATTCGTTACAATGCAACAAAACCTAGAAAACATGCGTTGTTCCCAAGATATGAATCTTACCGTGCAGACCAAGACTACGCACAAATCGCTCGCGTGATGGGCTTCCCTGCTGCGACAACAGAAGAAGGCGTGAAATCACTCGTTGACGCGATCATCAGCCTTGGTAAAGATTGCGGAATCGACATGAGCTTGAAAGGTCAAAATGTTGATAAGAAAGCATTTGACGCAGTGGTTGATACACTTGCTGATCGCGCGTTCATGGATCAATGTACAACTGCAAATCCAGTTCAACCGCTCGTTTCTGAGTTGAAAGAAGTTTATATGAACGCTTATAAAGGTGTTTAAGTTATAAATAGTTGAAAAGAGCAGCCCTGCCTTCAGGGTTGTTCTTTTTTCGGCTACAATAAGTTTACATAATAATATTATTGTAACCTTATTTATCGATATTCCCTCAATTAATTGCGAAAACGAACCATTTAAACTATACTATTGACTTATCATGTAGCAGAGGATGCGATAGAAATGGAAGAGAACATTTTTGAAACAATAGCCAAGAAATATGATAGTCCAGAGCGAATCGAACTCGCGAATATTATTGCCCGCAAAGTTAGCGAAGAACTGATACAATCCAAGGATAAGACCCTGATTGATTACGGTAGTGGAACAGGTTTAATAGGTTTACAAATTGCCGACTCTGTTAAAACCGCTATTTTAGTTGACTCCTCCGAGAACATGGTCGAGATAATAAATAATAAAGTAGCGGCAAATAAGACTCCAAACGTCAAAGCATTCGTTGCGGATTTCACCAAAGATATGATTGAAATAAAGGCGGATATAATACTGGTATCTCTCGTTCTTTTACACATTCCGGATACTAAAGTCATTTTAGAAGAACTTTACGAAACACTCAATACGGATGGCAACCTTATCATCATCGATTTCGATAAAAATCCTAATGTTTACCATCCAAAAGTTCACAACGGTTTTGTGGCGGACGAATTAGAGGCACTACTAACTAGCGTAGGATTTAAATCGACAGATATCCAGCCATTTCACCATGGCGAGAAATTATTTATGAAACATGATGCCACACTTTTTATCGCGGTTAGCAAGAAATAAAATGTGTATATTAGTAGATTTCTACATTCATTTATTCTATACTGTCCCTATCACCTCGCGTGAAAAACGTTTTTAGGAGGAAGTAATATGCCAAATACGATACCTTATTTACAGTTCAACGGGAATGCCAAAGAAGCGTTAGATTTTTATGGTGAGGCTTTCGGAGCTACATCCACAATGGTGCAAACATACGGCGAAATGGGAGATTCTCGCGGTGACGAAGTACTGGCTAACCGCCTTGTTCATGCACGATTAGAGAAAGATGGTGTTGAATTACTATATTTCTCTGATTCTTATGTTGATGAGACATTAGTACCTGGTAATGTGCTTTCTGTCGCATACATGTTTGATGATGAAGCCTCGCTAAAAAGCACATATGAGCTATTGAAAAATGGTGGTCACATTTCTATCGAGCTACAGGAAATGCCATGGGGTGGCGTTTACGCAAAAGTAACCGATAAACTCGGCGTTGAATGGCAACTTAACTGGCAAAAAAATTAATTCGAGCCAACATAAAACCACCAAATAACAAATTTTCTATGAAGGATAGAGAATACGTCATTCGGTGGTTTTTCATTATAATTTGTGTCTTAATCAAAAAATGATTTCTTGAATATTACTTTAAATGTTGTCATGGGCTCATTTGAAGCTATAACCTCGCCACCAAGTTTACCTATAATTTCTTTGCTTAAAAACAAGCCCATTCCAGTTGACTTCCCAAACTCTCTCGTTTTACCAGTGTAGCCACGTTCAAAAATTCTCGGTAAATCACTACTCGCAATTGGATTCCCAGTATTTTTAATTTCAATCCCAACAACCGTTTCGGATTCAAAGGTCGTAATAAAAATACACTCCCCATCGCCAGCATACTTCAAGGCGTTCGATATAATTTGCTCTATTACGAAAGAGGCCCAAAGTTTGTCTGTTAAAACAGGTCCCATATCCGCAAAATTTAGATCCACTTCTAACTTCTGACTTATAAATAAATTAGCATACTGTTTCAAAAGCCTCTCAATCAACATCCGCATATCCACGTTTTCCAAATGAAGATCCTCATAAAAACTTGTATATTTCGCATAAAAAAGCATCTGATTAATTTTACTTTCTATTTGCACTACTTGCTGTTTTTGCTTACCGTCAACTGAAAGAGCTAGAACAGTCAAAGGAGTCTTAATATCATGCACCCAACTCGTCATAAAATCAATAAATTGCTGATTATTAAGCTCTTGATCCAATATTTTTTCCCGATATGTTTTTTGTTCGTTCTCGAGTTGTTCCTTAAACCGTTCTGCTTGCATGCTTACTGGTACATCCCCTTTTTCCTGGAAAAAGCGGTATACTAAATACGAACCGAAGAGTATCATTGGCAAAATCATGGCATATAAAAAATCTAGACTGAATGCTGTCCCTAGCAAAAGCCAAACTACGCCTACCCCTACCATAATACAGAAAATAAACACAGTGATGATTCCAAGCTGTTTCCGTATAAAATTCATAGCCGGTAGCCCATGCCGCGCACCGACTCAATGTATGATTTCCCCGTTAAATCTTCTAGCTTTTTTCGCAGACGGCTCACGTTTTGCGTCAACGTATTTTCACTAATGAAGGCTGCATTTTCCCACAATATCTCCATCAACTGCTCTCGTGAGTGGACTTTTTCTGGTGCCTGCATGAATGTTCTTAAAAGTAAGCCCTCATTCTTAGTTAGAGCTACCGTCTTATCATTGCATGTGACCGCCCAATTATCTATATCTAGAGTGACATTTTGGTATACTAAATCCGTTTGTCCATTATAATCATAACTTCTTCTCAGTAAAGCTTGGACGTTCGAGACTAAAACATCGAGGTTAAATGGCTTTTCTATAAATAAATCTCCACCTACTGTAACGCTCGTAATCTTACTCATTGGCTCATTTTGCGAACTTAGGAACAAAATCGGCATCTTTGAAAACTTTCGAATCTCTTGTGCCCAATAAAATCCATCATATGCCGGCAATTTAATATCTAGAATGATTAAATCAGGTATATTTTCCTTCACCTGGTTGGCAATTTCTGTATAGTTGTCGTAAATAACCGCTTCATATTGCCATGCTTCAAGCTTTTCTGCTATTTTTTCAGCAATAGCCCGTTCGTCTTCTACAATTCCCACCTTAAATTTCTTCATTATTTCAAATCCTTCAATTCATTTTTTTCATTATACCATGGGAGGTGACAAATTTGTCATGTAAAAGTCATCTCTTTCGGTTTCTTCATTGCGATAAAAAAGCTATGATTAGTCTATAAATAACGAATAAAGGAGTTAAACAATGATTACAGTACAAAATTTACAGAAATCCTACAATCATCAACTTATTTTACGCAATTTATCCTTTCAAGTTCAAACAGGAGAATTCATTGCCATTATGGGCCCAAGTGGTTCAGGTAAGACAACCCTACTTAACACGATGTCGACATTAGATACGTTTGATGCAGGAAGAGTCTTGATTGACGAATCCGATATTACCGTCATGAAACAAGCAGAACGCCGACTTTTGCGACGAGACAAAATCGCTTTTATTTTCCAACATTATAACCTGTTAGATACATTTACCGTGAAAGAAAATATTTATCTTCCATTCACACTAGCTGGTAAAGTCACACCTGAGCTAGATGGCCGTTTCCATGAACTTGCTGAGAAATTAAAAATTTTACCACTAATCGATAAATTTCCTGCCGAGCTTTCTGGTGGTGAAAAACAGCGTGTAGCTGCTACACGAGCTTTCTTGGGAAACCCAAAAGTTCTTTTTGCAGATGAACCCACTGGTGCACTTGATACAAGAAGTGCTACTGCTATGTTGGAAATTCTTGCAGAGCTCAACCAAGTAATGGGGACTACCTTATTGATGGTGACACATGACGGACGCGCAGCAAGCTTTGCCAATCGTGTCATCTTTATGGTTGATGGCGTCATTGTCAATGAGTTTTATCGCGGAGATAAGAAACAAAGTGAATTTTTTGATGAAATTGCAGAAGTTTCACATCGTTTAGGTGCGATAGAAAGTGCAGGTACCCCATGAATTTGCTGAAGCTATCTTGGAAAAGTATTTTGAGAAGACCAATGAACCACTTTATTTATGCTTTATCGCTACTAATAACCGCATTTATTAGCAACACTTACTGGTCGATTCAAACAAATAAATCAGTAAATGAAGTGATTCAAAGTAAAGAATCTTTCGGAACAGCTTTGACTATTGGCGGAATCATCGTCTTCATTTTCTTAATAATACTCGTTCTCTACACCAATCGCTTTTATATTACTGTGCGTGAAAATGAACTTGGAACATACCTTCTATTTGGAGAAAGTAATTTTTCATTACTTAAATTGCTTTTTACAGAACAACTACTCTTTGTTTTTACTGCTGGAGTGGTCGGAAATTTATTGGGAACACTCTTTTCAAAACTATTCGGTACCATCCTTGTCCGGATGATGGGCTATGAGAATCAAGTAGCTATTAATATATCACCGGAGCCAATCTTAGTTAGTTTTGCATTGCTTATTATCGCTGCTATTTTGGTCACTCTATTTAATATTCGTCGTTTCTCTAAAATATCGTTAGTATCTCTTTTTACAGGGAACTCTGATGTTCCAAAAGTGAGAAAGGGCAATGCTTTTCTGGCATTTTTAGGTGTGTTTTTAATTATCGGTTCGCTAGTTTACTCCACTCAGACATCCTTAGATTCCACCATCCTGATTTTATTTGCTTCATTCACGCTTGGTGTTATTCTCTTTATAAACCAGACCTTGACATGGTACATCCATTACAAAACAAGGAGTAAGGGTTATTTTATCAAGTTAGACATGATTTCCACTGCTTCTTTACGGAGCAAATTACCAAGAAATACGTTTCAACTAACAATGATTACACTTTTATCCAGTATGACACTATTTTTAGTAACCTTTTCTTTGATTAATTTGGAAACGCAAAAAGTAGTGCCCAGGACGCATTTACCCGATGATTTCTTGTATAGCTATGTAGATAAAGCAACGGAAAACAAAATACAACAAACGTTTGGAGGAGAGATAAAAAATCATAAACTGTTTGATACGATCGCAATAAAAGCTAGATCTCCCATTGATTCAGCCTTCACTAATTCCTTACAATTCGGAAATAGCGGTTATATTATGAGTTTATCTGCTTACAATAAATTGCGGGAGTTTCGTGGGGAGGAGAAATTAACTACTTCGCTTCAGAATAACGAGGCCCTTTCCTTCTCTAGAGGCTCCGACACCGTAAATTTAAATGTCGATTTTAATATCCAAATTGGAGCAACACAAAAAACATTGCACGTTATCGAACGGTTAGATGCGACTATGATTGGTTGGCGAAGTGACATCGTGCATACTGATGGGGAAAAACCACCTACATTTGTAGTAAGTGATATTTATTATTCGCAGGCAAAGTCCTATGACCACATTCAGAAGTTCTCAACCTTTCTCTTGAAAGAACCTACGAAACAATTGGAACGTATAAAAATCGCTGTTTCGCACTTACCAAAGAATACCTACTACTCGGCGTATGTCATTCCGTATACTATTAATGTCGAGAGCGGCGCCCTTCTTCTTTTCGTATCCACCTTTTTTTGCTATTATTTCATTTATGGCTTTGGGGGCAACGATTTATTTCAAACAATTACAAGAAGCCTATGCTGATAGACCTCGGTTTAAGCTATTGAAAGAGCTTGGTGCAGATGAAGCAGTATTGCATAAAAACATTAGAAAGCAACTAGCGATTCTTTTTATAGCTCCTAGTCTATTAGGTACTGCAGAAGCATTCGCGCTAACAGTCCCGATAATAAATGAAGTAGATTCTATTAATGTAATTGGCTTCGTTTCTGGTTTAATTGGCGTTTTTCTACTCATTTATCTTTTATTTTACTTTAGCAGTGTGGCCATATACAAACGTATTACATCTTGATAAAATGAAGGGGCTATCAATCAACATTACGTAGCCCCTCATTCTTATCGATTCTCTGTGTGATACGGACAAGTAATCACGTGATCATCAATCATCCCAATAGCTTGCAAATACGAATAAATAATGACTGGTCCGACAAAGATAAAACCGCGTTTCTTCAAGTCTTTACTAATTCGCTCAGATAACTCGTTTTTAGCTGGCATTTGCGACATATCCGTCCAATGATTTATAATTGGCTCTCCATCAGAATATCCCCAAATATAATTAGCAAAAGAACCAAATTCCGCTTGCACCTTTAAAAAAAGCAATGGCATTTTTGCGGACTCCACCAATTTTAAGTTTATTTCTGACAATTTCTGCGGTTTCGCGTATCTGTTCTAGCTCTTCATCTGTCATCAGTGCACATTTATCTGGATCAAATTGATGAAAGGCTTCTTTGTACGCAGCTCGCTTATTTAAAATTAGCCGCCATGAAAGACCCGCCTGCGCCCCTTCTAAATTCAGCATTTCAAATAAATAGTGCTCGTCACGACTTGGCACGCACCACTCATTATCGTGGTAAACTTGCTCGACACTATCATTCATCGCCCATCCACATCGTTCATGCTGCATCTTGCATCCTTCTTTCTATCTGTTATTTGAATAAAGCCCGAACTCGCTCTACTTCTTCATGCATCAAATCCGCGTCTAACGTTTTCATGTTGGCTCTAACTTGTTCTGGGCTCTTAGCTCCTGGAATCACAACATCAATACCGTCAATACCGAGCGTGGTCGCCAAAACAATATTGGCAATGGAGACGTGGTGCTTATCAGCTAACGCTTGGAGGCTGTTTACTTTTGCAATGGTATCAAGATATGCTTGTCCCTGGAAATGTGGGCGTTCTTTTCGGAAATCTTGAGGTGGATTATTCGCTGTGAATTTCCCTGTTAAAAGACCACTTGCGAGCGGTGTGTAGGGTATGAAAGATATTCCATGCTCCTTGCAATAAGGAATCATATCGTCCTCTAGTTCAGGATAAATGAGCGAATATTTATCTTGCACGACATCAATGAACCCATCTTTATTCGCTAACTCCAAAGCTTCCATACTAAAATTAGACACGCCTATCGCGCGAATTTTGCCCGCCTCTTTTAATCGTTGTAAAGCCCCAACCGCTTCATCGGGTGGCGTCACTCCATCCGGGAAATGAATATAAAATAAGTCAATATAATCTGTTTGAAGACGCTTCAACGCGATATCTACCGCTTCTATTAAGAACACCGGAGAATTATCTAATTTAATCCCACTATCCGTCACGACATGGGCGGCTTTCGTTGCAAGAACAACATCTGAACGACGACCTGTCTCGGCTAAGATTTCACCAATTAGCTCTTCCGAACGCCCTAATCCATACATGAACGCACTATCAAAAAAAATCTGCACCTTCCGCCAACGCCACGCGTATCGTTTCTCGACTCACCTCTTCATCGATATTTTGAAATAAATTGTGCGCCCCAATCGTATTTGCTCCAAAGCCAATCGGTGTGACGCGCAGCCCAGTTTTACCAATCTCTACCCGTTTCGCCATTCTCCAACAACCTCCCTAATCTATCGCTATATCTCATGATAACATAAAAAAACATCGAACGCACGTTCTAGTTCGATGTTTTTTTTATTTCTTTTATTTCTTCAGTTTTCCACGTAAAACCATTGGCAAAATTCCGCCATGACGGTAATAATCAATTTCTACATCCGAGTCAAAACGAACAAGTGCCTCAAATGTTTTGCGTGTGCCATCTTCTGCAACCGCCGTTACTGTGACGAAATCGAGTGGAGAAACCGTTTCATCAATAGCAACACTAATCGTTTCCCGACCAGTTAAGCCAAGTGAATCTGCGCTTTCGCCATCTTTAAACTGTAATGGTAATACACCCATCATCGCAAGGTTAGAGCGGTGAATCCGTTCGTAGCTTTTCGCAATGACTGTTTTAATACCGAGTAAATTCGTTCCTTTTGCAGCCCAGTCACGAGAAGATCCCATTCCGTAATCATCACCAGTCAGAACAACCAAACCAGTTCCAGCCTCTTGATATTTCATCGATGCATCATAAATTGGCATAATTTCTTCCGTTGGCCAATACGTCGTATAACCGCCTTCTGTTCCTGGTGCCACTTGGTTTCTAATCCGAATATTCGCGAATGTTCCGCGCATCATCACATCATGATGTCCACGACGCGAGCCATACGAGTTAAAGTCACGAATCGCTACACCATGCGCTTGTAAATACTTCCCAGCAGGCGTATCTTTTCCAATCGCCCCAGCTGGAGAAATATGATCCGTCGTAACAGAATCACCAAACTTACCGATCACACGAAGCCCGTCTAACGCTTCAACCGTTCCCGCTTCTGGTGACAAATTCTCAAAAAATGGTGGATTGGCAATATACGTCGAGTCAGCATCCCAGTCGTATAGTGCTTGTTCCGACGTCGCAATCGCATTCCATTCCTCATTTTGACTGAAGACATTCGCATATTCTTCGCGGAATAATTCAGGCGTTACCGTTCTTTCTACGAGCGCCTTGACTTCCTCTTGCGCCGGCCAAATATCGCTTAAAAAGACATCTTGACCATGTTCGCCTTTTCCGATTGGTTCGTGTAACATATCGATATTCGTCGTCCCAGCGAGTGCATACGCCACGACAAGTGGTGGTGAAGCTAAGAAGTTCGCTTTTACTAACGCATGGATTCGCCCTTCAAAATTACGATTTCCACTCAAGACAGCGGAAACAAGCATATCATTGTCCACAATTGCCTGTTCAATCTCATCTTTTAGCGGTCCTGAATTCCCGATACATGTGGTACAGCCGTAACCAACAAGATCAAAACCTAATTTATCAAGGTATGGTAGCAAACCTGCATCTTCCAAATAACCCGTCACAACTTTCGAACCTGGCGCGAGCGATGTCTTCACGAATTTCGGCACTTCAAGACCTAGTTCCACCGCTTTTTTCGCGAGAAGTCCAGCGCTTAGCATCACGTAAGGATTCGACGTATTAGTACAGCTTGTAATCGCTGCAATCGCCACAGAACCCGTCTTCATTGTCGATTGGTCACCATTGCCAAACGTTACTTTTGCTTCCTTATGCAAGTCTTTTTTCGATAAGCCAAATCCCTGGTTGCCGTTTGGCGCACTGATCGAGGCTTGGAAGCTCTCTTTCATTTTCGATAATGGAATCAAGTCTTGCGGACGTTTCGGTCCTGCTAAGTTCGGCTCGATCAAGCTTAAATCAAGTTCCACAACCGACGTATAGCTTGGTTCTACGTTTTCCGGTGTGAAAAACAACTCATTTTTTTGCAAGTATTCTTTCACAAGCGCAACTTGTTTTTCTTCACGGCCTGTTAAACGTAAGTACGTCAACGATTCCTCATCTACTGGGAAAAAGCCACATGTTGCGCCGTATTCTGGTGCCATATTTGCAATCGTTGCACGGTCAGCAAGCGGCAATGTCGCCACACCTTTACCGAAGAACTCAACGAATTTGCCGACCACTTTCTTTTCACGCAGAACTTGTGTTACTTTTAATGCCAAATCAGTTGCTGTTGCACCATTTGGTAAGGCGTTGATTAATTTAACACCAATAACTTCTGGAATTGGGAAATACGATGGTTGGCCGAGCATTCCTGCTTCTGCCTCGATTCCGCCAACGCCCCAGCCAAGTACTCCGATTCCATTGATCATCGTTGTATGCGAGTCGGTTCCGACCAAGCTATCTGGAAACGCTGTATATTCATTCTCAGCCACTTGATTCGCGATTACAACGCTTGCCAAATACTCCAAATTCACTTGATGGACAATTCCCGTTGCTGGTGGTACTGCGCGATAATTATCAAACGATTTCTGCGCCCAGTTTAAGAATTGGTAGCGCTCCATATTACGCTCAAACTCCAGTTTCATATTGATTTCTAGCGCTTCTGGATTCGCGTAACTATCGACTTGTACCGAGTGGTCGACCACAAGATCCACTGGAATTTCTGGATTAATATCTTCCGGATTTCCACCCAGATCTGCCATCGCTTTACGAAGAGAGGCTAAGTCAACTACAGCTGGAACCCCTGTAAAATCTTGCAAAATAACACGCGCTGGTTTGAATGGAACTTCCCCGTCATTTTTCTTTGTCGCATCCCAGTGCGCTAAGTCTTCAATGTGCTTATCCGTGATGATGCGTCCGTCCGCTTGACGCAATACCGATTCAAGTAGTACGCGGATCGAGTAAGGCAGTTTTTTTAATGGATGTTTGACCATCCGCCTCAAGTGTTTTTAATTGATAATAATGATACGTGTCGTCGCCAATTTGAAACGACTGCTTTGCTTTCTCATTCCAATTTTTCATTAGTTTTTCCTCCCACTGTGATACCCTTCGCTCTCGTTGCAATCTTCTACTACTCTATTGTACGAAAAAAAGCGTGATAAGTAAACTAAGATAAATCGATGCTTTGCGATAAGTAAAGATTATCGATAAAACTACGTCAAAAAAGCCGAACGTAAACGCTCGACTTCTTCTCATTTTGAGGCTACATCGTTGTTCCACGCCTTTTTAAACTGATCGCGGTAGAACAAAATATCCTTCACATAAATATCGCTGTGATTATACTTAAAAATCGCTTGCTTCTCCTTGCCTTCCTTCGCACCATTGTCCGCTAAAAAGTTCGCGGTAGAAAAAACAGCATCTTCCAAATCCCATGGATCCGCTTTTCCATCCTGATTCGCATCCACACCGTACCCACCGTAAGCCTTAATCACGCTCGGATCAACTAGATCATTATCAGTGAAATCACCAATGCCCCCAGTTGCTGGACACCCTTTTGCACTCCACCCCACAAATGTACACGGCATAAACTGCATCGGGCCAATCGCGCCAACATCAGAAATCATCGGTTCTACCGTTGAAAATTTCGTCTCCACACGATGCACAGCAGCCAGCAGAAACCAATCAATACCATATTCCTTCGCCGCTGCTTGATAAATCGAAACAAACTGCTCCGGAATGTCTTGCATATACGGTTTTGGCTTTTCCTCCGCTCGAAATTGCATCAGGACAATAAGAGCCAAGCCTAATACGAACAAGGCTAAAATCGCCAAAAACATGCTGCGTCTCTGTTTGACTTTACGTAGTTGCGCCTTTGTCGGCTTTTTCTTCACCAATTTATCTCGCCAAAATCAAGATTTGACCACTGTGAAGCGCACGAACGAATTCATCGATTTGTGCATCATCTAAATCGAAATCTGAAAGCAGGCGTTTTACTGATTTATCACTCGTATTCGAAAACCATTTCGCAAAAGGACCAGCTGCATAAAGCGCGCCGTATTTTGGATTATACACTTGCGGAATCACCAATCCACCACTAAGCGACTGCAAAATACCAGAGATTACACCAAATGCTTCTTCATTAACTGGATGCTCTTCCTCCACATTTGTCGACTCCATAATCTCTTTTACTTCATCCTCTTGGTCTGACTTTGCTAAAATCGAGATATTCTTCTTTTTTTGTAACCTCTAACTTCAAGTTCCGTAATTTTATCCACGGCTTCTGCTTCATTTCCTGCGATAAATACTTCCCAATTATCCATAAACACTCGCGTCCCTTCTATAATCAACTCAATGTCAAAATCTCTTTTATCTCTTCTGTTGTTAAACGATGGAGCATTTGTTCCCCAGGCTGGATTAGCGCATCCATCAATGCCTGTTTTTGCTTCTGTAAATTATAGATTTTCTCTTCAATTGTGCCTTTTGTAATCATTCGAATCACTTGTACCACGTTTTTCTGCCCGATTCGATGCGCTCGACTCGCAGCTTGTTCTTCCACCGCGGGATTCCACCATAAATCATACAAAATAACCGTGTCGGCACCTGTCAAATTCAGCCCAGTTCCACCAGCTTTCAGAGAAATAAAGAATAAATCGGCATCTCCTGCATTAAAAGCGTTCACCAGATCCATCCGACTCTTCGAAGGCGTGCCACCATCCATATAAAAATAACGATAGCCAGCATCTTCTGCTTGTGTTTTCATGATTTGTAACATCGACGTGAACTGAGAAAAAATCAAGATTCGCTTGCCGCTTTCACGTGCTGTTTGTATTGTATCAAACAATTGTACCAGTTTACCAGAACCACCATCGTAATTTTCAACAAAAAGCGCTGGATCGCAACAAATTTGGCGTAACCGCGTCAAACCTGCTAACAATTTAATCCGATTTTCTTGATCATTCCCATCTTTAGCAGCCAATTCTTGTTGTATTTTTTCCAAATAAGCGAGGTAAATTGTTTTTTGTGGTTCGGTTAGTTCAGAATAAAGATTTGTCTCGATTTTATCTGGTAATTCTTTGACAACATCCCGTTTGAGACGGCGCATCAAGAACGGTCGAATCATCTGTGCCACGCGCTCATGCGATAATTCTTTAAACTTACGTAGCGATGGGAAAAAACCTGGCATAATCGTTTGAAACATCGTCCATAATTCATCGATACTATTTTCTAACGGCGTGCCACTAAGCGCAAAAACATTCGTCGTTTTGAGTGCCCGAACAGCTTGCGATGCCTTTGTATTGTAGTTTTTAATCGCTTGCGCTTCATCTAAAATAATCGTTTGGAAACGCGTCGTTAAGAATTCCTGCTCATCTTGACGCAAGGACGGATAGGATATTAAATAGACATGCCCCGGCTCGATTTTTTGAATCAGTTCCAGTCGAATTTGTGATGTCCCGTGAATCACCGTCACTGGAATATCAGGCGCAAACTTTTCAAATTCGCTCGACCAGTTATACAAAAGAGAAGCCGGCGTCACGATTAAAACAGGTTTCATATCCGGGTTTTCTTCGATAGTCGAGGCAATATACGTAATTGCCTGTAGCGTCTTTCCGAGCCCCATATCATCCGCCAAAACGCCGCCTAAATGATATTTTCCAAGTGATTTCATCCATTCAAAACCCGTCACTTGATACTCGCGAAGCTCTGCATTCAAATTCGTAGGCAACGGGTAGGACGTATCCTCTTGATTCACAATCTCGTGCAATAAATCGCGGAACGTCCGGCTGAACTTATTGTGCTCATTTTGCGCACTGCCCATCGCCTCATAGATTTGCATCCCACGATAAAGCGGTACTGCCATCTGTTTCCCAACTTCTTTTTTACGAACATCTAAAATATCAAAAATCGCTTCCATTTGCTGATAACTCTCGTCTTCAAGCGACAAGAAACGCCCACTGTTCAAGCGATGATACTTCCGCTTTTCCCGCAAAGATTGCAATACTTCTTGAATTTCATCCTCATCAATACCTTGAAAATCAAATGCCACCGATAAATAATCATTATCATGCGACACATCGATGGTCGTCGTTGGCTTCACATGTTCCTCTACCATCTCTTCCAAACCATCTTCTAAATAAATCGCCACATCTGTTGCCAAACTCGGAACGACCCGATAGTAAAATTCATAAAAGGCTCGCCTCATCTGAATTCACAACCATTTGCGTCTCCGAAAAATGAACAGGAGCTGCCTCAATGCGGTGCATAATTTTTGCTTCGGTTTCCATATCCCGAATCATAATCCTGCCATCCGGATCCACGCTTTCCGTTAATGCAAACGGGTCAAAAACCTGCGAACCATAGTGATATTCCAGTTTTAGCACATGCTCGTCGTTTTTTTTGCGATATCCACATCTTCGAAACGAGCGGTTGCTGAATCACCCGATCCTCAATCGACGGATCAATCTGAACGTGCCCACTTTTTTGTAGCGATGGCAATACGTAAGACATCACTTCACTAAGTTGCGCTTCCGAAAACTGTACCACTTCATTTTCCGTCACACTATGAAAATGAATCAGTGGCGTCAACTGCTCCCAAACCGCGTCACTCGGCCGATAAAAGACACCATTTAAAAACAACAACTGATAGCTTTCCAAGTAACTCGCTTGTTGCAATTCCTCCATCACAAGCTGGTACATATCGCCGTTATCATTTTTACGAAACACGAACGAAAACGGTAACGTTCCTTTTTTAAAAAGCAAACCGCTATATTTAATATCATCATGAATACAAATCGTGTTCTGCCCCATCAAGTCAGCCAAAATCGTCTCCGCTAAACTTGGAGGAATAATCAGCACCTTTTCCTCCGCATACGACTTGTTCCAATAGACGCTATCCGTATCATACATCTTCGCGATTTCATTGATTTTCGTCAGCTCATTGAAAACAGCAATATCACGCTCACCGAAATAATATTCGTTCGGATCAAAACTGAAATTTTTCGTGAAGAAATAGCTCGTATGTTGCTTTATCGCTTGCAAAAAGTCCCCGATATTTTTCACGACATACGTACGATCTTGTCCAACCTTCAAATCCAGCGTCAACATATTTTTATCATGATTTTCCTGCATCCGTAGAATGTACTCCACCTTCAGTGGCGTTTTGGCCGTTGTATCAAATGTATCGAAATGGCGGTCCATATTTTCTTGAAACAGAGAAAGTAACGTGGTAGCCTCTTGCGCCAGAATACGCTGCTTAAAATTAGCCTTCTCCATTTTTGTTTGATGCGCCTCGTGTTCTAGCTCAACTGCATAAATATGCGCGCAGATACTATTTTCTTGGAAGTAAATGCAATCACACTGATAATTCCCGCTCGCCACATGCTTCACTTCATACGAAACCCGATCATCTACAACGACAGAACGGAACATATTCGCATATGTCGTCTTCTCTTCAAAAACAGTGATTGCTCCATCTTCCAGTAATTCGCGCCCCTTTTTCTTAATCGAAACAGGAATCATTGTGTTTTTTGGATCTGTTAACAATTCACTCAACTCCTGACATTTTGGGTCATGTGATAATAATCATGACCTGATAAAACCAAATCATACTCCGATTCGTAACCTAATTTTTTATATAAATTTAGCGCACCTTCATTTGCTTTTTCAACATTAAGCGCGATAATCTCGCAATTTTTAGCGACAGCCAATTCTTTAAACGCATGAAGTAATTCTTTTCCAATCCCTTGACCACGATACGCCGAGTCTACCACAAGAGAATCCAGATAATACTCGCCCATCCATGTTTCTTGCTCTGTAAACAGCGGTATTTTGTTGACAATCCCAAACATATCTTGAATGCCTTCCCACTCATCATCCATGTTTTCCGCATGCTCCCCATGATAACTCACAAGGATTCCTGCAACGACGCCATCGATTTCCTTGACCATCACATTCTCTTTACTAAACCGATAATCCGGTCGTAAAAAGCTCGCCTCAATCATTTCCAGCATCATTTCTTTACTCACACCTTCTAAAAACGGCAACTCCATATCCTCTAAAATTATATAAATAAGTGGTGCGACTTGTTCCGCATCTTCCGCTTTCGCTTGTCGTATCATCACAATTCCTCCATTCGTTTCATCAGGAAAAAATGTTCCCCTTTTTCAGTCAACAGTTCATTATATCGAAAAAAGTCCAATGTTTCAAACTAGGAAACTATTTTCACTCCAAGTCTGCACCTCCACATCCAGTTATTATAGTCCTTGTGCGAAAAATTTCGTCGTACTTCCGTGGTTTGTTGCCGTTACTTCCAGCCGTGACGGAATTCGTTCTTTCAGTTCTGGCACATGTGAAATAATACCGACAAGCCGTCCCGATTCCTGCGTTTCAAGCAGACATTCCACCGCCATTTCCAGCGATTCTGGATCCAGCGTACCAAATCCTTCATCAATAAACATCGTCTCTAGTGAAATCCCGCCAGACATTTCCTGCACAACTTCGGCCAAGGCTAGCGCCAAAGATAGCGACGTTTTGAAGCTTTCCCCACCAGATAATGTTTTAACATGCCGTTCCAAGCCAGTATACTCATCGTAAACTTCAAGCTCCAAACCACTTTGCACGTTTCCTTTTGACTTTTCCTTTTTGCGGTTCAGTTGAAACCTACCATTCGTCATTTTTTTCAAGCGCCCGTTTGCCCGAAGTAGAATGGTATCTAAGAAAGTGGCTAAAACAAAGCGTTCAAACGTTAGGCGTCGGTCATTTTTCCCGCGTGCCATATCCGCCAAATAGCCAATATCCGCGTATGCCTTCTCCGCCTCGCTCGTCTCCACCAGATATTTCAAAAACCGTTCGGACAACTCCGACAACTTGCGAGCAGCGTCTTTTTGCCCCATCCAGAGCTCCGCTTTTTCATGGTACGCCCGCTTTGCCTCATCATCCAATCGTTGTAGTTCTTTTAAATCCGGCTGTTCGATTCCCGCAAGTCTTGCCTCCATCTCTTTCAAACGCTCCGATACAAAATGATATCGCTGCTCAAAATCACGAATAAAGCGCTCCTTCTCGTCCAAAAGTTCCGGACTCAAAATAGCTCGCTGATAGGAAACATAATCCGCAAAACCATTCGCCGCCATGATATCTTTAAAAATCGTGCGTTGCACTATCAAAGCATCATCTGCCTTCAAAACTGCTTTCCCCGCCATATCACTCACCGAAACAGTCTTGTAATGTCCTTCTTTCGCCGCATTATACGCCGATTCCGAGTGTCCCTTCTTCTCTTCAAAATCAGTAATTTTCGTCGTCAACGTTTTCTGTTGTTCATAAAAGACAGCCGGATTTTGAAACTCCTCTGGTACGTCCTCCAAAAGCAAAGCATATGTCGTTTTAGCAGCGTCAACACTTTTGCTAACTTCCTCATAAACCGTCTGCAACTTCCCTTTTTCCTCGCCTAGCTTGATCATGTCCTGTTTATTCCTTTCCAGCTGTTCCTCTACACCGCTCTCTTCCGCCAGAAAATCATCCATTTCTGTGAGTTTCTTCTCTTTTTCCGCTAATTCCTCGCCATACAATACTTGTCTGTCCTTCAAAACCTGCAATGATTCCTCCGAAGCAAATACAATTTGTTCGATCTGCCATTTTTTCTGTTCCACTTTTACCGCAATCGCTTTTAAAGCATCCTGTCTAGCGCTCTGCCCCTCTCTTGCCGTATCTACTTCCGTTTTCGTCACGCCCGAAGTTTCTAGCGCCACATTCGGATGCTCCATCGAACCACAAACAGGGCACGCATCGCCGTCTACAAGCGTTAACGCCAATATCGCCGCTTGTTCATGTTGCCACATCGCATCCAATTCCTCGTAGTTTGTTTGCGCTTCGCTAAACTGTTTCTCTGCAGCTCTCAACTCTCCACCTAACATAACAAATTCCGCTTCCCATGCATTCTTCTGTTCGCCTTTTCTTATTTCAGCTAAAACAAACGCTTCTTCTTGCTTCAACTCGGTTAGCCGTTGCTTTATTTCTGCATATTTCAGCCGCGAATCCTGCACCCATCGCGCACGTTCAGCTAATTTTTCCGATTGTTCCAACAACCCTTTTTTCCTGCAAGGTAAACCGTTCTAGTTTCTGTGCTAAATCTTGTTGTCGTCCACTTTCCTGCGCTAATTCTTGTTGCACTGCCAAAGCTCGCGTCACTTTCGCCTCCATCGAATGGAGCAAATCTCGCTTTTTAACCCAAGCCACATATTCTAACTCGATTTCCTTCACTTTCTCTATTTCCAAATGAGCTTTTTCAAGTGCTACTTCCTGATTTTCCAGCGTTTTCAAAGCCTGCTGCTCTTCCAATTTCACCTCGTCTAGTTGTTGCTTTAAACGCAAGCACAAGGCATCTTGATCAATCAATGTCCCAGCTTTTCGCGCTAAGCCCACAGCTTCTTGTTCTTGATTTCGCTTGCCCGATTGCTCATCCAATGCCGCTTTTTCTGCCCGCAATTTCGCTAATTGTACCCATTCCGCGATTTTTTCCTCCGCCAACGTCACATTTTTAGACGTGATTTCGGCTTTCCCCTTCGCTAAATCCATCTGTTCCTGAAGCCCATTCATCGTTTCCCGCTCTACAATCAACCGTTCTGCAAACATCAGCTCAATATCCAGCGCCGTTTTTCCCGCCAGCGCCTCCGCGTCAAAAGCCTCCTGCGTAATGCCCGTCACTTTTTCACGCAACAATCGCACTTGTTGCTCCTGCTCCTTCTGCTGACTCCACAACTGATTTTCAATAAGCTGATAGAAATGCGTATGTGCCAACCGCTGCAAAATCGCTTCCTTCTCCTTACTCTCTGCCACAAGCAATTCCCGAAATTCGCCCTGCGGAATCATCAAAATCTGGCGAAACTGATCCACATTCAACTGGATAATCTCTTCCATTTTCGCCCCAACATCCCGAACCGAACTCGCAAGTAGCGTCTCCTCTTTCCCATCCATTTCATATAGCTCCGCCTTCGCAGTAACTGTGGTCATCCCTTCCCCACGCTGCTTTGGAACCTCCTGCTGTGGCACACGACGAACCAAATAACGCACATCCCGAAGCAAAAATTCAAGCGATACTTCCGTCAAATCCTCCGCTTTGGCAAAATGACTCCGCAATGAAAAACCTTCCCGATCATTCGTGTTCGCCTTTCCAAAAATTGCAAAACTAATCGCATCAAAAATCGTCGACTTCCCAGCGCCCGTTTTCCCAGAAATCACGAAAATCCGTTCCTGACCTAGCTCCGTAAAATCAATCGTCTCCGCCTTCGCATAAGCACCAAAAGCCTGCATCGTCAGCTTCAAAGGCCTCATTGATCCGCACCTCCCTTCACACTATCCATCGTCTCGCGCATAATCTCCACCTGCCGATTCGACAATTCCTTCCCACTCACATGTTCAAAAAACTGCGCAAACAGCTCCAAATCATCTTTTTTAATCACATCTTCAAATCGTTCAAACTGACTATCTGTCAATTTTCCCTGCACCCGCTCCAAATGCAACACATTCGGATAAAACGCCCGCAGTTGTCCAATCGGATCAATTAACGCTCCCTCATCCAACAAGTTAATCTGCAAGAAATCCTCATTTCCAGGCGCCACCAAACTTACCAAATCCGCCAAATAGCCTTCGATAATCCGTAAATCATGCAATGGCTCCAAATAGCGTTCTCGCACTTCCTGAAGCGCCTTCCCATCCATCGTCACAATCCGAACACTCTTCTTATCCTTCGCCTCCGAAAACGAATATTTCAGCGGCGACCCTGCATAAAAAATACTCGGATGATTAATCGCGTGCGGATGATGCAAATGCCCAAGCGCCACATAATCAAAGCCCTCAAAACAATTCGTCGACACCCGATCCACATTCCCAATCGCTAATTGCCGCTCCGAATCACTAGGAAGCCCACCTGCAACAAACGCGTGCCCCACCAAAATCTGCGCCTTATCCGGATTCCAAACCGTTCTAATTTTTGCCGTGACAGCCTGCATCGCGTCCTCAAACGACCGCACCGTCTTATCCTCAAAAGCCGCCCGAACCTGCGCCGGCTCATGATATGGAACCAACCAAACTTGCGCCCCGTTCCACTCAATCGGCGCTAACTCCTTGCCCAACGTCCCTTGAATATGTAACCCGCTCTTCTCATACCAAGCCGAACCAAAATTTACCCGCTCCGCACTATCATGATTCCCACTAATCGCAAAAACCGGCTTCCCAAGCGCCACATTCAGCTCCATCAGCACATCATTCAAAAGCGTCACCGCATCCGCTGGCGGCACCGACCGATCATACAAGTCCCCTGCAATCACAATCCCATCGACCTGCTCTTCTTCCGCAATCCGCGCAATCTGCTCTAAAATATACCGCTGTTCCGCAAGCATCGACACACCATTCACAATCTTTCCCAAATGCCAATCCGCCGTATGTAAAAATTTCATCCTAACACCTCATTATTCTATTTTATCATTATCTCCAGTATACTATATTTTCGAAAAAAACAAGAACAGCACATAAGCACTAGACGTTTCCACAACTTTTCAGTATACTAAAAACAAGACTAAAAAAAGAATTATAGGAGTGAACCAACTTGTTCTACACTTTTGCGATAAATTTCGTCCAGGTGATCCTCACGATAATCGGCGGACGCCTCCAAGTACAGAATAAAGACAAAATCCCGGAAGCGCCATTCGTTGTCGTTTCCACGCACACATCGTGGATGGAAATTCTCTACCTCGGATTTGCCATAAAACCACTTCAAATTCACTATATGGCAAAACAAGAACTATTCAAAACCAAGTCACTAAACTGGTTAATGCGCCATCTCAACGCCTTCCCAGTAAATCGTGAAAATCCCGGTCCAAGCGCGATCAAGCTTCCAATTCGCCTGTTAAAAGACGGAAAAGTAGTCGGTATTTTCCCAAGTGGCACTAGAAAATCAGCTGGCCTCCATCTAAAACGCGGCGCTGTAACCGTGGCACTAAAAGGCAAAGTTCCAATCCTGCCAGCCGTATACGATGGGCCAAAAACAGTCGGTGAATTATTCAAACGGAAAAAAGTCATCATCCGATTCGGCGATCCAATTCCATTCAACGAAAAAGATATCGATCAAAAAGAACTACTAGAAATTAAATCTGAAGAAGTTTTGAAAACCTTCGAACGCTTACAAGCAGAAATAGACGAAACAAAAGGAAAATAAGCCTATCAAAAAAAGCGTTACGAACCTCAAAAAAAAGGGTTGTAACGCTTTTTATTTAAATTTACGCTGCTGTGTCATTCATAATATTAGATGGTGCTAAGCCGACATCTTTCAAAGCCTTACCAAGTGCGTCAGACGCCTTTTGCATCGCTTCATCTGCTGATTTTGTATCGATTGGAGAAGCTTTTAAACCTTTAGCCTCCGCTGCATACGCATCACTCAGGTCTTTTACCGCCGTTTTGAAAGCTTCTGTCTCTGTACCAAAGTTCGGTACTTTTACATCCGCCAAAACTTGTGAAACCTTGTCAGCTGAGCTACTAGCCGCTGTTGCAAGTGTTGTAAGCTCTGCCCCTGTTGGTGGTGTATCACTACCAATTGCCGCTTGATACGCGTCATAATCCGCATCATTGTCATTAATTTTTGCAACTAAATCCATGTAAAAACTCATGGCATCTGCACTAACATCTTTCTTCTCTGTTGTTTTTTCATCTTTCGCATCATTGCCGCAAGCCGCTAAGCTAAACACAAGTGCAAGAGAAAATAAAGCTACTAACCATTTCTTCAAATGAAAAACCTCCTCTTTTTATACATGTTGCCCAATTCATGCAACCTTACTCATTATATCGATGTTCCTGTCATAATTCAACCGTTTTCATGGGATGAATCCTCCCAAATTTTAAAATCAGGTTTCTCCCGTTTGCTCTAGTTTCCCAGCGACATTTTTATATTGAAAATACATCGCAATTCGCCAAGGAATAATCATCGCAAACGCTAGAATCCAAAACATTCCAGACAATTCACCAACATCCACCGAACCACTAATCCAATATTTAATACCAAGTCGAATTAACAGCAAACTCAACAAAATAACTGGAAACGATTTCGTCCGCTTAATAAAAACGTACTTATGCTTAATCTCAAACCGCGTTGTCCAAATTAAAATGAGCGAGAAAACTAGCCCCATCAATACAGCCTCTAAAATACCTGCAGGCGAAACTCGAAAATATGGAATCACGAACATAAGCGCTCCAGTACTCATCATAATCGGCGGAATAATAATTTTTTTCACGGTTGCCGGCTCTTTCGACGCCTTCATTCGAATCAAGATAACCCCGACACCAAAAACAAGCGTGATGATAATTGATAATATAAATGACACGTTTCTTCCTCCTAATCGGCACTATTTACTTGCCTCATTATAAACTTTTTTTAGAAGAAAAACAACCTTTCTGCCCGATTAACCCAGCTCCTCTAACTCCATGCCACTATTTTGCAACTGGTACATCGAATGATACACACCGCCATGCTCCAGCAATTCCTCATGCGTTCCCCGTTCAATAATGCTTCCTTTACGAAGCACCAAAATCAAATCCGCATCTTTTATCGTCGAAAGCCTGTGCGCAATCGCAATCGTTGTCCTACCCTGCCTCATATTTCGCAATCCCGTCTGAATCAAACTTTCCGTTTCCGTATCAATATTCGCCGTCGCCTCATCTAAAACAAGAATTTGCGGATTCGTCACGACCGTCCTAGCGAATGAAATCAACTGACGCTGACCACTCGAAAACGCAGCGCCACGCTCAATAACCTTATGATCATACTTATCAGCCAACGTATTAATAAACCGATCTGCCTGAACAAATTGCGCCGCTTCCAAAATTTCTCGATCGGTAATCAACTTATTATGCAACCGAATGTTATCCTTAATCGTGCCATAAAACATAAAGCTATCCTGTAAAACTAGCCCCGTTTTCGCACGCAATTCTTCCATCGGATATCGCTTAATCGACTTCCCATCAATCAAAATCTCACCGCGCTCAAACTCATAGAAACGCATCATTAAATTGATAATCGAGCTTTTCCCACTTCCCGTATGTCCAACAAGCGCAACCGTTTGCCCCGATTCAGCAGTAAAACTAATATCTTTCAACACATTCTTTTTTACCATCATATGAAAACGTAACATTTTTGAACTCAATCTTCGCTTGTCCAATGGCTAAACCGTCTTCCGCATCCTGTTCTGGCGCCAAATCTGTGCCATCCATAATTCGGAACACACGCGAAGCCGCCGTAATCGCCTCTTGATACATCGCCAACCGCTCCATAATGTTGTAAATCGCCTCTAAAAACCGATCAAAATACGTGATAAAAGCGTAAATTGTCCCAATCGCGACCGGTCCTGAAAACGACTGAATCCCGAAGAAACTAAGAATCAACACAACCGCTAGCGAATAAATCAGATCAATCGCCGGACCAAGAAGCAATGCGTTAAATTTAATATTTTTCATACCAACATCGTAATAATCTTTATTAATCTCTTCAAACTCACCGATTAAGCGCTTTTCCTGATTAAACTGTTGCACAATCGACATCCCTGAAATAGACTCCGCAATCTTCGCATTTAATTGACTCAATTTTTCTCGGCGAGCTCTATAAAATTGCGAACTATACTTCCGGTACACAATAATAATCAGCATTGTCAACGGAAAAACAAGCAAACTATACGCCGCCAATTTGGCATCCATAATAAACATCGCCGTATAAATTCCGATAAGCATAAACACACTTTGAATCGCCGTCCCGAGCACATTAATAAACATATCCTTAATCGCTTCCGTATCATTCGTGACACGCGAAACCAAGCTCCCCGCAGGCGTTTGATCAAAATAGCGCATCCCCATATTCTGAAGTTTACTAAAGATATCCACCCGAATCCGCTGCACAATCCGTAAAGCAATTTTTTGAAATAAAACGAGTTGAAAATACCAAATCACAGACCTGCCAAGCGCCAGCCCCATATAGCCCGATGCCAACAAAAGAATCGGCCCAGCCACAAAATGAAGCGGTGTCAAGTAATCATCCAGAAATATTTTAATCAAAATCGGCAAAAATACATCTGCCAGTGTAACCAGCATGACGAGAAAAATCGTTAAAATAAGCGCTGGGACATGATACTTCGTGTAGCTAAACAAGCGCTTCAAAACCGCACGATGTTCTTTTCCACTCATCGTTAACATTTCTTCATTATTCGGCTCCATTCGTATCACCCCCGCCCTCAATAAGCTCCTCTAATTGCTGATTCCGGAACATTTCCGCATACCAACCGTCGAGCGCCACAAGCTCCGCATGCGTTCCTCGCTCCACAATTCTCCCCTTATCAATCACGATAATAATCGTCGCATGCTCCACCGAACTGAGTCGATGTGCACTAATAATCGTCGTTTTATCCGCCCGATTTTCTTTGAGATTTTGCAAAATCAGCTCTTCCGTTTTCGCATCCACAGCCGAAAGCGCATCATCCAAAATAAGTAACTCTGGATTCATAATCAACGCCCTCGCAATCGCTAAACGCTGCTTCTGACCACCAGAAAGCGACACACCACGCTCGCCCACGACTGTATCATAGCCGTCCGTGAACTCCGTGATATCCTCATGCACCGAGACCATCTCTGCAATATACTCTACATCCGCCTGCGATAATTTTGGATTTCCAAAACGAATATTTTCCCGAACCGTCGTTGAAAACAAAAACTGATCCTGCGGCACATAACCAATCGCACGTCGCAATCCCCGCACCGTATAGCGTTGAATCGCCTCCCCATCAAACTTAATCGAGCCCTGATAATCATCATATTCCCGCATCAACAATTTCAAAAGCGTCGTCTTACCAGAACCCGTTCGCCCCACAATCCCAAGCGTTCCACCCGATTTCAACTGAAAAACAATATCTTGCAAAACTGGCGCATTCTCATCAGGATACGTAAATGCCTCTAACGCAAAATCAATATCCCCGCGCGGTAACTCATCGATTGCCCCAAAATCATCCTTCACGTCCTCCGGCTCATTTAGCAACGTATTCAACCGATCATACGACGCATTCCCACGCTGAATCACATTAAATAAGAACCCAAACGCCAACATCGGCCAAATCAACAAGAATAAATAGTTCGTAAATGCAATCACCTGACCAATCGTAAGGGTCCCTTCCATCACAAATTTCGCCCCAAAAGCAAGCGAAAGTACAAACGAAACACTCACAATAATCGAAATCATCGGATCAAACATCGCATCCAATTTCGCAACTTTCACGTTGACACCGACAACCTCCTCCGTCTGTCTTCTAAAATCCTCAATATCCTCCTGCTCCTGCCCGAATGTTTTCGTGACCTTAATCCCCGACAGACTTTCCTGCGTCTTATCATTCAACTTCGAAAATTCCGCCTGGGCGCTATGAAAACGATCATGCAATTTCCGACCAAGCACCGAACTTCCCCACACCATAAAAGGCATCGGCAACAGCGCAATCAACGTCAAGCGCCAATCAATCGTAATCGCCATCGTTGCAATAACTGTACTTCCCGTCAAAATGGAATCACACAACGTCAAAACACCGAACCCAGCCACTTGTTGAATCGCCGAAATATCATTCGTCGCATGCGCCATCAAATCCCCCGTTCGATAGCGCTGAAAAAAGAACGGCGACATTTTCGATAAATGCTCAAATAATCGTAATCGCAATTGGCGCTGCAACTTATTATCCGATCCAAAAATCATCATCCGCCAAAAATAACGACCCACATACGCCACAACAGCAGCCCCAAGTAGCACTCCCATCCACATGTATAAATGATTTTTCGTCAGCGTATCCTTACTAATCGCGTCCACCGTCATACCAAGTATTTTCGGCGGCACCAGTTGGAGCAAAGTTATCATAAAAAGCAATGAAACCCCGATAATATACGATTTTCGCTGCTCTTTAAAAAACCATCCCAACTCCTTATAAATCTTCATTCCCAACCCTCTTTTCTCTTAAAACCCATTTTAATCCTTTTTTCGGACATAAAAAATAACGGACATGTCTTGCTCTGCCCATTACTGTTTGGAAAT
The DNA here is from genome assembly GCF_000525855.1 of Listeria cornellensis FSL F6-0969. Classification (GTDB taxonomy): domain Bacteria; phylum Bacillota; class Bacilli; order Lactobacillales; family Listeriaceae; genus Listeria_A; species Listeria_A cornellensis. Next base: position 121,913 of record NZ_AODE01000014.1, read on the forward strand.
ATATATCGAAATGATGCCCATAAAAGTACACATACCAGCCCTCAAATAAGCCTGTACCTCTTCCTCGATATAACGGACGCCGAATTTAGGCTATCTCCTACAATAATGGTGTGTTTATCCAATCCTATTATCTTTTTCATTGTCCTTACCTCCTTCTCAAATTTGTTTACAAAAACTAGTGTAACCGATTTCTTCAAAAGATTCAAGTATATTTATAATTTTTTTATTTAACAGACAAAGAACCCTTATTCCGGATTCTCTGTCAAATATGTGTAAGCGTACTGCGCGTATAGTTCCGCGCCATAAACCAGTGCATCCTCATCCACATTAAATCGGCCATGATGATGCGCCCATTCCGTATCCTTTTCTGAATTTCCAGACCCAACAAGCGCAAAACAACCTGGAGCCTCCTGCAAATAATAACTAAAATCCTCACCCGCCATCGTTGGTCGGTCTGAATAAAGCACCGCATCACCAAAACTACTGGCAACCACACGCTGAGCCAATTCCGAACTCTGCACCTCATTTATCACCGCATGCGTCCCGTAGCGATAATCCACTTCCACCGTTGCTCCATAAGTAGCTGCCACTTGCTCTGCATACCGCCGAATCGCAATTTCCATTTTTTCACGGACCCCTGGATGAAAAGACCGAACCGTCCCTTCCAAAATCGCATTTTCCGCAATCACATTATATCGCGTTCCAGCTTCCATACGCCCTATCGTAAAAACAGCCGGCTCAAGCGGATCCATTTCCCGTGATACAATCGCCTGGGCTCCCATGACAAAAGCCGAAGCAACAACGGTCGCATCAACACAAGCGTTCGGCATCGCACCATGCCCACCGCGTCCCGTAAACCTAATCTCAACCACATCCGCAGACGCAAAAACAGGCCCAGTGTTACAAGAAATAGTATGCGTCGGCAATTGCGACCAAATATGAATCCCAAACACATTATCCACGCCATGCATCGCACCTTGCTGAATCATCGCCTCCGCACCTTCCGTAATCTCCTCCGCAGGCTGAAAAATAAAACGCACCGTCCCAGCCAACTCATCCTGAACTGCAACAAGCGCTTCTGCCGCACAAAGTAACATCGCCGTATGTGCATCGTGTCCGCACGCATGCATTTTCCCATCATTTCGCGATTGGTAAGACAGCGCCTCGGTCAATTCCATCACAGGTAACGCATCCATATCCGCACGAAGCGCTACCGTTTTCCCGCCCCTGTTTCCGACCAGTTCGGCCACGACCCCCGTCGGCTCCATTCGCCGATACGCAATTCCCATCCGTTCAAGCTCCGTTACAACCCGATTCGTCGTCCGGATCTCCTGCCACGACAACTCCGGATTCCTATGTAAATCCCTCCGAAAAGCAACCATCATTTCCTCATTCCGCTTAATCTCAGCCTTTATCTTTCCATTCATCCCAACGCCTCCAATTCGTTTTTTAAAGTACCGTCTAGCCTGATGAACCTATTCTACCACTCTAGCACCACTTTTACTTGCGACACGCTCGGAAAACCCAAAATATTCTGCAAATACTAGTTAAAACTAAAAAACACCTCTCAAAATCACGTCTCAAACGTAATTCTAAAAAGTGTTTCAAGTATACCAAAAAATAAGCTGTTTAGAACGACTGTATCAAACTATAAAATATAGCATCCATTCCCGATTCTAATCTTATTTTTTCTTCTTCGTTTTTCCTTCTTTTTCTTGCTGTTTGCCCATGGCGTTCATCATTTGGTTAATTTTCTTTTGTGACGGTTTCATTCCCATTTGGGCCATCATCATTTGTAACATTTGCTCATTGATTGGCGGGTTTTTCTTCAGATACGTCATCATGTATCTTCTTGCAATGAAAAATCCTAATGCCAAACCAGCAATTAAGCAAAGTATGCCGATAAGTATATACCACAACATATTCTCTTTCTCCTCCTCGAAACAATATATCCCTTTTATTGTACTTGATTTATCAGGCCAAAACAATAGTTTTTCGATATTCTATAGCAATAAAAGTTCGCTATCATTAAAAAATCACAACTGCCTCATTATACCATCAACACAACGTATACACAACATATTATCATAAAAAGAAGTGCAAAATGATTGAGCAAAAGCTCGCCTCATCTTGCACTCCAATCTATTACTTATAAAGATTTCACAGTGTTAACAACGTTCTCCACAGTGAAACCATAGTTTTTAATAATCGTATCGCCTGGTGCCGAAGCGCCAAACTTGTCGATTCCAATTGTCTTACCATCTAGACCAACGTAACGTTCCCAACCAAGCGTTGAGCCCATTTCGATAGATACACGTTTACGAACCACATTCGGTAGAACACTCTCTTTATATTCCGCTGATTGCTGATCAAACAAATCAAATGACGGGATACTAACGACAGATGCATCGATACCATCTTTGGCAAGTTCCGTTTGTGCTTGCACAGCTAAATTAACTTCCGATCCAGTTGCTAAAAGAAGTACATCCGCCACGTCTTTCTTCGCTGGAGACAACACATATGCTCCTTTAGCCACGCCTTCTTCCGCCAATTTAGCAGAATTCGGCAATGTTGGTAAGTTTTGACGCGTAAGCACAAGAGCCGTTGGACGATTAGTTGAGCGAATCGCGATTTTCCATGCTGCAACAACTTCATTCCCATCTGCTGGGCGAAGCAATGTCAAACCAGGCATCGCACGAAGAGAAGCGATTTGTTCTACAGGTTCATGCGTTGGACCATCTTCCCCTACCGCAATACTGTCATGCGTCAACACATAATTAACTGGCAAGTGTTGAATCGCAGATAAGCGAATCGCCGCACGCAGATAGTCAGAGAATACAAAGAATGTTCCACCGTAAACTTTCAGCCCAGAATGTAACGCCATACCATTCAGTGCGGCACCCATTGCGAACTCACGTACCCCAAACCAAATATTACGATCAGCAGGTGTAGCTTTCGTGAACTCACCATCCGTTGCAATATTAGTATTGTTGGAACCAGCTAAATCAGCAGACCCACCAAATAGTTGTGGTAACTTCGCAGCTAAGGAATTGATTACCTCACCACTCGACGCACGGCTAGCAAGCGACTTATCCTCACCATATACAGGTAAATCCTTATCCCAGCCTTCTGGAAGTTCCTCCTTCAAGCTAAGCTCTAATTGAGCCGCAAGTTCAGGAAATTTCTCTTTATAAGAAGCAAACATCGTGTTCCATGCCTGTTCTTCCTCAGCGCCACGTTTTGCAAGCGTCTCTTTAAAACGATCGTACACTTCACTTGGAACATAGAAATCTTCCTCGTAATCCCAACCATATACTGCTTTGGCAGCTTTAATGCCATCCGCACCAAGTGGAGCACCATGAACCTTGCTCGTACCTTCGTTTGGAGCACCAAAGCCAATAACTGTTTTCACTTCAATCATCGTTGGTTGTGATGTATTTTGTTTTGCTTTTTCGATAGCTGCTAAAATTTCCGTTGTATCATTGCCATCTTTAACGAGCAAGTGTTCCCAACCGTAAGATTCAAAACGTTGCTTCACGCTCTCAGAAAATGATTTATCCAAATCACCGTCTAGTGAAATATCGTTAGAATCATATAAGAGTACCAAACGACCAAGTTGTTGATGTCCAGCAAGGGAAGCTGCTTCTGATGCAACACCTTCCATCAAATCGCCATCACCACATAATGCATATGTATAGTGATCCACAACTGGGAATCCATCTTTATTATACATTGCTTCTAAATGTCTTTCTGCCATTGCCATACCGACAGCCATCGCAATACCTTGTCCAAGTGGACCAGTAGTCGCATCTACACCATCTGTATGATGAACCTCAGGATGACCAGGTGTTTTGCTATCCCATTGGCGGAACTGCTTTAAATCTTCTAATCCTAATTTATAACCACTAAGGTGTAGCAAACTATAAAGCAACATAGAACCATGTCCTGCAGAAAGAACGAAGCGGTCCCGGTTAAACCAGTGTGAATTAGCTGGGTTTGCTTTCAGTACTTTAGACCATAATGCGTACGCCATTGGAGCTGCCCCCATTGGTAATCCTGGGTGACCAGAATTGGCTTTTTGAATTGCGTCGATCGATAATGTTCGAATAGTATTAATTGCTAATTGATCCGTTTTATCAAACAAATGAAACATCCTCTCTTGTTTTAGTCACTACTCTCTATAATAATCCTTTCTAGGCTTTTTCACAACTAAAAAATATCTAATTGTTTCTAAATGCATTAAAATGATCGATAATGTTCGATTAAGTATAAAAAACTGGAGAGATACATCCATCCCCCCAGTTTTTTCACAGCTTATTTCGCTCATCACGTTTTCGTTTAATCTTTTCAGGTGTTACATCGTCACCATTTGGATCGATGAACGTCGTGTGCTCAATCGTATCCCGAACCTGATTTCGAAAGGATTTGATATACTCTTGGCGAAGTGCCTCTTGCTCTAACTTCTCATCAACAGTCATCGTGCCCGCCTTTTTCTTATGCGACAATTCGTTAATTCGATCTATTTTTGCTTTTTCTAACATCATTTCCCTCCTCATATGCTATTATACCGATAATCCTGATTCCTCATTTTGATTCAAATCCGATGTACATTGTGGGCATTTACTCGCCTTCTCTGGAATAGCCGAAAAACAGTAAGGACATTCTTTAGTAACGGGCTTTTTCGGCTCTAGTAGTATATACTTTGTTACCACTTTAATAATTAGGAACACCGAAAAAGCAATAATGAGAAAACTAATGACATTATTAATAAACAAACCATAGTTCATTGTTGGCGCGCCAGCCGCTTGAGCAGCTTTTAGCGTATCGTAATGTGTCCCATTTAAACTGATAAATAGATTTGTAAAGTCAACATTGCCTATTAGTAGCCCTAATGGGGGCATAATAATATCATTCACAAGCGAGTTCACAATACTCGTAAATGCGGCACCAATGACAATACCAATCGCCATACCAAGTGCATTTCCTTTCGAAATAAATGCTTTAAAATCTTTAAACATCGAAAAACCTCTTTTCGTTCATTATCAATGCCTATTCTACATGAAAATAAGAGGTTTTTAAAGCATTGTGTCCTATTTACTCATTTGCTAATTGAATAGAACTATCTATATCTGTACTACCTTTCTTAACTGGGATCGTAATTGTCTCACCAGCTGTTAATTTGCCATTGATTATAAGATTCTCTTTCTCGACCCATGCTACAAATTCTTGCTTGCTCATTTTATAATTACCAGCATATTCATCTGCTAAGCTCCAAATAGAATCTCCACTAGCAACACTAACCTCGTCATAATCAGAACCCGCCTGATTCACTGTAACCATCATTAACACGAGGCCCAAAACAAAACACGTAATAATAAATATAATTGCAATATAATACCGATCCCAAATAGATTTTAAAGTCATCTTTATCCCTCCAAAAGAATATACGTTCGCTTTTTATTCATTATAGAACACTCGTTCTATAATGTCAACAAAAAAAAACGAACAATTGTTTGCATATCTAAAAAATCTTTGATATACTGGGATTAATAAAGAAGTAATGAAAGAGTGAGCGGGGTGAAACAAATGAAATTATCAAAACGGCAACAAGATATCTATGACTTTATCAAATCTGAAGTAAAAGATAAGGGTTATCCACCCTCCGTGCGTGAAATCGGTGAAGCAGTTGGTTTAGCCTCTAGCTCAACGGTTCACGGCCACTTAGCACGACTCGAAGGAAAAGGCCTCATTCGCCGAGACCCGACAAAACCTAGGGCTATTGAAATCCTATCTTTGGAAGATGATATCGCAACTCCAAATGTTATTAATATTCCTATTATCGGTAAAGTAACGGCAGGTATACCTATTACCGCTGTTGAAAATATCGATGAATACTTCCCTTTACCTGAATATATGGCGAATGGTGAAACAGAGATATTTATGTTGGAAATTGATGGCGAAAGCATGATTAACGCAGGTATTCTTAACGGCGACAAAGTGATTGTAAGGCAACAAAATTCCGCTAATAACGGCGAAATAGTTGTCGCAATGACGGATGACAATGAAGCTACTTGCAAAAGGTTTTTCAGAGAATCCAGCCATTTCCGCTTACAACCAGAGAATGATTCTTTAAAGCCAATCCTTTTAAGAAATGTTACTATTTTAGGTAAAGTTATCGGCTTGTACCGCGATATTCGCTAAACCAAAAAAGCTTGCCACACCAATAATGGTGTGGCAAGCTTTTTTGGTTTTAGCTATTAATATATTTCCATGTATTGATCGCGTTCCCATTGGTGAACTGCGGTTCTAAACATATCACATTCAATGGTCTTAGCTTCCACAAAATGTTCTAGAATGTGTTCACCCAAACCATCAACAATGATGTCATCTTTGGCCAGCTCTTTTAAAGCTAGTGCTAGACTTTCTGGAAGATCATAAATGCCGTGCGCGTGACGCTCTTCTTCATTCATGCCATAAATATTGCGATCCACAGGTTTTGGTGGCGTAAGCTCATTTTTAATACCATCTAAACCTGCACGAAGTAGGACAGCCATTGCTAGGTATGGGTTTGCCGCTGGATCGACACTGCGAAGCTCCAAACGTGTACTTAGTCCGCGAGAACTTGGCACACGAACAAGAGGGCTACGGTTTTTGCCAGACCAAGCGATATAACATGGCGCCTCATATCCTGGAACTAGTCGTTTATAGGAATTGACAGTCGGATTAGTGACCGCAGTATAGCCTTTCGCATGTTTTAGCATACCCGCTAAGAAATGATACGCTGTTTGGCTTAATTGTTCTTCGCCGTCTTTATCAAAGAATGCATTTCCATCTTTATTGAACAAGGACATATTGAAATGCATTCCTGATCCATTCACACCGAACAATGGTTTTGGCATGAATGTCGCGTGCAAACCATGTTTACGAGCAATTGTTTTTACGACTAATTTGAATGTCTGGATACTATCACACGCTGTGACTGCATCTTCATACTTGAAATCAATTTCGTGTTGACCTGGAGCCACTTCATGGTGACTCGCTTCAATTTCGAAGCCCATCTCTTCTAATTCTAATACAATATCACGACGACAATTTTCACCTAAATCTGTTGGTGCTAAATCAAAATAACCTGCATTATCATTCAATTCTAGCGTTGGTTTGCCCTTCTCATCCAATTTGAAAAGGAAAAATTCGGGTTCTGGTCCTAAGTTAAAATCTGTAAATCCTAAGTCATGCATTTCGGCTAATACACGTTTTAAGTTAGCACGAGGATCCCCCGCAAAAATTGTTCCGTCTGGATTATAAATATCACAAATCAACCGTGCCACCTTCCCTTTTTCTGCTGTCCAAGGGAATACAACCCATGTAGCAAGGTCTGGGAATAAGTACATGTCAGATTCTTCAATACGTACAAAACCTTCAATAGAGGAGCCATCAAACATCATTTTGTTATCCAATGCTTTGCCTAATTGACTTACCGGAATTTCCACGTTCTTAATGATTCCTAGGATATCCGTGAATTGCAAGCGGATGAATTTCACATTTTGTTCGTCTGCGAAGCGAAAAATGTCTTCTTTAGTATACGATGTCATAATTAAATCCTCCCAATAATTGATATTATATAAACTTTTTAAAAGTAAATACCTTGTGTCAAAATCTTGGTAATTGTTGTTTCCCAGAGGCATCTTGTTTCACGAATCGGCCAGCTTGTTGCATTTCTTTTCGCAAAATCTTGCGTACATCCTCATCAGTAAGCGGTGTTTTCTGCTCATCCTGCTGCATTTTATACATTTTTTTAATTCCCGCAATATTCAGACCATCATTCAAATAATCTTTAATCTCAAGCAGTACATCGATGTCTTGTAGCGAGTACAGTCGATGATTCCCTTGATTTCTTGCTGGGTGTATTAATCCTTGGTCCTCATAATAACGAATTTGTCGCGCAGTAAGGTCTGTTAATTTCATGACAGGACCTATCGGGAAAAGAGGCATCGATCTTCTAATTTCTTTTTCACTCACGACAATTTACCCCTTTCAAAACACTATATTTTTCATATGTTAGTTGCATTATAATGTATGTGATATCATTTGTCAAATTTATGTTAGATAATCTCACATATAAACAAAACCTTACGCATCAACGGTTACACTGAAACATAAAAAAACAGCAAAAATATTTTTTGCTGTTTTTTGAATTTTATTTACATCTCGATGTTATTTGTGATACTAACAAAAAAATTCTGCTCTATCAGTCGATTCGTTGCCGCCAAAACTGCCAATTTTACATGTTCGTATGTGAGGCCACCCTGTACGTACAGCTGATAAGGCTCCCTAATCGGACCATCCGCCGTTAATTCCAGACTTGCTCCTTGAATAAAAGTCCCCGCTGCCATGATAACGTCATTTTCATACCCCGGCATGTAAGCCCCTTCCGGAACAACATGCGCGTTTATTGGTGATGCTGCTTGAACCGCTTGAGCAAAAGCAATCATTTTTTCGCGATCATGAAAAGAAACACTCTGAATCAAATCGGTCCGTGGTGCATCCCAAGTCGGATCTGTCTCCACCTGAAACTCGCCCAAAATTCCCGCTGTAAAACGTGCCCCTTTCACAGCTTGCGAAACAACGTGCGGCGCCAAGAAAAAGCTTGATACATCTCAAGCAGACTGTATAGAGATGCTCCCGCCTCTGCGCCAATCCCAGGTGTTGTTAGACGATACGCGCACAATTCAACCAAGTCCGCCTTGCCAGCAATGTAACCGCCAGTCTTAGCCAATCCGCCACCTGGATTTTTAATCAAAGACCCTGCAATTAAATCAGCACCCACTTCAATCGGCTCTAAAACTTCGACAAACTCGCCGTAACAATTATCTACAAAAACAACGATATCCTCTTTCAACTCACGAACAAACGCAATCATCTCTTTTATTTTTGCAATCGAAAAAGATGGTCGATCCGCATAACCTCGCGAACGCTGAATCCCAATCATTTTGGTCGTCGGCTTTATTTTCGCCCGAACTAGCTCTAAATCAACAGAACCATCTTCTTTTAACGGAACCATGTCATATCCAATCTGATACTCCTTTAACGAGCCTTTGCCAGAACCTCGAATGCCGATAATCTCCTCTAACGTGTCATATGGCGCGCCTGTAATATATAACAAATCATCACCGGGACGTAATACGCCAAATAAAGCCGTTGAGATAGCGTGTGTCCCTGAAATGATCTGTGGACGAACCAGTGCGGCTTCCGCCTTAAAAACATCCGCATACACTCGCTCTAGCGTATCACGGCCGTCATCATCGTAACCATAGCCCGTTGACGGCGTGAAATGGAAATCACTCACTCGATTTTTCTGAAAAGCCTGCATAACCTTCCATTGATTTTCTTCCGCAATGACCTCCGTCTCGCGTTGCAAAGGTCGCAACTCATCCTCCACAACATGCGCTAACTGACGCAATTCATCTGGTATTTGTTTAAAAAATGATGTCATTTCTACTTATCCTTTCGCGCTTGATAGCCTTTTAATTGATAACTTTCCGTCTCCTCATCAAACGTCTCTTCAATAATAACTGTTTCCTGCTTATATCTATGTAACATTCGCCCGTCACTTGCAGGAACACATGCCACGTAAGGTTGCCACAGTTGCTTGATTTCCCACAACATCTTTTCCATCAAAAAGTACTGCGAAGATTCTTCTAACGCACTCACTTCAACATAATTTGGCTGTGTTGGGATAAAATAAGGTAATTGCTGATCTTTCTTGTTGTAAACCGTCAAAATCGGAATATGTTGCATTTCCAACTCCTCAAGCAACGTCAAAACTGTTTTTTCATGCTGGATATAATCCGGATTCGAGCAATCAACCACATGCAAAAGAACATCCACATTCGCCGTCTCTTCAAGCGTAGAACGAAAAGCCGCAACAACCGTCGTCGGCAAATCTTGAATAAAACCAACCGTATCTGTCAAAAGAGCTGTATATCCCTGCGAAAAAGCCAATTTCCGCGTCGTCGGATCAAGCGTGGCAAACAACTGATCCTCTTCCAATGTCTTAGCATCACTCAATCGATTAAAAAGCGTCGACTTCCCAGCATTCGTATAACCAATCAAACCGAACCTAAAAATAGCCTGGTCATTGCGCCTAGCCGTCATCCGCTCGCGATGCTTCACCACTATATCCAGTTGTTTCTTAATATCGACCATTTTTTGCCGAATATGGCGTCGATCCATCTCCAGTTTCGTTTCCCCTGGTCCGCGTGTCCCAATTCCACCACCAAGACGCGACAAAGAAACCCCTTGCCCACTCAATCTAGGCAACAAATATTGATATTGCGCCAGTGCAACTTGTAATTTCCCTTCTCGAGTCTTCGCACGCATTGCAAAAATATCCAAAATCAACTGCGTCCGATCAAGAATGCGCGCATCGACAATATTGGAAATATTCCGCACCTGCGTCGCACTAAGTTCACTATTAAAAAGCACCACATCGACTTCCATCTCCGCGACAAATGCTGCAATTTCTTCTATTTTCCCAGAACCAACAAATGTAGCCGGATGTATCCGCTCCCGCTTTTGCGTCACTTCTCCAACGACCTCCGCTTGCGCCGTTTTCGCCAAACTACCCAATTCCAACATCGAATAGTAAAAGTGTTCCTCCGTCTGTTTCGGCAATTCACAGCCGACTAATATCGCTCTTTCCACCATTATCCGCACTCCTATCATTTCCTCCCTTCATCGTAGCATAAAAAAACGACACAAAGAAAGATGGAAACCCATATAAAAACCGAATGCTCGCACCAATCAAAACTGGCACAAAACATTCGGCTTACGTTCGTTTTTAAAATTCAATTAGCCTATTCATCATCCGATTTCAAAGCTACATTTTTTTTGTGGAGAGAAAGTTGAAATTGCATGTTTAAATACAAGTTGTTGTTTGCCATCTACATCTAGCAAAACCGTGAAATTATCAAAGCTAATAACCCGGCCGCGCAACTGGAATCCATTTGTTAAGAATACCGTTGCCAAAATTTTCTCTTTCCGCAGTTGATTTAAATAATGATCCTGTAACCCTTGCCCACCTTGTTTCATAATGAATCGCTCCTATTCTCTATCTTTTTCAGTTATCTTCATTCTATACGAAATGCACAAAAACTACAAATGACACTTCTAAAAAAAAGAAGACTATTTCTCTATGCTAGTTTCAAATACCCTTTTTATCAGGGATTAAAACACCTGATTTGTAACTAAAAACTGCCTTATCTCAATTGCTACAGCATCCTTGACACCAGCTTCCTTCGTGTCAAACCACGTGACATCCAAACGATTGCGAAACCACGTCAGTTGCCGTTTAGCAAAGCGCCTCGAATTACGCTTCAGCAGTTCCACAGACTCATCTAGCGACATCACCCCATCGAAATATGTAAACAATTCTTTATAGCCAATACCTCGCGCTGCTGGAACGTCACGAAAACCAGTGTCATAAAGCTTTCGCGCTTCTTCCAATAACCCTTGATTCATCATGATATCAACACGCAGGTTAATTCGCTCATAAAGCTCCGCACGATCACGATCCAGTCCAATTAACAAGGGCTCGAACTCACTTGATTGCTGTTCCTGATTCTGCAACTCGGAGAATTTCTTACCAGACAAATGATACACTTCTAACGCCCGAATAATACGCCGTGGATTGTTCTCGTGTAACTTTTCAGCACTCTGCGGATCCACCTCGCGCAGCATCTCTAAAAGCACAGCACTCGGCATCTCAGCTAGAGAATCACGATAAGCCATATCACTCTCCACTTCTGAAAAAGTGTAATCATAGAGAACAGACTGCACATAAAGCCCTGTTCCACCAACGAGAAACGGCACTTTCCCAGCTTGCCAAATTTGGCGAATGAGTCGATGCGTCTCCTGTTTAAATTCCGACACATCATAAGGCTCACTCGGTTCACGAATATCAATCAAATAATGGGGAATTCCAGCCATCTCATCATCGATCACTTTGGCAGTACCAATATCCAGCCCACGATAGACTTGCATGGAGTCTCCACTAATAATTTCTCCATTAAAAACCTGCGCCATCTCAATACTCAGCGCTGTCTTCCCAACCGCAGTCGGGCCAACAATTACAATAACGGGAATTTTACTCAAAAAAACCTCCCCTTCCATATTTCTATTGTACCATCTAAACAGTACGGCGGTCACTACCAAAATGCGATATACAGCATGAAAAAAAACACCCACCATTACGCGGTCGGTGCCTCTAGTCCTTCTTGCATCGTATAGCCAGCAATAAGTTGTTCCATAGAAGCAGCCTCATATTTTCGAAGTTTTAATAAAGCATCCAAAAATTCTTCTTCCACACAGAAAAACGTGCGCTTCGTATAATGGATAATTAGAAATTCGTTCATCGCTCTATAAAAACTCATATGACTTGTAAGCGCATCTTTAAAACTTGTCTGCATATCATATCTATCTTCCCCCATACTTTTCGCATTGGTGGGGATACTCTCTTCATTCAGCAGAGCCAACTTAAGGAGGGTAATCGTTTCTTTACGGTGCGCATCTATATAACCAGGGGTATACTTTCGTGCTTGATATTCCTCTGAAGTCACGTAATAAGTACTAATCCAATAGTCCACTGCTTCTTCCGTATGATCACTTAAAAAACGCATAACCGACGACATATAAAACATCTCCTTTTAAATTCTAAACTTCTTAATAAGCCTCAGTATAATAAATTACATTTCTATTCTACTACTTTTTAATCCGTTTTCATATAAAAATACCTACCATAGAGTCAGGTATAACAAAAAGCCTCTCAAAGATTAGTTCGAGAGGCTTTGTCAACACGTAAAATTGGAATCAATGCCAGTCTGCTGGTTCACGCGCGTCGTCAATCTGTGTTTGTAATTCGGCAATTAGTTGTTCTTTCGTTTGCGCATCCCATTGGAATAAATTATTCATATCTTCTATGACTTCTTCCTTCCATTCTAACAAATACGGCATATCAAACAACAAGTATCCGGTACGGCGCAATAAGAAATCAACAGGATGAATCACGGCTTCTTGATAAATCGCATAGTGAAGTTGTGCGTACAGGCTGTTTGGCAGTGATGATGTACCGTTTTCTTTATGCTCCTGCGCATAGGTGAATACATGATCTATATTAGAACCATAACGCTTCGCTAATTCACGACCCTCTGCAAGCGACCAACCAAAGCGATTATTCCCTTCTTTTGCTTTCTTCTCGATGAATGCGTCGATATTTTTTTGAACCACCAACATCTCCACCTGAAATTGGTAAATGATGCGTTTGTACCGTTTTGAATTTCTTGCCTGTTTCTTTTGCGAGTGCTTTGGAAACTTCATCTAGCAACTTCTCAGCCATTTTGCGGTAACCAGTCAATTTCCCACCAGCCATTGTAATCAGACCACTTTCAGAAAACCAAACCTCATCTTTACGCGAGATTTCAGATGGATCCTTGCCTTCTTCATATATAAGCGGACGAACGCCAGCCCAGCTCGATTCAATATCATTTTCACTAATATGAACATCCGGAAACATATAGTTAATCGCTTTAATTACATACTTATGATCCTCTTCATTCGCTTTTGGATTAATAACCATCTCTTCATAAACTGTATCCGTCGTTCCAACATAGACCTTTTTTTCACGAGGAATAGCGAAGACCATGCGACCATCCGGAGTATCAAAATAAACAGCCTGTTCCATCGGGAATTTCGTTTTATCAATAACAAGGTGGATACCTTTCGTCAGACGTAGGTGTTTATTATTGACTGCATAATCCATTTTACGCACTTTATCGACCCAAGGCCCAGCCGCATTAATCACGCGATGCCCTTTAATATCGAACACTTTTCCGGTGATACGGTCACGCGCCACGACACCAACAACTTGTTTTTTCGCATCATAGAGGAAATTCTCCGCTTTCGTATAGTTGATGACTTTCGCGCCGAGCTCAACGGCTTTTTTCATGACTTCAATCGTTAAACGCGCATCATCTGTACGGTATTCCACGTAATAACCTGAACCCTTCAGCCCTTCCTTCTTCACAAATGGGTTTTTAGCCAGCGTTTCTTTTGCTGATAAAATTTTGCGTCGCTCATCCTTTTTTACACCTGCCAAGTAATCATACAAGCGAATGCCAAAAGAGGCGCTCAGTTTCCCCATGTTTCCACCTTTATGAAACGGTAACATCATCCATTCAGGCGTCGTCACGTGTGGTCCATTTTCGTACACAATCGCACGTTCCTTGCCTAAATCGGCTACCTCTTTAATTTCAAATTGTTGTAAATAACGCAAGCCACCATGAACAAGTTTTGTCGAACGGCTAGAAGTTCCTGCTGCAAAATCTTGCATTTCAATTAAAGCCACGCTCATACCGCGTGAAACAGCATCAAGCGCAATCCCTGCACCTGTAATCCCGCCGCCTACAATAACTAAGTCAAATTCTTCCTCTGCCATCTTCGCCTGAATCGTCTCTCTGTCAAATGCTGAAAATAATTGTACCATCATTTTTCCCCCTCTAGGACCTGTTTGAAGTCTATCCATCATCATCTGTTTTCCACTTTTCGCCGGCTTTGAAACCGCTACACAAAAAAAGAGAGACTACAAAACAAGCGATTGCGCTCGCCATTTGTAGTCTCTCCGTATCTCAGACAATAATTAATATTAACTTGTCTCCAATTATAGTACAGCCGTTCCCTAAAAGTAAAGCTATTTGTTTCGCTTGCTTCGTATCTCTACAGCCTTTTCTGGAAAATCCGTCATAAACCCGCGAACATTCTCATCAAAAAGCGTCTCCATCTGATTTATTTTGTTGGCCGTCCAACAGCGCGTTGCGACATTCCCAAGCGCTTCTTGATTCCGAATCGTATACGGCGGGTTAATACTATCCAATTGTAAACTTGCGAACTGCGCCATCGCTTCTCCCACGTCCAACTTCGTAATCGCAGAAAGCTTAATCGTATCATCTAACGCCCTGAGTCGTGCCAATGTGTCTAGATTAAAGGAACAAAATAAGAATGTAAGCCGTCCCGCCCTTTTTTTACAAAGCCCCAGTACTTTCTCCTCTATTCCAGGATATTCATGTGTGTCCGTTTTCAATTCAATATTTAAAATCAACGGATATCGCCCTAATACAACGAGCACTTCCTCCAGTGTTGGAATCTTTGTTTTCTTGAATAATGCCCGAAAATGCTTCTTATACCCTTGATGCGCATCCAGCTTTTGAAGCTCTCTCAACGTAAAATCTTTCACTAACCCAGAGCCATTTGTCGTCCGATTTACTGTTTCATCATGAATCACAACAGGGATACCATCTTTTGTCAATTGAACATCTAATTCAATCCCATCCGCCCCAGCTTTCACCGCCGCCAAAAAAAGCCGGCATCGTATTCTCAGGTTGCGATCCCTTACTCCCACGATGGGCAAATATTTCCGTCAAATTCCTCACCTCACTTATGTGCCATATTGTTCTTTTTATTATACATAAATAAGACAATTGTCTCAAATTTAATAAATTCCCGTTTTTTCGCTATCTATCGAATTACAGCGCTAGGAACATGTGTTATGATAGGTCAGTAGAGAATAATTGAGGTCAGCAAAATAGATTTAATAGCAAACTTTTGTTCCTACTACTTATATTAGCAATTAAAATTGGGAAACTTTCTTTCCTTATGATTTGCAGTTAGGAGAGATTACATGGAGAGATCCGCTCGATATAAAAGAAAATATGTACCTAGCATTGATGGGCTTCGAGCACTGGCAGTTATAGCTGTCATCGCCTATCACCTCAGTTTTGGATGGGCTTCCGGTGGTTTCTTGGGAGTTGACATCTTTTTTGTTTTATCAGGCTATTTAATTACAAACATTTTACTATCCGAGTGGGAAAAGAATGAACGGATTGATTTGAAGAAATTTTGGATTGGGCGTTTCAGGCGACTTATCCCTGCCGTGTACTTAATGATCGTTGTCGTTGTCGTGTTTGCCGTTATTTTCAACCGACCACTTCTGGCGACATTACGAGGGGATGCTACTGCTTCCTTTCTTTACATGAGCAATTGGTGGTTCATTTTCCATAACGTGTCCTACTTCGACTCTTTTGGGATCGCATCTCCTATCAAAAATTTATGGTCCTTAGCTATCGAAGAACAGTTCTACATTATTTGGCCGCTATTCTTATATGGCGCCTTGAAGTTCATCAAAAAACCGGCCATCATTTTGCGCATTATCGTTATTGCAGCAATGCTTTCCGCTATTTTAATGGCAATTCTGTATTCACCCGACGGCGATCCAAGCCGCGTTTATTACGGAACCGACACGCGCGCATTTGGTTTGTTACTCGGCGGAGCATTGGCTTTCGTATGGCCATTCACACGCTTATCGCCTCATATTCCAAAGCCCGCAAAATTTACCGTAAATCTAGCAGGCACAATCAGCGTTGCCATCTTCGTGATTTGCATCGTGACCGTAAACGAGTACGATTCCTTTTTATACCGTGGCGGCATGTTTTTAATTGCTATTAATGCGATTGTTATGATTGCCACTATCGCACATCCAGCCTCCTACCTGAGCAAATTATTTAGTTTTAAACCACTGCGTTGGATTGGTGTGCGTTCTTACGGTATTTATTTGTGGCACTATCCAATTATCACGCTAACAACACCAATCACCGAAGTCGGGACGCCAGATCTGATACGAGCAACCCTCCAAGTTGCGGCAACACTTCTTATCGCGGAACTTTCCTACCGATTCGTAGAGACCCCAATTCGAAAAAAAAGGCTTTATCGCCTACATCAAGTCGTTCCATTTCAAAGGGTTACTACATTGGCGCGGCTATCCAGTTGGGAAATGGGCTTTTATCAGTAGCCTCGTTCTCATTTTTGGATTCTTCGCACTTGGCATGAGTAATCTAATTCCAGTAAAAACAAACGCAGAAGGCACACAAAAAAACACACGTAAAAACCGTTGCAGACGCTAAAACACCGCAAAAAGAAGTGCCTAAACCAGATACACCAGCAAAACCATCACCACCGCCTAAAAAGAACGCAGCGAAAACACCAGTCACCCCTGACAAAATCAGCTACACACAGACATTAGCAATTGGCGATTCACTCATGATTGACATTCAGCCAGTCCTCGAGAAATCCGTTCCAAATATCGCAATTGACGGATTGGTTGGTCGCCAAATGGCCGATGCTATCAATACCGCCACACAATATAATAAATATAACAGCAAAGGTAGCGCCGTGATTCTCGAGCTCGGCACAAACGGTCCTTTCGCCCTCAAAAAAATGGAGCAACTCGTCCAAATGTTTGATCAAGCCAGCATTTACCTTGTGAATACGCGCGTCCCTCGTCCATGGGAATCGGAAGTAAATAAATCCATCGATAAAATTGATGCAGAATATGATAATGTTACACGCGTCGATTGGTACAGTTTAGCCGTCGATCATCCAGAATATTTCGGTCGGGATGGCGTTCATTTGACGAAAAAAGGTGTATCCGCGTATGTCGGCCTACTGACAAATAAAATGGCGCATTAAAAAATCCATCGAACCCCGCTAACAAAGAGGTTCGATGGATTTTTTATAGAAAAACCAAGCGCTCTTGCTCATTAAATAGCGTTTGAATTTCGTTAGACTGAAACAACGCATCCTGTTCTTGATAAAATAAATAGAGCATCAAAACCCTATCAAACGCCAGACTCACCGCAATACTTTTAGATCGAACCAATGTTTCCCGATGCCTTTCTCCCTTTAAATCGATATAAAAACTTCGTCCAGAATCCCAATCCGTTTCAAGATTAATCGAATCCGGTTTTTGTTCATTTTCCAAACTATATAGATGCCTCGGTATATGTAATTTTGACAAAACCGCCAACGCTCGCTCCATAGTTGCTACATCTGGGCTGATATCATAATCCGTATCACGTAAATATTCATGAATTTTCCAAATATATTTTTCACGGTAATGGCTGCGCATCGTCCATAAATAAAAGATTCGGGCTCCCTCACGTTCATCCGTATAACTTGCTAGATGCTCCTTCTCTGCGACCTTTTCTTTCTTACTCCGCACATAAAAATAATGCCATTGTTCACCACCCGCTAATCGTTCCCGTTCTAATCGATAGTAGTCCTCTCCTTCTTCGTGAAAGGTCTCAATACTATTTTTCTTCGCAATAATCGGCTCTCCACGTTGCTTTAATAATCGACAAATACGTTCTAATTCCATATCAAACTGTTCCTTTCCAACATCGCTACTCCTCTATTTTCAAATAACCATAGTCAATTAAATTCTTAATCGACGCAATAATCCATAACTCTTTTTCTACATGTACGCGCCCTTTTAAGTATTTCCGAAATCTGTTATCAATCGCATCCATTTGCTTTAATCTCTTCTCACAGGCGGCTTCAAACGGTTCTATCACAATATATTTATCAGCTTTTTTCTCAACCGCTGTTTGTATCGATTCCTTTTTTGGAAGTCCTTGTAAACTATCTATCGCATCGCTAAACTTTCGTAATTTTAAGTCCATTTCATTTTGATGCATAAAAGAAATTTTCGTCATCCTTATCCGCCTTTCCATAAACTGCTTTATATATGTAGGTGTTTCCGCTTTCACAATGATAATAAAAGAAGACCACTCTCATAGTGATCTTCATTGTCATGTATATATATACAATTTAACACATTCCAAGTTGCGTGTAAATGCTTTTACATACTATTCTCCAAAAACATGTGGCCATTCTTGTTTCTTATCCAAGATTTTTTAGCTAATTCCTTCGCGCCCTCTAAGCTATGACTCGCAGCCCAGCCACATTGTACTTCATTACAAGCCGGAACTTCTGTGGC
>NZ_AODE01000015.1 GCF_000525855.1 Listeria cornellensis FSL F6-0969
TGAGCGGGCCGTTTTCAGCTTTGTTGTGGGTCTTAGGAAATGTTCTGTATTTCCTTAGAGCCTCAATATGAGTGCGAACATAGGGAGCATTCGTTCCTCGCACTGCGTCATGCTTCGCGCCTCCGGATCCAGCTTCAACGGCCACCTCCTCGAAAACTTCACGCCCTCCATAAAAAGCAAGAGCGGCTTTTTTATTGCGGCCACTCCAGTTTTTTTTTTTCGGAGCTGAACGGGCCGTTTTCAGCTTTGTTGTGGGTCTTAGGAAATGTTCTGTATTTCCTTAGAGCCTCAATATGAGTGCGAACATAGGGAGCATTCGTTCCTCGCACTGCGTCATGCTTCGCGCCTCCGGATCTAGCTTCAACGGCCACCTCCTCGAAAACTTCACGCCCTCCATAAAAAGCAAGAGCGGCTTTTTACTGCGGCCACTCCAGTTTTTTTCGGAGCGAGCGGGCCGTTTCAGCTTTTCGTTGTCATTGGTCAAAATAAGACAAATTACTCGGCTTTTCACAGAATCCGTGTTATGATACTCTAGAAAAATCACGAAAAAGGATGGTGACAGGTATGATTTTAGTCATCGATGTTGGGAATACGAACATCACAATCGGTGTATACGAAGGCAAGGAACTACGCAAGCATTGGCGAATGACTACGGATCGTCACCGTACATCAGATGAACTCGGCATGATGGTTCTAGATTTTTTTTCAGTATGGTGGTATTTCTGCAAAGGTTATCGATGGAATCATTATTTCTTCTGTCGTACCACCGATTATGCATTCTCTGGAAGCGATGTGCTTTAAATATTTTGAAATTACGCCGCTTGTTGTTGGGCCGGGTATTAAAACGGGGCTGAATTTACAGGTGGATAACCCACGGGAAGTTGGTGCTGATAGAATCGTCAACGCTGTGGCTGTCATTGAAGAATACGGCGTGCCAGCCATTATCGTGGATTTTGGAACAGCGACTACGTTTTGCTATATCGACGAGAAATCGCGCTATCACGGTGGAGCCATTGCGCCGGGTATCATGATTTCAACGGAAGCACTCTACAATCGTGCCGCCAAACTTCCCCGTGTAGACATCACAGAAGCGCCCAAAGTCATTGGTAAAAGTACCGTCACATCGATGCAAGCAGGTATTTACTACGGCTTTATTGGCCAATTTGAAGGCATTGTCAAAGCGATGAAAGAGCAGACAAACGCAGAGCCGATGATCGTGGCAACTGGCGGTCTTGCAAGGCTCATCAGCGGCAAATCAGAAATAACCGATATCGTGGATCCATTTTTAACATTAAAAGGGTTGCGAATCTTGTATGAACGAAATCAATAAACAATAAAGGAGTTAATTTTAATGAGCGATTATTTAGTAAAAGCATTAGCGTACGGCGGAAATGTCCGTGCATACGCTGCGATAACAACAGAAGCAATCGGTGAAGCCCAACGCAGACACGACACATGGTCCATCTCATCCGCCGCACTTGGCAGATCGATGACGGCAACGCTTTTCTTAGGTGCTATGCAAAAAGAAGATCAAAAAGTAACAGTCAAAATTGAAGGAAATGGCCCAGTCGGTCCTATCATCACGGATAGCAATACGCAAGGTCAGATTCGCGGCTATGTTACCAATCCTCACGTCCACTTTAGTGAGCTAAACGAATTTGGTAAATTGGACGTTCGTCGCGGTGTCGGAACAGAAGGCTCGCTTGCAGTAGTAAAAGATATTGGCATGCGCACCAATTTTACAGGACAAGTTCCAATTGTTTCAGGAGAAATAGGCGAAGATTACACGTACTACTTAGCTAAATCCGAACAAATCAATTCTTCTCTAGGCGTAGGCGTGCTCGTGAATCCAGATGATACAATCGCGGCAGCAGGCGGTTTCATGTTGCAACTACTACCAGGAGCAGACGACGCAATCATTGATGAAATTGAAAAAAACTTAAAAGAATGCCCAACGATTTCGCGTTTAATTGAATCTGGCGAAACTCCAGAACAAATTTTAGCGAGATTAGCAGGCGGGGAAGAAAAACTTCAAATTCTTGAAAAAATGCCAGTAACGTTCGAATGTAACTGCTCTAAAGAACGCTTTGGCTCAGCGATTCTATCTCTTGGGAAATCAGAAATTCGCCAAATGATTGAAGAAGATCACGGCGCAGAAGCAGAATGTCATTTTTGCCGAAATAAATATCACTTCGACGAATCTGAATTAGAAGTATTTTACGAAGACGCAAAATAAGTATGTAGAAGGTATCCTGAGTTCTGGGGGTACCTTTTAAATTTGACAAAAGTGGTCGGAATTGATTACAGTAGAAGAAAGAACTATGAAGGAGTGTTGAGAAAATGAAAATTGCAAACTCAATTACAGACTTAATCGGGAAGACACCAATCGTGAAATTAAACAGATTACCCGAGGCTGGTAGTGCAGACGTATACGTGAAGCTAGAATTCCAAAATCCAGGTGGTAGTGTCAAAGATCGTATTGCAAACGCGATGATTGAAGACGCGGAACAATCGGGTGCGTTGAAACCAGGCGATACTATCATTGAACCTACGAGTGGGAATACAGGTATTGGTCTTGCGATGGTAGCAGCCGCTAAAGGATACCGCGCTATTTTTGTAATGCCGGAAACGATGAGCGTGGAGCGTCGCAAACTTTTACAAGCATATGGTGCAGAATTAGTGCTGACACCGGGTCCGGACGGGATGAAAGGTGCGATTGCCAAAGCTGACGAACTTGCAAAAGAACATGGCTATTTCGTTCCCCAACAATTCCACAATCCCGCTAACCCAGCGATTCACGAACGCACAACAGGACCAGAAATCGTGGAAGCGTTCGGTAAAGATGGCTTAGACGCATTTATCGCAGGCGTAGGAACTGGTGGCACTGTATCAGGAGCAGGGCACGTACTTAAGAAAAACTACCCAGACATTAAAATTTACGCATTAGAACCAGAAGAATCCGCAGTACTTTCAGGTGATTCACCATCTCCACATAAAATCCAAGGAATTGGCGCTGGATTCGTACCAGACACATTAGATACAAAAGTATACGACGGAATTCTCAAAGTTTCCAGTGAAGACGCATTAGAAACAGCTCGTGAAGTTGCTAAAAAAGAAGGCATCCTAGTAGGTATTTCATCAGGAGCAACGATATTTGCAGCGCTGAACTTAGCTAAAGAACTAGGCGCAGGGAAAAAAAGTATTAGCCATAGTGGCGAGTAATGGAGAACGTTACCTGAGCACAGCGCTTTACAATTTCGAATAATCTCATCGACTTCTAACAAAAAACACAGTGAAATTTCGCTAGGATACGATATTATAGTACTTGTAAGACCACAACAAATAAGTCGATTTCCGTTACTTCCTCGTGATGGAAAGAAGGAACCAACGTGCCACCAACGCGTTGGTTTTTTGTTTATGCTCTTATGAAGCATCCTTTGCTGAATTAGAGCAACGATATGCATGAGAGCGAAACGAGCAAGTAATCCATCAGTGGGTTAAGACACCAAACTCAGAACGACCAGTTAGCAAACTTGATGAACCTCAATCGACATGAAAACAAAAAAAGACGCCGTAGCGTCTTTTCCCCCTAACTATAAACGTGTACTTAAAATAATTGGTCCTTTCGGAGTCTGACTATTATTATCCGGCTCAATCGTAATTGCCACCGTATCAAACTTCGCGTTCGCAGGAATGGAGTGAATCACACCGCCATGCCCATCGTCATTTGCTATAAAAGTCCCAGCCCGCGTCGGTTTCCCGTCAAGCAGTAACCAAACCTGATAACATTCAGCACCACTCAATCGATTCAAATCTCGAGCTTGGATCACCAACGTATTTTGCGACCCCTTCTGAATTAATGAAGCCGTCGCGCTAGCCGTCACATTTTCAGAAGCTTGCAAGGCCTTTGATTTTTTCGTAACATCCGTATCCTCCGTCGCCTGTTTCGTATCCTGATCACGCGTCGCGATTACATAGAAGTTGCCCGCCAATGAAATAATCAACGCAGCAACCAAACTAGGAATCACCCAGCGCCGTTTCCGTTTAGGTACAACATTCGTGATTTCCACCACATTGGGCGTCACCGTCTCCTGCTCCTGTGCAAACACATTCCCTAAAACGCGATCCTTCATACCCTCAGGAGGAGTTACAGATTCAGATAAGTAAGGTAAATCAGCCATCAAAGCCTCAAGCTCCTGAACTTCCGCCTTCAGTTCCGGCAACCGTTCCATCGCCGCCTCAAAATCTAACCGCGCGTCCGCACTCAAATCCCCATTGATATAATCCAAAACCTGTACGCTATAATTACGCTCGCTCATCCAAATCCCTCCTCTCTCCATTTGTATTCAGCGTCGTTCGCAAATGTTGCAACGCCAGCCGTAGCCTTCCCTTCACAGTCCCAAGTGGTATACCGAAATGGTCCGCGATTTTTTGCTGAGAATAGCCGTTAAAATAAAACAAGTGAATCATTTCCTGCTGATTTTCTTTCAAGTGCCCGATAGCTTGCTTCAAAATCTCTTTTTTCTCCTTCCATTCCAATATTTCATCCGGTGTCGGTTCATCATCCGCGAGTTTTTCCCGTTCCTCTTGCAGTTCATAAGGGACTTCTTTCTGTTTGCGCATGAGGTCAATGCTGAGATTTCGCGTCACGGTCAATAACCACGAAGCAAATTTCCCTTTCAGAGGATCATATAAACCAGGTTTCACCCACAGCTTCATAAAAACCTCCTGCACAACTTCCTCCGCCTGCTCTTTGTTTCCCGTCATTCGATACGCAAAAGAAAACACTAATTTGTGATACTGATTATAGATTTCCTCCAGCGCCGATTTATCGCCTTGCCCAATACGTTCATAAAGGACAGCATCATTTTCAGGCATATTCATCCCCCTTTTCTCCAAGGTAATACTAGAATAGCACATTCTTTGGAAAAAAGTCCTTCTATAGAAACTAACGAACGAAAAACCGCTTTGGATCAGAAAATAAAATAATTTTAAAAAAAAGTGATCCATTTCCAAATTCGATTCGTAAGCTATATGTAAAACAAATCAAAAGGAGTGGGAAAAATGAAAATGAAAAAATGGTTAGCACCAGTATTGGGTTTGGTATTAATAGTTTCACCAGCAACGGGGGCATATGCGGCAGAAACAACACCAACAGTTAAAACACCTGCATCTGATTTGAGAGCTACACTCGATTACTTACTATCGGAACACTACGCATTAGCAGTGGACACGATGATTAAAACATACGACGGCAATAAAGCAGCGCCAGAAGCCGCAAAAGCACTAGATCAAAACGCAAAAGACATGGAACCAGCAATCGCGTCCATCTATGGTGAAGAAGGCGGAAAACAATTCGAGGCAATTTTCGCACCACATAACGCAGCAACAGACGATTACGCACAAGCAGTAAAAGATGGCGATAAAGCAGCCCAAGACGCAGCAACAAAAGAAGTAGACAAATTCGTAAATGATATGGCATCCTTCCTATCCACAGCAACGGGCGGTAAACTACCAGAAGCAGACGCAAAACAAGCTTTAGCAGAGCATGAAGCCGACGTCCAACAAGTATTTGACCAATATGTAGCAAAAGATTACGAAGGAGCCTATAAAACATATTTAGCAGGCTTTGAACAAATTTTCGGTGCGGGAAAAGCAATTTCAGGAGCTATCGTAGCGCAAAATCCAGATAAATTCGACAACACAAAACCAGATTCAGCCGCAGCAGACTTACGTTCAGCACTAACAATGCTTGGAAGCGAACATTTCGCACTAGCAACGTTAAGCATGGAAAAAGGCTATGACGGCGATCCAGACTACGATTACGTAAACTGGGCGCAAGATCAAAACACAGCCGCATTCAAAGCCGCATTCACATCGATTTACGGCGCAGATGCAGGTAACCAGTTCGAAAAAATCTGGACTACAAACCATATCAATGCCCAAGCCGACCTAGCCGCAGCAACAGCAGCCAAAAATTACTGATAACGAACAAAAAGATAAAACAAGACTCACCAACACATTTGCCAATGACTTCGGTAATTTTCTTGCAACAGCAACAGATGGGAATCTTCCGGCCAAAGATGCTATCGCTGCGGTAACGCAACACGAAACAACCGTAACAGACACATTCGACAAATACGTTTCTGGAGACTACGCTGGTTCATATGCATCATACCGCGAAGGTTATAAATTGATGTCAGGGATTGGTGAAAACCTTGGTGGCGCAATCGTTACTCAATTCCCAGATAAATTCAGCGACACAATGCCAACAAGCATGCCTAACACAGGAATGGGCGGTGGCGAACAAACGAATAATAACCTAGCTATCTGGATCAGCCTCAGCGCTATCATCCTTGCTGGAGCAGGATTCATTATTTTTCGCCAACAAAAGAAACAACACCGCCAATAAAATGAGGTGAAATCGATGAAAACCTTTCTAACTAGTATCACTGCAATCGTAGCGATTATAATCTTGGCATTCGCGCTGCATCCATTCGCAACGGAAAACGAGCCTGCGATTCAAGTCAAACACGATGAACAACCCACAAAAGGGAAAATGACAAGCTGGATCGCCGAGTTTCCAATCTATGCAAACCAACAGCGAGAAATCGATGCTATCCGAACCACAAAACAGAAAAAACAAACAGGCATTATCCCAGCTCGGATTGAAATCCCAGCGATTCAAGTCGATGCGACAGTGATACAAGTTGGAAAAACCGCCAATGGTCAAATGGAAGTACCAAACAATACCATCGAAACAGGCTGGTATAATCCAGGTTATAAACCAGGAAGCCAAGGAAATGCGGTTATCGCAGGACATGTAGACAGTAAAAAAGGACCCGCCGTATTTTTCTATTTAAAAGAGCTCCAAGCCGGCGATAAAATTTTCTTGATAGATAAAGTGGGTAGAAAGCTAACGTTCACAGTGCAAGCCAAAAAGAGCTATTTAGCCGAAAAAGCCCCGATTAATCAGATATTTGGCTCATCGACAAATCACTTGTTGAATTTGATTACATGTACAGGAACATTTGATTATGAGCGACGAACACATATCGACAGGCTCGTAGTGACGGCGGAACTAGTAAACGATAGCGCGATGAAAAAAGAAATCCCGAAAGCGCCAACTAATGTGAAACGCTCAAGTGATTCAATTACATGGTACGCGAATCGGTCACCGGATGTTATTGGCTACCGAATCTATCAAGTGACGGATCAGAAAAGAGTAAAGCTAGCGAGTGTGTCGGCTAATGAGAGGAAGAGCGTTATTGTCAAAAGGGATAAAGGAAAGCGATTTGTTATTGTTTCTGTGAATAGTGAAGGCGTAGCGTCGGGGGATTCTATGAGTGTGGAGTGATGGTAGCTTATGTTACGTCCTCCCTTCCGTAAAAGTTAAGAGAGGCCTTTCACTGCGACTTTTCCAGTTTTCAGGTTCTAAACGAGTCGTTTCAGCTTTTCGATCAGATCCAGCTTCAACGGTCAGCCCCTCGAAAACTTCATGGCCTCTATAAAAAGCAAGAGAGGCTTTTTACTGCACCCCTTCCAGTTTTTTTCGGTACTGAATGGTCCGTTTCAGCTTTTTTATATTTTCTCATCAATTTCTAACGCAAACCTCACTAAAATTTTGCTTTAGAAGGGTATTATATATTTATAAGCTAATAACAAGCAAAACCAAGTTTCATTTTTTCCCTTTTTAAAATGAAAACTTAACACTCCCTTTTTGACCAGCGTGGTTACTCCCTTTTCCGCGCTGGTTTTTTGTTGCGTTCTAAAGGCAATGTGGGTCTTGAATTGGAAAGATTCATGCTATACTAATATAAAAAAGAGGTGATTTTGTTGAGTAAACTATGGCAAACAGCGCATCCTACAATGATTATGGGAATCTTGAATGTCACGCCGGATTCTTTTTCGGATGGTGGAAATTACATAACCGAACAACAAGTGAAAGACAAAGCTATTCAAATGGTCCAAGATGGCGCTACGATTATCGATATCGGCGGGGAATCAACAAGGCCTGGGTACCGTGAAATTCCGGTCGACGAGGAGTTGGCACGCGTTATCCCTGCAATCAAAGCTGTTCGTGAGGCATTGCCGGATGTTTGGATCTCGATTGATACGTGGAAATCAGAAGTGGCCATTGCTACAATCGAAGCAGGTGCAGACATTATTAACGACCAATGGGGCGCAAAAAGAGATCCTGAAATAGCCAGAGTAGCCGCTGCCTTTGCGACGCCAATCATTTTAATGCATAACCGAACCAATCGCGATTATGATAATTATTTTGAAAATGTAAAACAAGACTTACAAGCGAGCATTGACATCGCAAAACAAGCTGGCGTTCCAAACCATCATATCTTACTAGATCCAGGTTTCGGCTTTGTCAAAACACCAGCGCAGAATCTTGAAGTTTTGCGAAGGATCGATGAAATAGTAGCCCTAGGTCATGAAGTTTTGCTAGGAACGAGTCGCAAGTCGACCATTGGCCTAGTTCTAGATCTGCCTGCCGATGAACGTATGGAGGGAACCGGTGCGACAGTGGTATATGGACAAGTAAAAGGCTGCACGATTTTCCGAGTACACGATGTGAAACCGATAGCGCGCATGATTACGATGACAGACGCAATTCTAGGTAATACCGAGGCGCCAACTAATTAAGGGGGAATTTTTAAAATGGATAAAATTTATTTAAATAAACTAGCTTTTTACGGATATCACGGCGTTATGCCAGAAGAAAATACATTAGGCCAAACATTCATCGTCTCGCTCACGCTGGGTTTATCCACGGAAAAAGCGGGGAAAAGTGATGAAGTAAGCGACACCGTCAGTTATGCAGAAGTATACGAAACGGTAAAGGAAATCACAGAAAAACGACGATTCCAACTAATCGAGGCGCTCGCAGAAACAATAGCGACAGAAGTTTTAGCAGGATATCCTCTATTAAAAGAAATCACCGTCAAAGTCATCAAGCCGAATCCGCCAATTCCAGGGCACTATCACTCCGTAGCGGTAGAAATAACACGTACAAGGAGTGTCGAAATTGCATAAAGCCTATTTATCAATCGGCACAAACATCGGAAATCGCCAAGAAAATCTAGAAAAGGCCCTAAAAGCGCTACAAACTGAGTCAGGAATAACCATCGAAAGCGTCTCCAGCGTATACGAAACCGACCCAGTTGGCTTCGAAGACCAAGAAGCATTCCTAAACATTGCCGTAACTATTCAAACAACATTAGATCCAGAAACCCTTTTACAAAAAGGCTTAGCAATCGAGTCCGAACTAGGCCGCGTCCGCCTTATTCGCTGGGGCCCGCGTCTCATCGACATCGACTTACTTCTATATGATGGCGTTACCCAACAAACGAAAACTCTCGAACTACCACATCCAAGAATGACGGAGCGAGCATTCGTCATGATTCCGCTACAAGAAATCGCGCCAGCCATCGCAGAACCACTTTTGCAAGAAGAAGTCTTAATAGATCAAGGCATCCACAAGACAGACATCCAATTAGACTGGTAAAATAGACACTTGCGCTTTTTACGAGATATGTTACCATAACAATACTGTTTCAAAAGGAGAAAACAAACCGCTGACATCATGGATCACGTATCCCGGCGGTTATTCTATTTCAAGAAAGAAGGAACATTTTTATGTGGAAAATTGGCAATGTACCCATTAAGAATAGAGTCGTCGTCGCACCGATGGCAGGAATCTCGAATTCCGCGTTCCGTCTAACGGTCAAAGAATTCGGCGCCGGACTTGTGTGTTGCGAGATGATAAGCGATAAGGGGATCGTGCAACGTAACGCCAAAACACTCAACATGCTCTACATCGATGAAAAAAGAAAAAACCGCTAAGCTTACAAGTTTCTGGCGGTGAAAAAAATACATTAGTAGAAGCCGCAAAATTCGTGTCAGAAAACACGACCGCCGACATCATCGACATCAACATGGGTTGCCCAGTCAATAAAATCATCAAATGTGAAGCGGGCGCCAAGTGGCTTCTAAATCCCGATAAAGTATACGACATGGTTGCCGCCGTAGTAGATGCAGTCGATAAACCAGTCACTGTGAAAATGCGTATTGGTTGGGATGCTGAGCACGTGTTTGCCGTCGAAAACGCCCAAGCAGCAGAACGCGCAGGAGCAAGCGCTATCGCGATGCACGGTCGCACCCGCGTTCAAATGTATGAAGGTGAAGCAGACTGGAACGTCCTAGCCGAAGTCAAAAAGAATATTTCCATCCCGTTTATGGCAAATGGAGACGTCCAAACACCAGAAGACGCCAAAGCGATTCTTGAGCAAACCGGTGCAGATGGCGTCATGATTGGCCGAGCTGCCCTTGGGAATCCGTGGATGATTTACCGAACCGTGCACTATCTGGAAACCGGCGAACTACTCCCGGAACCAGAACCACGCGACAAAATCGAAACAGCCTTACTTCATTTACGCCGTCTCATTGCGATAAAAGGTGAAAAAATTGCCGTCCGCGAATTCCGTCAACACGCAGCATACTACCTAAAAGGGGCACGCGGAAGCACCCGAGCCAAAGTTGCTGCAAATCAAGCCGAAGAATACATCGAAATGGAAGCCATCTTAAGAGGATTCGTATTTCAATATGAAGAAAAGAGCTTAGCGAAACAATAAAGCCAGAGATTCCAGGTCTAATTTTTCAATCCGAAATTGTCTCATTACACCCAGAGGCAACTTTTTTTTAAATAAAACTAGAAAAGTCAACCCAATTGAGCGTATAATGAAACTATCTGTATAACTTGAAAAGAATAGGAGTGTCAAATATGTCCAACGAGAACCATGAAGAATTAAACGACCAGCTAATCGTTCGTCGTGAAAAACTAGATACACTAAGAGCGGAAGGCGTAGATCCATTCGGCGCAAAATTCGTCCGCACGATCAGCCCGGAAGAAATCGTAACTCAATATGAAGGTAAAACAAAAGAAGAACTAGAAGAAGCGGCGATAGAAGTTACCGTTGCTGGACGTATCATGACCAAACGTGTAAAAGGAAAAGTAGGTTTCACGCATATTCAAGATCGTTTCCACCAAGTTCAAATTTATATTCGTAAAGATGGCGTTGGAGAAGAAGTTTATGACATTTTCAAACTAGCAGATTTAGGCGATATTGTAGGCGTCAAAGGAACGATTTTTCTAACAAATACAGGCGAACTATCCGTAAAAGCGACAGAATTCACAATGCTAAGCAAATCATTGCGCCCGTTACCAGACAAGTTTCATGGATTAAAAGACGTAGAACAACGCTACCGTCAACGCTACTTGGATTTAATCACCAATTCTGAAAGCCAACAACGTTTCGTGATGCGTAGCAAAATCATGCAATACACACGTAACTACCTAGACAACATTGGCTATCTGGAAGTCGAAACCCCAGTTCTGCACACAATTGCAGGAGGAGCGGCGGCGAAACCATTCATAACGCACCACAACGCGCTAGACATGCAACTATATCTCCGCATTGCGCTAGAATTACATCTAAAACGCCTTATAGTAGGTGGAATGGACAAAGTATATGAAATCGGACGCGTATTCCGTAACGAAGGTGTCTCCACTCGACACAATCCAGAGTTCACCATGTTAGAAACATACGCAGCCTTCGAAAATTTTGAAGATATCATGGAACTAGTAGAAGGTCTCATCTCAACGGTATGCCAAAAATTACATGGTACCACTGTCATCACATATGGCGAAGAACAAATCGATCTAACTCCGAATTGGGCACGTCTACATATGGTAGATGCCGTAAAACAATATGCAGGTGTAGATTTCTGGGACGTTCAAACAACAGAAGAAGCCCAAGCACTAGCAAAAGAACATAATGTCCCGATAACCAAACACATGACGTACGGGCATATCCTTAATGAGTTTTTTGAAGTATTCGTCGAAGAGAAGCTGATTCAGCCAACATTTATCTATGGACATCCAATAGAAATATCTCCGCTAGCTAAAACGAATAAAGACGATGCTCGATTCACGGATCGTTTCGAAGTATTCATAGTAGGTCGTGAGCACGGTAACGCCTTCTCAGAATTAAACGACCCAATTGATCAACGCCAACGCTTCGAGGCTCAAGTCTCAGAACGTGAACATGGTAATGATGAAGCGCATAGCATGGACGAAGAGTTCTTAGAAGCATTAGAATACGGTCTCCCACCAACTGGAGGACTAGGAATAGGAATGGATAGGTTGGTAATGCTGTTAACCAATGCACCATCTATCAGAGATGTTCTATTATTTCCGACCATGAAACCAAGAGATTAACCGGAAAAATCGCGTTTTTGATAGCTATCGAAAACGCGATTTTTTATCAGAAAAAGAGCTTTTGAAAAAATTTTTTTAAAATGTGAACTTTTTTTGTCAAATAAGCTTGCCAAGGTCTCGAAAACGTGATATATTAGTAATCGTTCCAGCAAACAGATAAAAGCAACTAAGAGTCAAAAATGTTTTTTTTGAAAAAAAGTTCTTGACAAACATCGCTAGGAAGTGTAAGATATAAGAGTTGCTGCTAAATGAGTTTAGCGCTTCTGAAATGACCTTTGAAAACTGAACAGAAACAAAGATAAAACCAATAGAGACAGAGATGTTTCTAGGTAAGAATCGCAGGGCGGAAATAGAAAGCTATTTCTAAAAGTAATACTAGTAAAGTAATTTGCTAGCGAAGTCATTTTGACGCAAGGATCTTATTCACGGTGTTGAATAAGTATTCAGATTCATCTTTATTTTAAAGAGAGTTTGATCCTGGCTCAGGACGAACGCTGGCGGCGTGCCTAATACATGCAAGTCGAAACGAACCGAACGAA
>NZ_AODE01000016.1 GCF_000525855.1 Listeria cornellensis FSL F6-0969
CGTCTGTATCGCCTTTGTAGACCGCTAAAGAGTCACCTACAAACGTGTGACCAGCACCAATCGTGTCTGTATACACAGCATTTGGAATCGCTAACTTGTCGCTGTTGATGAGTACTGTCCAGTTGATGAGCGTTGGGTCGTTCGCATCTACCTTGCCCCATTTACTTAATACGTTGGCTGGATTTTCTGTTGTTGGTGGGCCTACTACGCCATTACCTCGGACATCGATTCCTAATTGTACATTCCCATTCTTTGTTGGGAAGGTAATCGTGCTTGTTTTACCTGGTGTATTCTCAGCTCTATTTAATTGCACCCAGACACGCATATCGCCATGGACGTTCGTTCTTGATTCGGCATAGTCCGTGAACGTTACTGTGATTTCATTCGTTGTTGGGTTTACTTTCGCTGTCCCTACTGTGTTTCCTTGGGCATCTTTTATATCGAAATCAATACCGGCTTCTAGTTGTAGCTCCGCAGGCATCTTCACAATCATCGTGTCGCCTGCTTTTACCGTACCATCTGGAATGGCCCAGTTATAGTTGACCTGAATTCTTTCGCCAAGGTCCGCTGTCGTTTTATCTAAAGTGACATTCGTGATAAGGCTTGGGCCATGATTCGTGCTAGCAGAACTAAAGTTGAAAGGGATAACCGTGATGGCGATAACTGCGACCATTAACATGATTACTATCTTTTTCATTTTTTTTCATAAATGGGTGTCTCTCCTCTATTTTTATTTTTTCCTTGACCTGGATTAGGGACCTAAATTCCATCGATATATCTGGCGTTTCAAAGGAGCTATAATGGCTAGACTGTAAGGATTGGGAAGCTTCGTGTGTGGTCTTGTTTGCTTCTGTACACCTAATATACCATGGTGTTATCCGCCAATTGGGCTATTCCAAAAAAAGAAAATAATAATGGAATCATCTATTTTAGTTTTCATTATTCTGTTTATTATACAAAAAAGCTACTCAATGATTTGTCTATCTTGGTAAGTGTATATCTTATGAGTGAAAGAAGATTCTTCTATATAAAGAACAATATCGAAAATACACATACTACTACAAAAAAAGGTACGAGCTATTGTTGCTTAGCTCGTACCTCTATTCTCTACCCAAACAAATGTAAACTGCTTTTTAATTTTCAGTAGTATCGTCCTCTGGCTCTTCACTCACTACTGTTTCATTTTCGGATACTTCTTCATCCACGAATTCTTCCTCTTCTTCTTTCGGCACTTTCGCAACGGTTGCTACAAATTCCTCTGTATCCAGACGAATCAGTTTCACACCCATCGCGCTACGGCCAGTTTGAGAAATATCACCAACGGAGAACCGAATCAAGACGCCGCCGATAGTCATCAGCATCAAGTCTTCCTCACCAGTGACGGTTTTCAGAGCGACAAGATTTCCGTTTTTCTCCGTGATATTGATGGTTTTAACACCCATACCACCGCGATTACGAAGAGGATACTGAGCAGCTAACGTTTGCTTACCATAGCCATTCTCCGTCACGACAAGTACTTTCTCGTCGTCTTCCAAGATTTCCATGCCGACAACCTCATCATCTTCACGAAGGCGAATACCACGCACACCAGCCGCTGTACGACCCATGACACGAATATCAGTCTCCTCAAAGTAAATAGATTGGCCAAATTTCGTTCCGATGATGATTTTCTTGCTACCATCTGTCATTTGAACAGAAATCAATTCATCATTTTCACGAAGTTCCACAGCACGTAAACCACTTTGGCGAATCTTCGCGAATTGCGTCAACGTACTACGCTTCACGACACCTAGTTTCGTTGTAAAGAACAGATACTGATCATCAGTAAAGTCACGCAGATTAATCACAGCGTTTACTTTTTCCTGGCTCTCAATGCCAAGCAAGTTGATAATCGGAATCCCTTTCGCAGTACGGCTATATTCCGGAATTTCATACCCTTTTGCTCGATAAACTTTCCCGGTATTCGTAAAGAATAGCAACGTATCATGCGTACTCGTAGCAACAAGATGCTCGACAAAATCATCTTCATGCGTGCCCATTCCTTGCACACCACGGCCACCACGGCGCTGACTACGATAAGTCGAAAGCGGCAGACGCTTGATATAGCCTTTATTCGTAAGCGTAATCGCGACTTCCTCTTCTGGAATTAGATCCTCATCTTCCAAGCTTACCAAATCACCCGCCAAAATTTCCGTACGGCGTTTGTCCGCATACTTCTCTTTAATCTCCGTCAATTCCTCACGAATAATTTCTAAAATACGCTCATCATCGCCTAAAATTGCTTTTAGATCTGTAATCAGAGCCATCAAACTATTAAATTCATCCTCGATTTTGTCACGTTCCAAACCAGTTAAACGTTGCAAACGCATATCCAAAATCGCTTGAGCTTGTTTATCAGAAAGGCTAAATTGTGTCATCAAACCTTCTTTGGCAATATCTGCCGTTTTCGAAGCCCGAATTAATTTTATAACCGCATCAATGTTATCAAGTGCAATCCGCAAACCTTCTAGAATATGCGCACGAGCCTCGGCTTTACGCAGTTCAAATTCCGTACGGCGACGAATAACGATTTTTTGATGCTCTAAATAATGATATAAAATCTCTTTCAAATTCAACACTTTTGGATGATTCGCAACAAGCGCCAACATGTTAATCCCAAAAGTCGTTTGGAGAGCTGTCATTTTATACAAGTTATTAATAATAACGCTGGCACTGACATCACGACGAACCTCAATAACCATACGCATACCTGTACGGTCAGACTCATCATTGGCAGACGTAATACCATCAATTTTCTTCTCACGCGCAAGTTCTGCAATACGTTCTAGCAAACGTGCTTTATTCACTTGATACGGCAACTCCGTAATAACGATTGTCTCTTTACCATTACTCTTCGTTTCAATCTCCACATGAGCACGAAGCGTGATCGAACCACGACCCGTTTCATAAGCACGACGAATTCCAGAACGCCCCATAATCATCCCAGCAGTAGGGAAATCAGGACCAGGAATATATTCCATCAACTCACGAATCTCGATATCAGGATTATTACTCAGCGCAAGCACGCCGTCAATAACCTCACCAAGATGATGCGTTGGAATATTTGTTGCCATCCCAACCGCAATCCCAGACGAACCATTGACAAGCAAGTTAGGAAAACGAGCTGGCAAAATATTAGGCTCACGTTCCGAACCATCATAGTTATCGACATAATCGATTGTATCTTTATTAATATCACGCAAAAGCTCCATCGAAATTTTGGACATTCTGGCTTCCGTATAACGCATCGCAGCCGCCATATCCCCATCGACCGAACCAAAGTTACCGTGCCCATCAACAAGCATATTTCGATAACTAAAATCCTGCGCCATCCGAACCATCGTGAAATAAACCGCCGTATCACCATGCGGATGATACTTACCGATAACTTCACCGACAATACGCGCCGATTTCTTATAAGCCTTATCAGACGTCATACCAAGATCATTCATCGCATACAAAATACGACGGTGAACAGGTTTCAAGCCATCTCTAACATCCGGAAGAGCACGAGCAACAATAACACTCATTGCATAATCTAGAA
The DNA here is from genome assembly GCF_000525855.1 of Listeria cornellensis FSL F6-0969. Taxonomy (GTDB): domain Bacteria; phylum Bacillota; class Bacilli; order Lactobacillales; family Listeriaceae; genus Listeria_A; species Listeria_A cornellensis. The sequence continues at coordinate 3,584 of NZ_AODE01000016.1, forward strand.
AAGAAGTACGCATCTCTTTATTCAAATTGATTTCCGTCACTTTTGACTCTGGTATTTCTGACATTTTTCAAGAAACCTCCTTCAAATTACAACACATATGATATGTATTCCCCGCATTATTTCCCGGGAAATATTATTATTTTACTAAAGTCTCTTAATCTCTTAATCTCTGGTTTCCCGACTTGAAACGGGAAACCTCAGCGCGCCAGCAAATGCTTAATTCCTAGGCAAAAGCGAGTACCGAAGCGGAGCGTACTTACGTACGTGAGCATCGGAACACAGCTTTTAACGACGGAAGTGAGCGTTTGCTGGTGCGCTGAGAGACTTAGACGTCGAGGTTTTTGACATACTGCGCATTCTCTTCAATAAACTTACGACGCGGTTCCACGTTATCACCCATAAGCATCTCAAACGTTTCATCCGCCGCAATCGCATCATCGATATTTACTTGAAGCAGCGTACGGTGTTCAGGATTCATTGTCGTATCCCACAGTTGTTCAGGATTCATCTCACCCAAACCTTTGTAACGTTGAATACCATATTTCGTATCAGCTTCCAATGTCGCCAAATAATCTTCCAATTGGCTGTCACTGTAAACATACTCTTGCGTTTTACCATGCTTAATCTGATAAAGCGGTGGCTGCGCGATATAAATATACCCAGCATCTACCAAAGGACGCATATAACGATAAAATAACGTCAACAACAACGTCCGAATATGCGCACCATCGACATCCGCATCGGTCATAATAATCAATTTGTGATAACGTGATTTCGCAACATCAAAATCGCCGCCAAAACCTGTTCCCATCGCTGTAAAGATCGTCCGAATTTCCTCATTCGCCAAAATTTTATCTAAACGCGCTTTTTCAACGTTTAAAATTTTACCACGAATTGGAAGTATCGCTTGAAATAACCGATCTCGGCCTTGCTTAGCAGAACCACCGGCAGAGTCACCCTCTACGATATAAAGTTCACTGATAGCAGGGTTTCTAGACGAGCAATCGGCCAATTTACCAGGAAGACTCGAAATTTCAAGACCACTGGATTTACGGGCGACTTCACGTGCTCTCTTCGCAGCAAGACGCGCACGGCTCGCCACAACGCCCTTGTCAACGATTTTTCGAGCGACCGTAGGGTTTTCCATTAAGAACTTATCTAAAGCCGTAGAGAACAGCTTATCCGTGATTGTACGCGCTTCGGAGTTTCCTAGCTTCGTTTTCGTTTGACCTTCAAACTGTGGATCTGGATGCTTAATCGAGATAATCGCTGTCAGACCTTCACGAACGTCCTCACCAGACAAGTTATCGTCACTATCTTTAAATAATTTATTACGGCGCGCATAATCATTAATAACACGCGTCAAAGCCGTTTTAAAGCCTGATTCATGCGTTCCACCTTCGTACGTATGGATATTATTCGCGAATGAAATCAGATTGCTCGAAAAACCAGTATTATATTGCATCGAAACTTCCACCATAATGCCATCACGTTCGCCCTCAATGTAGATAGGTTCGTCATGAATAACCTCTTTAGAACGGTTTAAATGCTCCACATAAGACTTGATTCCGCCTTCATAATGATAATCTTGGCGTTGCTCCTGCCCTTCACGCTTATCTTCAATCGAAATTTGCAAACCACGGTTTAAGAAAGCAAGCTCTCGCGTACGCGTTCTAAGCGTGTCATACTCAAAATCCGTCGTTTCTTTAAAAATTTCTGGATCCGGCGTAAAATGAACAATCGTTCCGCGGTAATCAGACGCGCCGCGTTCTTCCAAGTCCATCACAACATCCCCACGCTCAAAACGTTGGTAAAATTGAGTGCCGTCACGGTGAACTTGTACTTCTAGGCTCGTTGACAAGGCGTTAACAACAGACGCACCAACACCATGCAAACCACCAGAAACCTTGTAACCGCCGCCGCCAAACTTACCACCAGCATGCAGTACTGTGAAAATAACCTCAACTGTAGGGCGACCTATTTTTTCGTTAATCCCTGTTGGAATTCCACGACCGTTATCGCGCACAGTGATGCTGTTATCCTTCTCAATCGAGATTTCGATTTCCGTACAGAATCCAGCCAAAGCTTCATCAATACTGTTATCAACAATCTCCCATACCAGATGATGCAAACCACGTTGACTAGTAGAACCAATATACATACCCGGTCTTTTCCGAACAGCCTCTAGACCTTCTAAGACCTGAATCTGATCATCGCTATACTCATCCGCATTTCCTTGCACATTCGTCATATTTTCCTCAGACATCTAATATCCACCGCGCTTTCTTTATCCGTTTACAAAACGATATTTTAAAATTATCTCTTCGTTACTGTACCTTTTTCCACCCAAAAAGTCGTTGCGTCGTTCAGCGTTGCATGGTCAATGCCATCGATACTTGTCGTCGTCACAAACGTCTGCACCTTGCCTTGAATCGCAGCCAACAAGTGGGATTGCCTGAAGTCATCCAACTCACTAAGCACATCATCCAGCAATAAAACCGGATATTCGCCCGTTTCCTCAAAAATCAAATCAATCTCCGCAAGTTTCACAGAAAGCGCTGTAGTCCGCTGCTGGCCTTGTGAGCCAAACACCTGCACATTTTGATCATTGACATAAAAGAAGAGATCATCTCGATGTGGGCCAATTAGCGTAACACCTCGATCGATTTCTCTTTGAGCGATAGATTCCATTTTCTTATATAAATTCGCTTGCCATTCCGCTGCATTTGAACCCTCAAGCTCCACAGATGGCCTGTATTCTAATTTCAAATTCTCCAGTTCACGCGAAATCTCAAAATGGATTGGAACCGCGAATTGCTCCAACCTTTCGATAAAATCCGCTCGGCGCTTCGTTAATTTCACCGCAACCTCGATAAACTGTTCGGTTAAAATTTGCCACATCGTTGAGTCGTGTTTACGTTTGATTTGCGCTTGCTTTAAAAAATGATTGCGTTGTTGCAAAATACGTTGATACTGGCTCAAATCATGCAAGTAAACCGGCTGTATTTGGCCAATTTCCATGTTGATAAAACGCCTTCTCACGCCCGGCGCACCTTTTACGAGTGAGAGATCTTCAGGTGCAAACATGACGACATTCAAGTTCCCGACATATTGGCTTAGCTTCTTCTGTTCTAAATGATTAACCTTAGCTTTCTTGCCTTTTTTGTGTCAGCGTTAGCTCTAGTGGAACTGATTGTCCATGTTTTTCGACGCGACCTTCAATTTTTGCCGATTCAGCGTCCCAGCTGATGAAATCCTTATCATTCGTCGTCCGGTGTGATTTCGCAACTGCGAGTAATAAAATTGCTTCCAAAAGATTAGTCTTACCTTGCGCATTCTCGCCTAAAAAAACGTTGACCTTGTTATCAAATGTCAGTTCCTGTTCTTTATAGTTGCGAAACTGGCGTAGTACTAGATTCTCTAAATGCATATAATCCCTTATCCTTCTTTGATCAGCCTTGTTGGATCTGGACTTTACCCTCACCAGGAACTAAGACTACATCACCGTTTCGTAACTTACGACCGCGACGATTATCTTCTTCTCCGTTTATATACACCATGTTTTCACTTAAAAAAGCTTTCGCCATGCCGCCGCTCGAGATGACATCCATCATTTGAAGCAGTTGCCCAAGTGTAATATATTCGGTATTAATTTTAATACTTTCCGCCATTTTTTTCACGTCCAATCTTAATAAGCCCTATTCCTCTATTTTACTAGAAAATCAGCCAGAATACAACGAAATTATTTATATATGCGTTTTTTAGCCAATTTTAATAAAACTAATAGGGGGATATTATTTTGGTTTATAAATAAATATGGGGCTTCTCAGCGGGTTTTTGTTCTTAAAGCACAAAACTTCGCGATTTTCTTTTTTCCAGCCAGCGTCTTTAAATCCGATCGATACAAACAGATCTTTTGCAATCGTATTTTCAGGAGAAACGGCAACCTTTACTTCGATACTCTCCGGATTTTTCACAAACACAAAATCAACGAGTTGCTCCAAAGCGCGGCGGCCTAAACCTTGATGTTGATAATCTTTATCTATCGCAAAACCCGAAATCCAGTGATTATCCTTCGATTCATCCTCAAACGTGTACAAAATAAAGCCGACTAATTCTTTCTCTGAGTATATGCCATATGGGTTATAAACCAGTTTAGAATCTTCTGGCTCACCAGCAATGCGCATTAACGAATCCGCGACAGAGTCAACAAATGGCTTCTGCTCCCGAAAAACACTTATTTCCGAAGCTTTTTCCCACATATCTAGCGGTAGTTTTCTAATAATCATCTATCCTGCTCCTTTATTTTCACTTTCTATTTCTTACTTCTCATTCTACTATAGTTCCTTCTTGATAACAGCTTTTCGCATCCACCGACCGGACTTATAACGCCATAATCCGAGTATCGTCGCACTGACCCAAGCTGCTGGTGTTGCCCACCACAAGCCCATATATCCTAAGAATTGTGCCAAAATAAAACCAATAGCAAGCCGCGCTACCAACTCAAAAATTCCCATCCAAAGCGGAATAATCGCATCTCCGGTTCCACGTAATGTTTCGCGAACAACGAATAAAATCCCAACAACGACGTAAAACAGCGATACAATTTTCAGATAACCGGTTCCAATTGATAGCGCTTCGGTCGCCGAACTATCCAAAAACAGCGTCAAAAACTGATGCGCAAAAAGCTGTACTAATACAGTTAACGCTAAACTGACGACGGTCACTACTTTTATCCCGGACCAAAAGCCTTGTTTGACCCGATCTATTTTTCCAGCTCCCATATTTTGGCCAGCAAACATCGAAGAAGCTGCACCAAACGCAATCCCAGGTTGATAAGTCAGCGAATCAATCCGACTCGCAGCCGTATAAGCAGCAACAACCGTCGCGCCGAAACTATTAATCAAGCCTTGAATCGCCATATTTCCGATTGAAATAAACGACCCTTGTAAAGCAGAAGGAAACGCAATTCGAAAAATTTCTTTAAAAATCGCACGATCAAAGTGGATATCCTTCTTTTTCAAACGCATGTATGGAATTTTGCGATAGCTGTAAATAATGCATAGAATTGCGGAAACTAGCTGACTAAGAACCGTTGCCCAAGCTGCACCCGCAACACCCATATCGAGTCCAACGACAAAAAGAAAACTTAGCGCAATATTAAGTAACGACGAAATAATAAGAAAATAGAGCGGTGTAATCGAGTTTCCGAATGCCCTCAAAATCGCCGAAACCCCGTTATATAGCCCCATTGGCAGTATCCCGATAAATAAAGTTGTCACAAAAAGCACGGAATCATCCAATATTTCTGTTGGCGTTCCTAAAAGCAGCAACAAAGGTTTCGCGAGTAAAATGCCGACAATCGTTAACGCCACAGACACCGAAACAATCATAATACTCGCCGTCGCAAGCACTCGTTTCAACCGCTGAAAATCCTGAAAACCGAAATATTGCGCCACAACGACAGAAACACCGCTCATCAATCCAATCACGAGCGATAGAAAAAAAGAAATTGAGCGCATTCGTCGCACCAACAGCTGCAAGCGCGTTCACACCAACAAATTTTCCGACAATCATCGCATCAACCATGACGTAAAACTGCTGAAACAAATTTCCCAGTAACATCGGCATTGCGAAATAAAAAATTGTTTTCGTCGGATTCCCAGTAGTCATATCCTTAATCATACACTGGCGCCTCCTTATATGTATTCAAGCACAACACAAAACCCGCCCAATTTTCACTGAGCAGGCAATATAATTTTAGTACGTACGAACCGGCGTAATCAATTGCAAAATTTCATTTGGATTTTCCGCATCTTTTGGTCGCAATACGAACGGACGCATTGTTCCAGAGAAAGAAATTTGGATATCCGCGCCATCAAAAGCACGCAACGCATCCATCATGTATTTTCCGTTGAATGAAATCTTCAATTCCTCACCAGTAAAGCTTTGACTGAAAACTTTTTCAGAAACATTTCCGACCTCAGGCGAGTTAGACGAAACTTCGACCTGACCGTTTTCTAAAGTCATTAATTTAATCACGTTATTACGATTTTCACGAGCAAGTAGGGACGCACGATCAATCGCTTGTAAAAAGGATTTTGCATTAATAATTAAATCCGATTTCGTTTCCGTCGGGATGAGGCGAGAAGTATCAGGATAACTGCCTTCTAAAAGACGCGAATAGAAAAGTAAATCCTTCAGTTTGAACAAAATTTGATTATTAGCAAGCACCATTTCAATCGAATCCGTGCCTTCATCCAAAATTTTATTCAATTCAGATAAACTTTTTCCAGGAATCACGATATTGTATTCCTCATCGATTTCAGTTGCCAGCGGAATTTCGCGTAACGCTAATCGGTGACTATCCGTTGCAACAGCTGTCAGTACGTTATTTTTAATCATCCAGTTGACACCAGTCAAAACCGGGCGCACTTCAATAGCCGAAACCGCAAAAACCGTTTGTCTAATAATATTTTTAAGAACAGAAATCGGGATTTGAATGCTTTTTCCAGCCGTAACTTCCGGTAATTTAGGATATTCTGCTGGATCAAGTCCAATCAAGTTAAACGATGCTTGGCCAGAACGAATGTTAGTTTGATAATTCGTAGTCACTTCAAGCTCCACACTATCATCAGGTAAACGACGAACAATATCACTAAAATAATTCGCTTGCAAAACAATACCGCCAAAATTCTCGACTTCCACTAGAATTTCGTCGTTTTCAATAAGAGGTATAAAAGCTTCAATCGAAATATCAGAATCACTACCAGTTAATGTCACACCTTCATCATTCACCGTTATTTTAATACCCGTTAAAATCGGAATAGTAGTCCTTGAAGAAATAGCACGCGTCACTTCATTTACGGCTTGAACAAGACGATTGCGCTGAATTACAAATTTCATGAGAATTCCCCCATTTTTAGTTTCTTTTTCTAAGTATAACATTATATCAAAATATGTTTAATTAATTAATAAAAAATAGTAGTAATAGTAATAGGGCCTGTGGATTTGTGGATAAGTATATGTGAGCCCAACTCTCGCAAAGTTTTCCACATGTTGATAACTTGTTGGTAAGTATGTTCCAGTTATCCACATTATGCACAGGTTTAGGAAATGGAGGATATTATGCCTTGGCTCTTAGAAAGCATCATTTTGCTAACCTAGAGCCTGATATATAGTCCTTTAAAATAAACTCTGTGGTTTTCGCAAGTTTTTCTCAATCTCAGCCAAATCATTTTTCAGGTTTTGATCGATTTTCAATAGCTGCGAGATTTTTTCGTGTGCATGAATCACGGTAGTATGATCTCGACCGCCAAACTCTTCTCCAATTTTCGGTAGGGAAGCATCGGTCAGCTCGCGAGAAAGATACATCGCGATTTGTCTAGGATACGCAATGCTTTTCGTCCGTTTTTTCGCTTTAAAATCTTCTAAACGAACGTGATAATATTCGCCAACAGCTTCTTGGATATCAGGAATTCGGATTACGTGGGATTTTGAATTTGGAATGATATCTTTTAGAGCTTCCGCAGCAAGATTCGCATTGATATCCTTATTTACGAGGGACGAGTAGGCGACAACACGAATAAGCGCGCCCTCCAGTTCCCGAATATTGGAATCGATTTGGTTTGCAATGTAAAGCATCACTTCATTTGGAATATCCAGTCCATCAGCTTTTGCTTTTTTGCGTAAAATTGCAATCCGAGTTTCTAAATCGGGTGGTGTAATATCGGTAATCAGACCCCACTCAAAGCGCGAACGTAAGCGATCCTCCAGTGTTGGAATCTCTTTTGGAGGGCGATCACTAGAAATAATAATCTGTTTTTGCTCGTCGTAAAGCGTATTAAACGTATGGAAAAATTCTTCCTGCGTTCCTTCTTTACCAGCTAAAAACTGAATATCATCAATAAGAAGTACATCGACATTACGATATTTATTACGAAATTCTTCGGCTTTATTTTCTCGAATAGAGTTAATGAACTCATTTGTGAATTTCTCACTAGAAAGATACATGACTTTTGCATTTGTTTTATGCTCTAAAACATAATGACCAATCGCGTGCATTAAATGCGTTTTTCCAAGTCCAACACCGCCATAAATAAAGAGCGGATTGTAAGCTTTGGCCGGCGCTTCAGCTACTGCAAGTGAGGCTGCGTGGGCAAAACGGTTGCCCGATCCAATAACAAAAGTATCAAAAACATAACGCGGATTTAGCATGTGTTTGGAGTTGGCTTCGTCCAAATCCTCATCTAAATTACGCGGTTTTGGTGGAATATAGTTATCAAATACCTCATCTTGTTCACCATCGATAAACCGAACATCAAAATTTTCTCCCGTAATTTCTTGTAAGATATTAGCGATGAACTGTGAATAACTTTTCTCAAGCCAATCACGAACAAAATTGTTTGGAGCCGTCACAATAAACGTACTTCCTTCGAGTGAATGCGCCGTAGTAGATTTCATCCAAGTATCATAACTTGGTTTACTCATATTTTGTTTGACGATACGTAAGGTTTCTTTCCATATATCTTCCATTGTTTGCACTATGTTCCCCCCTTTTCATAAAACGTAAAAGTTATCCACAGATGGATAGAGCCGTGGATAAAGTTATACAGGGGTTGTTTAGAAGTTATCCACAAAGTAAAAGTTGACTGTGGATAAATAATGTTATCCCCAAATAATTTTCTATTCGACAATTGATATAATATCAGAAAAACATCACAATCGCAAGGGATTTCAAATTCTATCCACAAAGTTATGAAGATGTTGAGAAAAGATGTCCACAGGATATGAGCTTGTGCATAACTTGTGAATGAGGACGGGATAAAAAAATATACGAAAAACAGTTATCCACAAGTGATTGTGGTTAACTATCGTAAATTGTGCATAACTTTTCAGTATATTTAAGAGTTATCCACAGAAAAAGTGGGTTTTTGAGTATTTATCTACACTTTTCATGATTATCCACAAGAAAAGAAGAAGTAGAAAAACTTCAAAAAAAATTTTTAAAAATAGCTATATATCAGTTTGGAAATATGGTATTATGGAAGATAGAGTTTTTATATTCTACCTTGTTCCGAAGTATTATTGACAAATCCGATATATTTCTGTACAATGTCTAAGACTGTCTATACGAGTTAATTTGTAATAGACCCTTACTAGGAGGTGTAATTAATGAAAAGAACATACCAACCAAGCAAGCGTAAAAGAAAAAAAAGTACATGGTTTCCGTCAACGTATGAGTTCTAAAAACGGACGTAGAGTTTTAGCTAGTCGTCGTCGTAAAGGAAGAAAAGTTTTATCTGCGTAGACCACTGAAAAAGACTCAGTGGTTTTTTTTTAATTTCAGGCAGAGTGAACCGTTAATCTATCAGTCACTTCCTATATAGGAGATGCTGATAGATTAACTGGGATGCATGTGTTAAAGATAATCTGATTAGAAGATGGAGATTTTATGAAAAAAGCATATCGAATTAAAAAAGATGATGAGTTTCAACGCGTATTTAAAAAAGGGAAGTCGTTTGCGAATCGCCAATTTGTCGTTTACATATTTAAAAGGGAAGATTTGGCGCATTTTCGAATTGGGCTTTCTGTGAGTAAAAAAATTGGAAACGCTGTCGTACGTAATCGTATTAAACGATGTATTCGGCAATCCTTTCATGAACTGAACGAGCAAATTGCTTCAGGTTATGACTATATTATTATCGCCAGGAAACCGGCGGCCAATATGGATTTTCATGAGATCAAGAAAAGTTTGATGCATGTTTTGAAATTATCAAGAGTTTTGAAGCAGCCTCAGAAAAAGTAGTTTCATGAGAAGAATACAGGCGGAGAGTGGAGGTAGCACTATTTGAAGAAGAAAATGAGTTTGAAGAAGAAGTTGCTCTTTGCGGGGCTAATGATGGGAATGCTAGCAGTTTTAGCAGGATGTGGTATTTCGACTGACCCAATCACATCGGAGTCAACAGGATTTTGGAGTCATTATATTGTCTATCCATTATCACAAGTAATTATCTGGTTTGCAGAACTATTTGGTGGCAACTACGCGATGGGGATTATCATGACAACCGTTGCGATTAGACTGCTGATCATGCCATTAATGATCAAACAGCTGAAGAGCCAAAAAGCAATGACAGCAATGCAACCGCAAATCAAAGAACTACAAGAAAAGTACAAATCAAAAGACAACGAGACGAAACAAAAATTACAACAAGAAACGATGCGCTTATACCAAGAAAACAATGCAAATCCAATGATGGGTTGTTTACCGTTATTGATTCAAATGCCGATTTTACTTGGGTTCTACCAAGCGATTAGTCGAACAGCGGAGATTAAGACGCAAGATTTCTTGTGGATGACACTCGGCGATAAAGATCCGTACTTCATTTTGCCAATTTTAGCAGCATTGACGACGTTTATTTCTTCTAAATTGTCGATGATGGGCCAAACGCAACAAAATAAATCGATGAACATGATTATCTACTTCATGCCATTGATGATCCTTTTTGCGGGTATCAGTTTACCGTCAGCACTAGCACTTTACTGGGTTGTCGGAAACGTATTCACGATTTTCCAAACGATGTTAATTAATAATCCATTCAAGGCGAAACGAGAAGCTGCGGCTTTAGAAGAAACCAAGAAGGAAGAAGAAAGACTTAAAAAGAAAGCAGCGACAATGTCTGCATCGAAAAAGGGAGGTAAGAAAAGAAAGTGAGAGATATAACTGCGCAAGGCCAAACCGTTGAAGAAGCAATTCAAAACGCGTTGAAGGACTTAGGCACAACGCGGGAAAAAGTAGACGTGGAAATCATGGACGCTGGTAAAAAAGGTATTTTCGGGATTGGTTCAAGGCTCGCGATGGTCAAGGTCATCGAGAAGAGCAATCAAATCGAAACGGCCGTCCAGTACGTGATGGATGTGGCTACAAAAATGGGGGCTGAGGTCTCCGTTGATGTCTCTGAAAAAGGTAAGGAAGTCAGCATTCAAGTGTCAGGCAACAATCTAGGTTTGCTGATTGGAAAACATGGTCAAACGCTAAACGCATTGCAATATTTGACGCAACTGATTGCTAACAAAGATACGACGCAATTCAAAAATGTTGTCGTGAACGTTGGCGATTACCGAGAACGCCGTGATGAAACACTGACTTTATTAGCTAAAAAAATGGCGGATAAAACAGTGAAAACGCGCCGAGTTGTTCATTTGGAGCCAATGCCTTCGTTTGAACGGAAGACAATTCATGCGATTTTGAGCGAAGATAAGCGTGTGGAAACACATTCGGAAGGTCGCGAACCATATCGTTATATTGTAATCAAATCTGTAAAAGGCTGAAAAAAGAAGCTTCTCCGAGAAAAAAATCGGAAAAGCTTCTTTTTTTTCAGTGTTTCACGTGAAACATTTATAAGCGTGGATCAATATCACGTTCTTTTTCGACTTCGAATAACAGGTTTGCTGCGGTTTCATTGAACGATTTATTTGTCGGTGAGATTTCTGTCCACTTTGTTGCTAGTAATTTAGAACCCAGAGACCATTCGTTAATGGAGGTTCGAAGCTTTTTGTTGATGCTTTTTTGTTTGATAAGTTTGTTGAATTTGTGTGGGAACTGGAAGTCGTACCCATAAATAATAGATAGGTAGTCCATATTTCGAACCTTCATGTAAGGCGCGATGTGTGGGCTTAGTTTTTCAGGTTTGATTACGATACCTTCCATTTTGTTTGTGGTGGTGATGGTTGAAAAATATTTCTCAGCGATGGTCAGAAAGTCGGGATGTGTGAGATCTAGCAACACGAAAGTATCGTCATTTAAAAAGCGATACATTTCAGAGGTCGGCCACGCTGGGATTTGCTCTGTGCTGTCTTGATAAATTATTTTTAGTAAGGAAAAGGCTTTGTAATCAAGATCGGATTCAGCTGCGTAAATGTCTAGTTGCTGTTTGTAAGTGCCAAGAGCTTCTCGATGCTGTGCTAAATGTGTGTATGTTTGCTTGATTTGATGCAATGGTTTGTAGTTTTGATAGAGTCGTGAGCTGTATTTCTCGTTTAATTGCTTTTTTGTGAGTTGGGTTTGATCGGTTTCAAAATCAGTTGTGTCATATTCTGTGATGAGTTGCATGAGACTTTCATCAAAACCATGGGCTTGCAAAAAGGCTAACTCGGTTTCCAGCGCGGTTTGGATTGGCTGGAATTGTTTTTCGATAAGTTCCTTGCCGAGTGCTTGCCATGGGAGTAGTTCGCCGTCTAGGATGAGCATTTGAATTTTGTTTTGTTCCATGTATTCTGCAAATCGATTGTGCAAGGATTGGTAAATTGGCAACAAGTCAATATGAGTTATTTTGAAGCCATTTCGACTGACTGCGAAACTATGTTTTGTATTTTTATGCAAATAGATGTTGCAGCGCGAACCCATATATTTTGGTTGTAGGACGACATGAGAAGTACCTTTTTCGGCAAAATAGTGTAGCCCTTTTTTCTAAGGATTCTAGATTGTTGGTTGCTAGGTCCTTTGGTGCGGGTGACATGGTTCCAGAGATGAAGTTGATTTTATTTTCGCTGATATAGTGTAATCTTCTTAGGGATTCTGTATCGAGTTCGGAAATTTGAACGGTTTGTTCGCGTTTGAAAAGGATCGGAAGTTCTCCAGCGAGTTGCTGATTTTCGGACCGAACGGATTTGTACACTGGTTTTCGATATTTTAAGGTTACGGCTGTCAGTTCATTGCCATGGGCGCATCCAGTATCTAGATGTAACTTATTTTTAATGCGAAATGCTTGTTTTGCAGCTACGTGACCGAAAATATGGTATGGATAATTATTCACGGCTTCGTTTTCTAGGAATGCTAGTTGTTCTTGGACGGGTTTTGTCCGATCTAGATGGAAATTTCGCTGATGACGCATGGAGTTTCCGTCGAGTTTACCAATATATTTATTTTGGCATGGTGAATGGGTGACATAAAAGGATGCGGTTTCTTCGCCAATGTAGCGGTAAAATGGTTGTGCTAGTTGGAAAAGTTGTTCGAATTTTGAGAAGAGCTCTGGGTCCGCGACAAGGTCTGGAATCGAGTCGAAATAATTATCGACAATTTCTTGATTTGCGCCTTTAATTTCGCCTAAAATATATTTATGAACAAAGTTTTCATGATTTCCGAGTACAAATAGGAAATATTGCTGATTTTCGTATAGAAATTCGGTGATTTCGCGTGTATTTTTACCTTTATCAATCCAATCGCCGACAAGTATGAGTTTATGCGGGCTGTGAATGATTTTATTGTTCTCGATTTTGCAACCCAGTTTGTGTAGAAGTGATTGTAGTTCGCTCGTACATTCGTGGACATCGCCAATCATCGTGTAGGTCTCGTTTGTTGGAAGGAGTGTGTCAAAGAATGATGTTTTATTCAGGATGTTGACTTTATAATCCGTGAAATTTTTAGCTCGAATCCGGTGAATGTGATGGTAGTGTTCACGCGCGATATTTGGTAAGATTTCTTTTTTTAGGCGTGTAACATGGTTGGAAATCAGTTTTTTGGAGCGCTCGCTGGCGTAATAATCGTCGCGATCACGGTAGTCAAAAAGGATAACTTCAACATGATAATTGTTATTTTTGGCTGTTTCACGAACTTTTTCGCGGAAATCAGCGGTTAGCCCAGTTGTGTCTAAAACCACAAATTCGGCGTTGATTGGGAATTTTGTGACCATATCTAGTTTTTTGAATAAGAGTTCAAATGTTTGGTCACTCGCTTCAAGCATAATTTGGGCATATTTATCGTGATTTTGACCGAGGATTTCTTGGCGAATCGCGTCGGATGACAAATATTGAACATTCGCATGAAAATTCTTGTCGGGCTCGGAAAATTGAAGTTGAGGTATTAAAGTTTCCTGTGCAAAAGTAGATTTTCCACATTCTGTTGGGCCGACAAGCAGGAAAATGGTGTGTAGTTGTGTATTTAGTTCCATATTATACCTCCTTCTTTCGTAAAATGGCGCCTTGTGTTGTATGAATGCTATTTACAGCATCACCAATCGCGTGAAATTCAATTGAAATAGTTTTTTCGTCGAGGATTTCCATCAACCAAGTCTGAAACTCTGCGGTACTCATTTCCCAATCATGATCATCGTGTCGAAAGCCTTCCAAGCCGTAAAACGTATTGAACTCGCTGTTTGGTGTCGTGATAATGAGTGTATCAAAATCGATATGCTGGATAATTTTTCGGATGAGCTTTTTCGCCATTTTAATAGGCATATGTTCGATGACTTCCGTTAAAATCACGTCGACTTTCTCAGCGGGACTATTGTCTAGGAAAATTTCCAGCGAGGAGTAGGTGATAATATTGTCGAGCTCTTTCTTCGCAGCCTTCTTGTTCGTAATAAGCAGCATCTCAGGATCGATATCAATGGCATAATAATCGAGCTTCGTTTTCTCTGCGAATGGGATAGCGTAAAAACCTTCACCGCAACCGATATCTACAATTACTTTATCAAAAGAGAGCTGATTTGCGATGAAATTCCGTCTTTGAAGGGCAGTGCTGCCGAAATCAAACTGGATATTGTAGCGATTCGTTGTTTCCAATTCGGATTTGAACTGATTAAATAATTTGCGTGTTGTTAGGAAATTATGCACGAAAAGGTTACGAATGTAGAAAGGCGGATCAGTGATTTGAACGCTTTTAATATATTTTCTTAGTAAATCATCGGTCACATCTAAGTGTTCTTGACTGAAACCGGCGAAAAATAGGCAAAAAAGGTTCGAAATATGGATTAAATCATAAAGACTAGACTTGGTGGAAATCGTCACGGCCCAGTTTTTATCAGACAGATGCTCAACTTCAAAGGTATAGTCCGGCATGTACTTTTGAAAGAATTCGACGTAGTGAATCCGGCGAATGTAGAGCATATTAATGTGGAATTGGTGTGTGAATCCAGGTAAATCACGCGAATCGGGTTCCTTCAATGAAAAGAACTCACTCAAAGCATTTAACGGGAAAATATTCGAATTATAGCGAGATAGATTCAGGTATTCAAAGTTTTCATCGCGATATTTTTTATAGGATATCTCATTATCAGCGTCTTTGAAATAAACGTTATAAGTGTCTGGCGTGGAATACCAGCCGTGTGCGATGCCTTTGCGCATTTGCCGGAGCATCATGCCTGACTCGGGATTCTTCTTAATAAGGAAAGAAAAATCGGGATTGGTCGATGTTACTTGAATAATTGCCATGTTATTGCTCCTTTTATGTCTCGCATCCTGATGTTTCACGTGAAACATTCTTTGTGCCAATAAGACATATTTCTATAAAGTAACATTAAGGTAAGCGCTTGTTTTTGTCAATACCGTGAAATATGCATGGAATGTGCGAAATATTACATAAATAAAGGTTTACAATTTCATGATTTAGAGGTATATATAATAAGTATGTAATTTTCAAAAGGAGGAGAACACATGAGTAAGAAATTATTTGCTGAATTTATCGGAACTTTTGTTTTGGTATTATTCGGTACTGGGACTGCTGTTTTAGGCGGCGGAATTGAAGGAATTGGGACGCTTGGAATCGCGATGGCATTTGGTTTGTCAATCGTTGCGATGGCGTACAGCATTGGAACTATTTCTGGATGTCACGTGAATCCGGCTGTTTCCGTTGCGATGTTTTTAAACAAGAGAATTTCAGGTAGCGAGTTAGTAGGATATGTTGTGGCGCAAGTGGCTGGGGCGATTGTTGGTTCCGTTACGTTGCTTTCATTCCTAAATCTTTCTGACATGTCTACTAAAAACTTAGGTCAAAATGGATTTGGAAATATCGGTGCAGGCGGCGCATTCTTGGTAGAAGCAATTTTAACTTTCGTATTTGTATTAGTTATTATCGTCGTTACTGGTAAAAAAGGAAATCCTGCTTTTGCTGGTTTAGTTATCGGTTTGACTTTAGTTTTAATTCACTTACTAGGCATTCCGTTGACAGGAACTTCTGTTAACCCGGCTCGTAGTATCGGTCCAGCTCTATTTGCTGGCGGTGAAGCTTTATCTCAATTATGGGTGTTCATTGTAGCGCCTATCGTTGGTGGTTTAGTGGCTGCGATTGTTGGTAAATTTGCTATGGATAGCGAAAAATAAGTCGAATTTCGGAGGTATGATGGTGGCGATTTGCTGTCATCATATCTTTTTTTGTGATATAGTTGTCATGACAAGTATTTTTAAAAAGAGGTGAATTGGGATGCGGGATTTTTATGATGATGTTACGTTTCGGACGAATGTGGTGGCGAGGAAGGCGAGTCTTGGATTGCAGCATGGGTTGGAGCGATTTGCTGTAACGCCGGAGCAGTGGTCGGTGTTGAATGTGGTGGATCAGAAAGCGCCGATTTCGCAGCGACATGTGGCGGAGTTAG
The DNA here is from genome assembly GCF_000525855.1 of Listeria cornellensis FSL F6-0969. GTDB lineage: Bacteria > Bacillota > Bacilli > Lactobacillales > Listeriaceae > Listeria_A > Listeria_A cornellensis. Next base: position 19,954 of record NZ_AODE01000016.1, read on the forward strand.
TGGAGAAGGATGCGCCGACTGTGAATCGGATTATGGATGTACTCGTTCGGAAAAATTTGCTTGAAAAAGCGGTGGACAAGAAGGATCGGCGGATTACATTGTTGTCGTTATCTATGGAAGGAAAGCAAAAAGTGCAGCTGATTCGAAATGTGGTGGAGGAGACGTGTTCGCATTTTTATCGGGGGATATCGGACACGGAACTTGGTGTGTATTTAAATGTTTTAGCGCGGATTGAAAATAATTTAGAGTGAGAAGGGATTTTTTGAAGGCGAAGTTGTGGACGAAGGATTATGTGATATTGTTGATTTCGAGTTTATTTTTATATATTGGATTCCAGATTTTTATGCCAACTTTACCAGCGCAAATTATTAAATTAGGTGGTACGGAAACCCAGGCGAGTTTGGCGGTGGGCTTATTTTCGCTGGTGGCTTTGTTCATGCGGGTCATTGCGGGCGGGCTAAATGATCGTTTTGGTGCGAAAATCATGATTTTGGTCGGCTTTTTTGTATTGATTGCGGTTACGGTGAATTTTTATTGGTCGACGGTTGTATCGGCATTGCTGGTTTTGAGGTTATTTCACGGCGTTGGTTGGGGGATTACGACGACTTCTATTGCGACTGGGGTTTCGACGCTCGTGCCGCCGAATCGGACGGGGGAAGGTATTGGATTCTATGGATTGACGACAGCGCTGGGAATGTCGCTTGCACCGATTATTGCGATTATTTTGATGAACCAGTTTTCGTTTAATTTTCTGATAGGGTTCTCGATTGTCTTGATGGTATTGGTTTTTCTGTTGGTGACGCGGTTGAAAATGCCGAAACAGGCGGTTGTCGTGAAGCATAAGATGCAGTTGTTTGATAAGGGCGCGTTGTTGCCGGCGTTGCTATGCATGTTGATGGCGTTTCCGCTCGGTGGGATTCAGACGTTTATGATGATTTATGGATTGGAATTACATGTGCGGATGGTCTGGATTTTCTTTGTTGGGCAGGCGATTATGGTGCTGGTGAGTCGTATTTTTGCGGGACGCTTGTATGATTTGAAGGGGCATCGGGTGGTTATTCTCCCAGGAATCGTGTTGATGGGTATTGGACTGTGGTTGTTGTCGCTAGCAACGGGAGCTTGGAGTTTATTTGGATCTTCGTTGTTTTTCGGGCTAGGCTACGGGATGGTGCAGCCTTCTTTGCAAGCTTTGGCGGTGGATCGTGCGGCGCCTGATAAGAAGGGAATCGCGAATGGGACGTTTTTATCAGGGATGGATGTTGGGATGGCGCTTGGTAGCTTTGGACTTAGCTTCATCGCGACGCATTACAACTATGCGATGATGTATCGGTGGTCTATTGTTACGCTAGTGATTTTTCTGGTGATTTATTTGATTGTTTTTCGGACGAAGCAATTATTACCCGGGAAATAATGTGGGGATTGGCTTTTCATAAAAAAAGTTTTTTAAAAGAATGCTGGAAAGTCAGTCTCGTGGTTTTTAGCCGAATGGGGACGCTTTCTTGGTGTTTTTTAATAAAAACCCGCAGAATAAGTTCAATTTGTCTGAAAATATTCGTATTTTCTGATATAATATATCCAAGTGTTAGGAGTAAGTATTCTTTCTTGGGTTTGATTAGACTGGAAATGGGAATGAGATACATATGTGAACTCCAAAATAAGCTTTTCGCGATACTTGTAATGCTTGTCACAGTTTTTGTATTAAGACCAAATGTGAGAAATCGAAGTTGTAGGTTGGAAATACGATTGGAACAGGAGAGATGTTGTGTGGAAAGAGCGTATAATTTTTCAGCAGGACCTGCGATTTTGCCCGTACCGGTTTTAGAAAAGGTGCAGAAGGAGCTATTATCGTACAAAGGTTCAGGAATGTCAGTAATGGAATTAAGTCATCGTTCAGATTTATTTGAGGAGATCCTTGGGGAAGCAGAGTCGCTATTGCGTGAATTAATGCACATTCCCGAAAATTACAAAATTTTATTCTTACAAGGTGGGGCGAGTCTGCAATTCACGATGATACCGATGAATTTGATGGCTGGCAAGAAGGCCTACTTTGTGAATACTGGCTCATGGTCTGAAAAAGCAATGGAGGAAGCGGCTAAAATTGGCGATATTGAAGTGTTGGCGTCGTCAAAAGATAAGAATTTCAGTTATATTCCAGAGATACCGCGCGTGCCGTCCGATGCGGCTTATTTGCATATTACGACGAATAATACCATTGAAGGTACAGCGATTTTCACACCTCCTGAAACTGGTGATGTGCCGCTTGTTGCGGATATGTCTTCCAATATTTTGTCGAGTGTGTACGATGTGAGTAAATTTGGCCTGATTTATGCGGGGGCTCAGAAAAATATTGGTCCTGCGGGTCTCACGATCGTTATTGTTCGAGAGGATTTGATTGGAAATGTAGCTGGCTTGCCGGCAATGCTGGATTACGCGGTGCAGGCGAAGAATGGTTCGATGTTTAATACGCCGGCGACTTTTGCGATTTATGTGTCGAAGCTGGTTTTTGAATGGATTAAGGAACAAGGTGGCGTAGCGGGAATCGAGGCGCTGAATAGGAAGAAAGCTGGACTTTTATACGATTATTTGGATGCGTCTTCGATGTTCTCGTCACCTGTAAATAAGGCGGATCGTTCGCTTACGAATGTACCGTTTGTGACGGGTTCACCGGAGTTGGATGCGTTATTTATTAAAGAGGCGGAGGAACTTCATTTTGAGAATTTGAAGGGACATCGTTCGGTTGGTGGTATGCGTGCTAGTATCTACAATGCTTTTCCGTACGAGGGTGTCGAAGCGCTGACGGCTCTAATGGAAAAATTTGTAGCGACTCATAAAGGGGGAGAAATACATGTTTAATATTCAGACTTTCAATGCGATTGCCAAAGAAGGATTACGTAAGTTCGATGTGGAAAAATATTTGATTGACGGGAATCAGGCGCCGGATGGTATTTTACTGCGAAGTTATGATCTGCATGATTTTGAGTTTTCGGATAGTGTGAAAGCTGTTGCCAGAGCTGGTGCGGGAGTGAATAATATTCCTGTGGAGGCTTGTGCGGACAAGGGAATCGTGGTTTTTAATACGCCTGGTGCGAATGCAAACGCGGTGAAAGAGCTGGTATTAGCGAGTTTATTTATGGGTGCGCGACCGATTTTGGAAGGTTCGGAATGGGTGAAGACGCTTGATGGTAATGATATTGAGAAGAAGGTCGAAGCTGGGAAGAAGAAGTTTGCTGGTACAGAACTTGCTGGAAAACGACTTGGAATCATTGGACTGGGTGCGATTGGAGCACTTGTAGCGAATGATGCGTTAGCGCTTGGTATGGAAGTTGTCGGTTATGATCCGTATGTTTCGGTTGATACGGCGTGGCGGATTTCGAAAGAAGTGGAACGCGCGATGACGATCGAGGAAGTTTTGGCGACGTGTGATTATTTGACGGTGCATGTGCCGCTGAAGGATAATACGGCGGGAATGTTTAATCGGGAAACGTTGCAATTGCTGAAACCTGACGCTGTTTTACTTAATTTTTCACGTGGGGAATTGGTGGAGGAGAAGGCGATGGTGGAGGCGCTGAATGCTGGCCAATTGCGCATGTACATTACGGATTTTGCGACGGAAGCGTTTGTGAAGCATCCGCAAGTGGAAGTATTGCCGCATCTGGGGGCTTCGACGGAAGAGGCCGAAACCAACTGTGCTAAAATGGCGGCGAAGGAACTGGCTTACTTTTTAGAAACGGGTAGCATTAAAAATTCGGTAAACTATCCGAATGTGGACATGCCTTATAATGGACATCCGCGTTTGGGAGTATTTCATCATAATGTGCCGAACATGGTTGGGCAGGTTACGACGGAACTTGCGAACGGGTCGATTAATATTTTGGATATGACGAACCGTAGTAAGGGCGATTATGCGTATACGTTGATTGATATGGAAAAAGGCGCGCAGGGTAATTTATCGCTAGTGGTGGATCGTTTGAACGCGATTCCTGGTGTGATTCGTGTGCGTGCGATTGAACCTGCTGGTGTTACGGCGTATTGAGAGAAAAATGAATAGCTGCGATGGATTTTCTGTCGTGGCTATTTTTATAAAATAAGGAGGGATTTTTGTGGTAAAGATTAGAGCGTTTAAAGGGATTAGACCGAGTGCGAAAGAGGCGATTTATGTGGCTTCGTTGCCGTATGATGTGTTGAGTACGGAGGAGGCGCGGAAATTGGGCGACGCGAACCCGATGTCGTTTTTACATATTGATAAGGCGGAGATTGATTTGGCCGCTGATTTGTCGCCGTATGATGACTCGGTGTATGCGAAGGCTGCGTCGAATTTGGCGGGGTTTCAGGAGAAGGGCTGGCTTGTGAAGGATGCGCAGCCGGAGTTGTATTTGTATCAGTTGGTGATGAACGGACGGCCGCAGACAGGGCTTGTGACGTGTACGGCGATTGATGATTATGTGAGTGGCGCGATTAAGAAGCATGAGTTGACGCGTGAGGAGAAGGAGCTGGATCGGATTCGCCACGTGGATGTGACGGATGCGAATACAAGCCCGATTTTCTTGACGTATCGTTCGGATGAATCGGTGAATAATGTAGTGGATGCTTGGATTGGTAGTCATAAGCCGGTCTATGATTTTGAGAGTTTTCATGGCGTACAGCATCGGATTTGGACGGTGGACGATGCGGATGTGGTAGGCATACTTACGAAGGCGTTTGAGGAGATTCCAGCGCTTTATATTGCGGATGGTCATCATCGTACGGAATCGGCGGTTAAAGTTGGTCTGAAGCGTCGGAAGGAATTTCCGGATGCTGGCGCGGATGCGGAGTTTAACTTCTTTTTATCGGTGTTATTCCCGCAAGATCAGCTGGAGATTCTAGATTATAATCGGGTGGTCGATGTGCCAATCGCAGCGGATTTCTTAGATCAAGTTGCTTTAAAATTTGATGTGGAGAAGGTTGGAAAAGAGGCGTATAAACCAGCGACACCGAACACGTTTGGTATGTATTTGGATGGTTCATGGTACGGTTTGAAAGTGAAACCTGAGTTCGCCGGTGATGGCGTTATTGCGGGCCTTGATGTGTCTATTTTGGCGGATCAGGTGCTCACGCCGTTGTTTGGTATTGAAGATATCCGACGCGATGACCGGATTAATTTTGTTGGTGGGATTCGTGGGTTGGTGGAGTTGGAACAGCTTGTGGATGCTGGAAAATATACGATTGCGTTCTCGATGTATCCGCCGACGATGGATAATTTGCTTGATGTGGCGGATGCGGGCGAGATTATGCCGCCTAAATCGACTTGGTTTGAGCCGAAGTTATTGAGTGGGTTGTTTGTACATGATTTGGAGAGTAAGTAAAGCTTAAACTAGATATGTTTCACGTGAAACAAGTGGATAACGAGGAACGGATCATTGCGCTTAGAAACGTGCGGTGGTCCGTTTTAACTTTTAAGATGTGGCGGTAATGTGATATACTTTTTAAAAACGGGAAGCAAGAAGGGACGTATACATATGACGAAGAAAACTGATCAGGATGTCATGAGAGAGAATAATAAGAAATTGGTATTAAAAACTCTATTTAATGCTGGTCAGACATCAAGGAGTTCGATTGCGAGTATGGCTCAGTTGCAAAAATCGACAGTATCCTCGATTATTCGGGAGTTGCATGAAGAGGGGCTTATCGAGGATCTTGGTATTGGTGAAGCTTCGAATGCGGGTGGCGTCGGCCGAATTTGATTCAATTTAATTACCGGTATGGCTATGTTTTGGCTTTTGATATGGGAGCTAGGCATTTGCGGTATTCAGTGAACTATTTGAACGGTGAGGTTATTAAAAAGGATTCGTTGCGCTTAATTGGTCGTAGCATAAAAGACGTTTTTCAGATGATGCGGGAAGTTATTTCTGATTTGAAGATGTTCGATACGATGAAAGGGCTGCTAGGCATTGCGGTATCCACACATGCCCCTGTTCACGAGAATGAGATTCGGTATAGTCCGTTTTTGGAGCTCGATTCTTTTTCATTATTACCTGCGCTGCAAGAAATTGTTGATGTGCCGATTCGATTTGAAAATGAGGCTAATTTAACGGCGATTTCGATTCGAGATTTTTGGTATTATGCTGGCGAGGAACCGCTTCAAAATTTATTGGCGTTGAATATTCATAATGGTATTGGCGTTGGCACGATTATTAACGAGCAGCTTTACTATGGCGTACAAGGGCTGGCTGGTGAAATCGGACGCTCCGTGATTTATAAGGATAGGCAAGTGTACCGATTAGAGGAATTATACTCGGAAAAAGCGATCATGGAGAGAATCGCGAAGCATGAAAAGAAGGCGGAATTAACGGTGGATGAATTTGCTGCGTTGATAGGGAGTAAAGATGCGTTTGTTTTGGAGGTCGTTGATGAGTGGATTACGGCGATCGCGCAAATTGCTTATAATCTCGTGCAGTATAGCGCGCCGGAAGCAGTGTTCCTTTCTTCGAGGTCTTTATCGCAATTTCCTGATTTGTTACAGCGGATTTTCGAGGAGTACAAGGCGCTTGATCCATTAGGCGAAACGCGAATTGAGTTTACGCAACATGATATTTATGATTCTTCCTTACTTGGTGGTGTGGCGCTTATTTCACGGCAGGTTTTGGGGCTGGAATCGCAGGATCTTGTTTTTAAGAAGTGACTTAAGTGGTTTTTTTTGTCTAAACAGCTGAAAATGGAACTGCTTTTTCAAAGTCCGGCTGGGCCTCTGAAAAGACAGTTCCATTTTCAATCAATAATCGCCTTTTTCGACACTGTTTACTATTATTAAAAAGAGCCAAGTCGTTGCTACAAAAGGCATTGTTAGTGCGGGTAATCCAAACGGTTCTAATACAATCACGATAACTGGTGTCAATAATACCGTTAGAATCCCTGCAAGTGCAACGTATATATAACTACCGCGGATATTTTTGTGAAACGCGGAGCCCATAGCAATCATCGTCAAAATGGTATTATAAGAATAAAACCCCATCTCAAGGTCATGTAAATTCAGGCCACAAATATAGACTACTGCGATACTAATCACAATACCAGCACTCGCCATGATCGTGTTACGCCAACCAGAAATAGCGATTGCCGCCAAAATAAAGAACGAACAAATGTAACTATTTTGCAAAAATATCTCGCCAAAATCTTTAAATAGCGTATCAAAAATATCTACCGTTTGTTGATTATTTGTCATTTCGTGAATGGCGGTTACTGCTGTAACATCGCTCAAATGTAAGTGAGACATCGAATAGCTCGCCAAAATAATGCACCATGTCACTGCGATAAATGGAAATGTCAAGGCTGGTAAGTTAAAATGCGCACCGATACTGTGAAAGGCAACCGTGAAAAATACAGCCAATACCGCTCCAACAAGTGCTGCGATATATTTGGAATCGCCTTCTAAGAAAAGGAGTGAAGCGATACCTGTAAGTACAGAACTAAAACCGTACAAACCGTGTTTGATTTTATCTCGATTGGCGCCAATCAAATACGCGGTTGCTGTTCCTAGACAGCTTGCAACAAGTGCGACGAAACCAACCTCGACCGAAGCAAAAAATAGCCCAATCAAGATTAGCAAGCCGCTCCAAGCGTTGTCTATCAAAAGCACTTGCGAAATTCCTTTTAATACACTCTGAGTCGCCATGGCAAAGTTAGTTTTCCCCAAAATCACTCACTCCTCAATATTTTCTTAGCAACAGTGGGCTTTTCTCAAAACAATGCGCGCGAATGTATTGATGACAATGTGCAATAAAACGCTCCAACTCTTGTGTTGTATTCGCTAAAATTCGAGCAGAAAAACCACTGACATTGAGTAGAGAAACCCCAAATCGCAATATCGGAAAAGCTTGTTTCAAATCGTTTTGCAAGTCTAACATGAAGCTTTCATCTACGCCAGGCGTTACAACGAGTAAGGAACCCACGTGCGAATGATCTTCTAACATACCGATTCCATGCAGCAAACCGCTCGCTGGTGTCAACCTAAAAGCATCGATAATCGATAATTTGCCATCCACATACACTTGATTTTTCAAAAGCAGTTTCTCATAACGAAAACCATCTTGTTCCCGCGCCCAGCCCGGCGTGATCATTTCGCTATAAAAAAGGCTTGCCGTCTCATCCATGTGAACGACTTGTTGCTGTACATAGCGTGCGCCCTCATATGCAATCACTGGATCTGATATAAATTCCAGCAAACTGTTCTTGCCAAGCGTGATTTCGGTTTCTTGTCGCACGATATCATTCGGCGTCTTGTAGACTTTGGTCGCCGATTGCGTCGTTAAAAGCAGCTCTGCATTCGCCTCGACACTCACTGCAATCCGATACACGTCACCATCGACATATCCGCCACCAGGGTTCAAAATAAAATAAACCACTTGCCCTGAATCATCCAAATATTGAGGCCGCATCACTTTTAGCGCCCCTTGAAAATACACATCTGTCGGCACCGACTTACCGTTTTTCTTTGCAATCGCAAGCTCTAAAGTTCCCGTATTTTTTTTCATGTTATTTCGCATCCAAAAGCGCGTACTTCCGAAGCCATGCTACGACTTCCGCTAGTCCCGTTCCATCCTGCAAATTCGTGAAAATGGTCGGTTTTTCTCCTCGGAATTTCTTCGTATCGGATGCCATGATATCTAGGTTCGCATGCACATAGGGCGCCAAATCAATTTTATTAATGATGAATAAATCGGACTTAATCATGCCTTGTCCACCTTTACGTGGAATTTTCTCGCCTTGTGCCACATCAATAATGTAAATCGACAAATCGACGAGCTCTGGCTGAATGTCGCCGCCAAATTATCGCCACCGCTCTCGACGAAAATAAGCTCGATATCAGGATGCAATTGCTCCAATTCATTAATCGCCGAAACGTTCATCGAAATATCTTCACGAATCGCTGTATGTGGGCAACCGCCTGTCTCTACGCCGATAATGCGATCCTTCGCAAGCACACCATTTTCGACTAAATATTTCGCGTCTTCTTTCGTATAAATATCGTTGGTCACGACGGCCATGCTAAGCTCGTTCTGCAACACGCGCGTCAACTGGTCCACGAGAAACGTTTTTCCAGCGCCAACAGGCCCACCAACACCAATTTTGATTGTATCCATCCTGATTCCTTCTTTCCAAAATTACTAGGACATGAAATTCCGCGCAAACAATTGTTCATGCCGCATTTGCGCGATTTCCAGCCCCGGCGGTGTCGATCCGAAATCCTCTTCGGATAACCGCTCAATTTGTAAGTATGCTTCGTTAATTTCCACTTGAAACGCGAGCAGTAATTTTTGCCCAGCGGTCTGTCCGATTGGAACACCACGAACTGCGTTTTGCACCATTGTCGAAATCGTGGAGTAAAGGAATGCCTCGATTGCTTCTTGTTTTGTGAGGCCAATATGCTGTGCAATAATCGTCAACACGACCACCGAATGAGCATCGACTTGCTTTTTCACGACCGCTTGGTGATAAGCATCTAACGCCTCAATATCGAACATATCCTGCCCCAATACGAGAAATCGCTCCCCCATTTTCTGGTTCGCCACACGAATTTCTTTTGGCAAAATTTGCGCCGTCAATGCCTCCGATCGGTGTATTATTTCAGTCAAATCTCCATTTTCTAACGCCTCAAAAATAAACCGTGCGGACAAACCCTCGGAATAAACCAGTTGCTCCTGTAAGAAAATTTTCAGCCACGATCCAAAGGAAGAAGCATCATGAATAACCTCTTCATTCATATAAGTCTCAAACCCAAACGAATGACTAAAAGCCCCAGTCGGAAAATTAGAATCGCACAACTGGAAAAATGTTAGCGTCTTATTCATCATGGCTATGCCCAATATGGCGAAATGCCTCTTTCAAATAACGATGTTCCCGCATAAATGGAATTCCCGCTTCCTTCAACAAGTTCTCCACCAAATAATCAAACTGCACAATCATCGCGTCTCCAATGAATTGCGCCGGTAAATGACGGTTTCCAAGTGCATGCGCGATCTCACCCATCTCGTGAATCGTTCGCGGCGTAATCGTTAAAACATCCTCGCTCAGCACATCCACAACAATCAAGTTATTCGCTTCCTGCAACAAAATATCACCAACATGCAAGTGCTCGCCTTGACGTAAGCGAATCCCAATCTCGCGTCCATGATCCGTCTTCACCAAGTGCATCCGTTTTGCCAGCGACTCATTTTCAATAAAAACACGCTCAATATGGTAGTCGCCGAGCTCCCGTTCCGTAAACGTTTCAATATTTCCAACCACTTGCTCTACAATCATTTCATCACCTCAGAATAAAAAGTATCGTTGTGCCATCGGAAGTTTTTCCGCCGCCTCACACGTGATCAATTTGCCATCGATTTTGACTTCATACGTCTGTGGATTCACATCGATATCTGGTGTTGCATCATTCCACTTCATATCCTTCTTCGTCAACTGGCGAACACCTTTAACAGGCAATGTTTCTTTTTGCAAACCATATTTCGCGCGAATATTTTTGTCATGCGCTGCTTGCGACACAAAAGTAAACGAACTTCTTGCCAAAGCGGTGCCAATCGAACCAAACATTGGGCGGTAAAGTGCCGGTTGTGGTGTCGGGATCGAACCATTCGGATCACCCATCACACTATTCGAAATCATCCCGTTTTTCAAAATCTTATCCGGCTTCACACCGAAAAACTTCGGTTCCCATAAGACCAAATCAGCAATTTTTCCAACTTCAATCGAGCCGACATAATCCGCGATACCGTGCGTGATAGCTGGGTTAATCGTGTATTTAGAAATGTAGCGCTTCACACGCGTGTTGTCGCTTTTTTCCGAGTCGCCCGTAAGCGTCCCACGTTGCGCCTTCATTTTGTCTGCGGTTTGCCATGTCCGAATAATCACTTCACCAATCCGGCCCATCGCCTGCGAATCCGAGCTTGTCATACTGAAAACGCCCATATCTTGCAAAACGTCTTCTGCCGCAATCGTTTCTTCGCGAATCCGTGAATCAGCGAACGCTAAATCTTCTGGAATATCCGGGTTTAAATGATGGCAAACCATCAACATGTCCAAATGCTCATCAATCGTGTTTTTTGTAAAAGGCAATGTCGGATTTGTGGAAGAAGGCAATACATTTGGATAACCCGCCAAGCGAATAATATCCGGTGCATGTCCGCCGCCCGCGCCTTCTGTATGATACGTATGAATCACACGATCGCCAAACGCCTCGATAGTGCGCTCGACAAACCCAGTTTCATTAAGCGTATCCGTGTGAATTGCGACTTGTACATCATACGCGTCCGCAACTTGTAACGAATGATCGATTGACGCAAACGTTGCACCCCAGTCTTCATGGATTTTCAGACCCATCGCGCCAGCCTCAATTTGTTCCGCCAAAGGTTCATTGGATGCCGCATGTCCCTTTCCGAGTAAACCGATATTCACAGGTAAGCCGTCAGCCGCCTGTAACATCCGCTCAATATTCCAAGCACCCGGTGTTACCGTCGTTGCGTTGGTTCCCTCGGCCGGTCCTGTTCCACCACCAATAAGCGTTGTTACGCCACTGTTTACAGCTACTTCAATTTGCTGCGGAGAGATAAAATGGATATGCGTATCAATGCCGCCAGCCGTCAAAATCTTATTTTCACCAGCGATAATTTCCGTGGAGGCCCCAATTGGAATCGTCACATTGTCCATCACAAGCGGATTTCCCGCCTTGCCAATGGCTGCAATTTTACCATCCTTAACAGAAATATCTGCTTTAAAAATCCCCGTATAATCGATAACCGTCGCGTTCGTAATTACTAAATCCGGGATTCCTTCATCACGTGTCGCCGTCGGGTGCATGCCCATGCCTTCGCGAATGACTTTCCCGCCGCCGAAAACGACTTCATCGCCATATGTCGTATAGTCTTTTTCAATTTCAATAAGTAAATCTGTGTCCGCCAGCCGCACGACATCGCCGACAGTTGGTCCATATAAATCTGTATATTGTTTGCGAGGTATGTTTAAACTCATCCTAATCCGCTCCTTAGTCTAGTGATCCATTTGTTTTATTATTTAAGCCAAATACTTTACGTTCCCCAGCAAGCGCAACGAGTTCTACAGTCTTTTTATCTTGCGGCTCAAACCGAACCGCCGTTCCAGCAGGAATATTCAAGCGATACCCAAATGCTTTCTCACGTTCAAAAGCAAGCTCGCTGTTTATCTCGAAAAAATGATAATGCGATCCAATTTGCACAGGTCTATCTCCCGTATTTTTCACTTCCACTTCCACTAAATCCCGTCCCACATTACAGCTAATCTCGTCTCCATACAAAATAATTTCTCCTGGTTTCATTATGTTTTCCTCCTTCGCTTATCGGATTGGATTATGCACAGTTACAAGCTTTGTCCCATCAGGAAATGTCGCCTCGACCTGAATATCGCTAATCATGTCAGCAATTCCGTCCATCACGTCATCCACGGTCAAAATAGTAGCACCGTATTGCATCATCTCGGCAACTGTTCGCCCGTCACGAGCCCCCTCCAAAACCTCATACGTAATTAGCGCAATCGATTCAGGATAATTCAGCTTCAGTCCGCGGTCACGTCTTCTTCGTGCTAAATCTGCCGCGACGACAATCAATAATTTCTCTTGCTCCTTCGCTGTTAAGTTCATGGTCCAGACTTCCTCTCATTTCAAAATTTCTTATAACCCACTAAAGTATTAGCGTGTTAATGGAGATAATACTAGCACTACGGTTAGGCGCCGTCTAGCAAAAACATGGAAAGTCACAATATCGCTATATTTACAGGTTTAAAGAGGATTATTTTGTGCTCTACGTATCATTTTTTGTGTTTTTGTGTAGGTGAGATTCCATATACGAATGTCGAATGTAAAATGGAGCCTCATCATGGATGAAATGCCCGAAAATAAAATAAATTATCGCCACTATCAGCTGGTATAAAAGCGTTTCAAGAGAAAGTAGAGGGAAACCAGCAAGCTATGATGTGACGCTTTCCAGAATTGGTGATATGATATTATTTTAAGATTTGGATAGATGTTATCGATATGTATTTATCAGAGGATTGACAATCATGAATTTTTCAAGCGAAAGGAAGCGAACAAGAGATGCGCAAAACAGCGTCGATTTCACTCTATGCATTACTTGTTGTTCTGATTCACGTAGTTGCGCTTACACTTCTACTAATCTATGTACGGACAACACCAGCGTTACTTGCAAGTGCGATTCTTGCATATACTTACGGGGCGAGACATGCCTTCGATGCGGATCATATTGTAGCGATTGACAATACCGTTCGAAAACTAGTGAGCAGGAAAATAGATGGCAATGGCGTCGGCTTTTTCTTCTCTATGGGACACTCGACCGTGGTTATTTTAATGATCTTCATGCTCATTTGGGTCACAGGGAAACTCTCAGGAAAATGGGCGTTCATCACCGACTACGGACCTGCAATTGGCACGGTAGTAGCAGGCTCATTTTTAATATTAATCGCGATTTCTAACATTATCTCATTACGCAAATTGATGCGAGCAGAGCGTGAAGGTGCGGGAATGGATGAGGCCTTGGAGTCACGCGGCTTTATTGTGCGCCTAGTAGAACCACTGAACAAATTTGTGACAAAAAGTTGGCATATTTACCCGATCGGTTTTTTGTTCGGGCTGGGCTTTGATACGGCGACAGAGATTGGCTTAATCACACTGAGCGTTCAATCTAGCACCTCGGTGTCAGCGATTGGCCTGCTATGTTTGCCACTCTCATTTCTGGCAGGAATGTGCCTGTTTGATACACTGGACAGCATAATTATGAGTCAGACGTATGGCTGGGCTTACGATAACCAGAAACGGCGCTATCGTTATAATGTGGTCGTGACGCTAATTTCGGTTATTTCAGCGGTTGTGGTTGGCGGCGTGATATTGACGCAATTTTTGCTGAGTTATACCAACCTGAACGGTGCAGTAGCCCATTTTATTGCGGGAGTTGATTTCAACGGTTTCGGTGTGACATTGATGCTTTCATTCTTGCTGATATGGGTAGGCGCGATGCTGATTTATAAGTACCAGAAACGGCGAATTTAGAGAGCGCTATACTTGTTAGTAAATATCGAATAGACTACAATATAAATGTATGACAGCACTATAAAATGAGGTTTAGGAGAGGAATGATACTATGAAACACATAAAAAAAAGAATTCATGCTTGAGTGCGGACCGAAAGAGGCTTGGCAATTAGTTGTTGATCGTAGCAAGTATGAAAAATGGGCAGCAGCTTTCCATGAAGGATCGACCTACACTGGTGATATGGGACTAAATGAAACCGTTAACTTTGTCGATACAGAGGGAAATGGTTTGGTTTCTAAAGTAGTCGTTTTTGAACCAGAAAAAGAAATCAAATTCGCCTTTTTGGGTGAAATCAATGACGGGAAATATGTTGAGGTCGCTGAATTTGCCGATATGCTGGAAGAGTATGTTTTTGAACCAGTAGGCAACCAGACTCGGATGCTTGTCGATGTTGCGATGGATGATAAATATTATGATATGATGAGTGAGATGTGGGATCGAGCGGGGATTGAGCTTGTGAAGTTGAGTAAGTAGAGTTGAAATAAAACTAGATAGCAAAAAAGAAGATGCTTATCACCACATTTGGCGAGAGGCATCTTCAACTATGTACAAAAGAGAGCTAGCACTTAAAGGGTTGTAAAAGTGCTAGCTTAGAAAAAATACATGAAGACATGTACTGTGTGGTAATCATAGCATGGAGTAGAAGAGGATTCAATAGACGTTCAACAGGAGAAAATAAGTGAATGATTACAAGGAGTGAAATACATTGATAATACGTCACTTTAAAAGATATAAAGAATAATATATGGGAGAAACGCGAGACAATAGTTCTCCCATATTTACATATCTTGAATTGTATAATTAAGCGAGACACATCGGCATGTTTCAGAAAACATTCAATGGGCGTCAAATAGTCCAATGATTTTCGTGGTAAATTATTTCGAATAGAGACCAATTCATTAATCTCCTGTTGAGAAATCGTGTTAAAATCCATTTGTTTTGGCAGACCATTTCTTCGTAAAATCCCGTTGGAATTTTCATTAAGTGGTCGTTGACAAGGCTTCCCTGCATCGGCAAAGAAAATAGCGATGTCATGCTGATTAGCCGTCTGTTTCCAACGAGAGAATTCCTTTCCATTATCGAACGTGATAGTTTGGAAGAAATGAGAAGGTAATTGAGAAAGCCATTGGTGCAGCGCATCTTCAATAGCAATCGCTTTACGGTTAGCTACTTTCAAAACAATGATGGCTTTTGTCGTCCTTTCAACAAGTGTGATAAGCGCACTTTTATAATTCTTACCAACAATGGTATCGCCTTCTAGATGACCAAATTCTGTGTCGAACTTGGGAAAGGCAATCGCGCGCTCATCTAAACGGCTTTTAAAAGCCTCTTTTCCACGCGTTTCTTGATGCCCGTTTGGTTTTCGTTTCCCTTTCATAGGCAGGCATTTTTTATCGAAGACACCTTCAGAAAACATACGATACGATGTTTTCATCGAACAGGGAAATGGGATAGTGTTAGCCGTAGGCTTCGGGCTAGCAATCGTATCAGGAGTCCAACCTGAGGCGATGCGCTGTTTCACAAGTTCTGTCGTCTGGGCATCTAATTGGATGGATTTACGCCCGCATTTTTTCTTGTTTTCTAGATATCGCAAAAAAAATATCAAGCGCAGAGAACCCCCTCATGTAACAAACGAATAATACGGTAGACAGCCTCTGGACTGCGTTTTAACCGAGTAGCAATATGTCTACCCGAAAAACTCAGTTTTTCATATTCCTCTATAAAAATCAGTTCATTTCTGGTAAGATGGTGATAGGGCATGTTTGATTCACTCCTTTGTGGACTTTGGTCGGTTTCATTGAGTGTATCATAACATGCCTATTTTTTTTTGTCTCGCTTAATTATACAATTCAAGTTTTTAAAATCTTTAAGTATTTCGTCTATCATATCTTCCACCTTGTTATATATTATACTGCCGGGTTTCATAAAAAGATAGAGAATGGTAGTATATTCATAAAATTGTCGGAATTATATGGAATTCGTACCAAATAATGCCTACAATGCATGTTTCAGAGGATATTGCAAGTGGCAATACAGATATTGATAGAGATGTTTTCGGTGAAGACTTGTCGATGACACCAAGTAAGTTATATGCCTTAAAGGGTACAACGTATGCCAATGCGGATAAGTTTTGGTTCCGTGTTACAGCGTATAGCGAGGAAGGACAAACGATTGCTATCTCGCAAGTACCAAGTGTCTCTATTGATGAATTTGAACAATATGTCCCGGCGGAATTTACAGAGGATGATTTAGTAACATTTACGGAAGAAGAACTGGATGGTATACCTGCAACAACCACAGAAGAAGTGGAACGGTTACAAGAAGAATCCTACGACACTAGTGGTTTACCTGAAATTGATTCGGATTTAATCCAAGGTCGGATATTGCCATTTGTAATTCCGGTAGTTGCAGCAGTTGTTCTGAGAATAGGATCAAGGTATATAGTCAAACAAACACTTAAAAATGGTGTAAAGAAAAACATAACCATAAAAAATGGTAAATTGGCTGGAAAATCACATCCTAAAACAGGTGTTAAATTTGATTCCAAAGGTTTTCCTATCTTCAGCAAGAAAGCTCAGATGACTTTACCAAACTCTTTATTGAAGTCTTCTAACACAAAACAATTTAAAGAAGCAAATGCGTATCTTAAAAAGAATATAAATAATGGGAAAATATCTAAGAGTAACTTTACTGCGAATCAACTCAGCGATATAAAAAATGGGTTTACTCCTAGAAGTATGACATGGCATCATCATCAAGATAGAGGCAAAATGCAATTAGTAGATACAGCTATTCATAAGGCGACGGGCCACACTGGAGGTAAAGCTATTTGGGGTACAAATTAAACGAAGAAGGTAGTGAAGAATATGAGTATTTGGGAAAAAGATAGTGACAAGCCGAGCCGATTGACACAAAAAAAATATTGAATTGGCAGAAAAAACATTTGGTGTCACATTACCCAAGAGCTATCTTAAGGTATTGAAAAAACAAAATGGTGGTTATCTAAAAACGGATGCCGTTCACGTTGACTTTGTTAATGATGATGGTGAGGGGTTTATCTTACTTGACTCGTTATACGGAATTGAACCAGGTGAGGGTATACTGGAAACAGAATATCTTAAAGAAGAGTGGGAAATCACGAAAGATAATATCATTCTAATTGCGGGAGATGGGCATTCTTTTATAGCATTAGATTATGAAATGAACCCATCAGTGCCTGAAATTATATATATAGATACAGAACGCGGTGATGCGCACAAAATTTGTGATGACTTTGATAGCTTGATGGACTTAATGTTTACGGTGGAAGACGACGATGATGAAGAACATGATGACATTCATATACCCACTCATGAAGAAATAAAAGCATGGGCTAGCTCAACAAACATGAATGAAGTAGCTAATGGTGTCTACACGTGGATTCAAGATTTTTCTATGGTAAAAGAAGACAACTTGTTGTATGAGGCCTTCGCTAAAGTTTTCGACCAAGGAACAGAGCAGCAAAAAATTACTATTGCGGACGCGATGAGAACAGAGATAGAAAATGAAACAATTACAAACCAAACTTTGATAGATCTCTGCCTAACTTTACTAAGAAAAGAGGTTGGTTTAGATTTTATAATATACAAAGAAATGATTGAAGAAAACTTAGCTGACAAAAGATAGGCTTAAAGTTAAATAGGCTAATCATGTAAGATTACGAGAAATGAATTTAAGAGAGCGTGTCATAAAAATGGCACGTTTCTTTTTCATAGTGTGTCAAAAAGCATGCTTTTTGACACTTAGTGAAATCAATATACCCCATCACAAAAAAGGTTCACGTGGTTTTATAAAACCACGTGAACCTTTCAACCTATCCCTTACGGATAAATAAAGTCTGTTGATTAGTATAGCCATTGTTAAACATACAATTTTTATTCATAATCAATTATTTTTTTTTCTTGCTCAAAAGGTATTTTCCAATGACATTAACTAAGAAAAAGGCTATTAGAAAGTACCTGCTATCATAGATAAAGGAACTATCTTGTAGAATAAATGATAGGACTATTAAAGCCAAAAAAAACCATACCAAACATAGCTAATGCATTTTCCATTATATTTTTCAAATCTATTCTCTCCCAGATAATTTATTGCTTACCAGCATTCCCACACAATACACCAACTAGGTAATTATAGTCAAACCAAATACCATTCTTAAAGCTGTTCAGTCCTAGTCCAACTCCCGCAACTGCACAAGCTCCCTGAACAATTCTAGCAGGCGCGTAGACAGAGCCAATGGCAAAGCCAGATTGTACAGCAAAATTCAATGAACTTGCTTTAATTTTTATTCTAGCATAGTTCCAATGATAAGAAACCGAATTTACACCCGCCGCTCTTGCGACTCTAACATTATTAAGAGTTGATTCGTTCCCTGATGGATCTATTGCCGTAACAACTGTAGTTAGATCAGTCTTAGTTTCATTTATTTGATTGTTAGTTAGATTAACATGTTCTTCAATCAACTTAATTTTCTCTGGTGAAAGAACGTTTGTTATAGCATTGTCAATAACAAACTGATTAATAGCTGTATTAAAAGAAATATATTCTCCAGCAAGTAGTGTATCAGCATCAGTCAACGCAATAACATCTGCAATCCTTTCGTGCGTAGTATTTTCACTAGTTTCATCAGCATGTACTAAAGTGGCTGGTGCTAACGATGCAAACACTATTGATGTTGCCAAGATAGGTGTAACAAATTTCACTGTTTTTTTATTCATAATAGTTTTCCCCATTCTATATTTTTTGGAAACATCACTATTTATATGCTAAAAACATCAACTTTCCCAATGGGTATGTACCAAATTAATGTGTAGTTATAACATCAAAATGTGGAATGAATCCTTATATTCATACTAGCATAACTATTCTATTAATAAAAGTATTTATAATTAATATGTATTATTTATTATTTTTAGTAGCAGGAATAATTGTGTTCTTTTACACGTATCGGGCTCTCGCCAGCAAAACGCAGATTTCCCCCGCTAAGGATCATAAATTGCAATATTAATCGTTTTTAACCCCGCGTTTTGCTGGTGCTACCCCTTACTCAAAAACGATAGCTCTTTAATCACTATTTAGGATATCAGATAGAAGAAACGTATATCGTGTTAAATAAGTATGTTTTGTTTTACATACAGCTGAAAACGAGTATCACATAAGGACATTGTGTGATACTGGCGAAAAATGCCTGACATATTGGGCGCTGTCATTTTTAATTTTGTTTTGCATCCTTTTAAAAGATAATTTGCACCCAATCAGAAATGAATCATTCGTGTGGCTGAATTTCATAACAATATAAAATACAAAAACGGATCTCTTGCAAGACATGGTGGGAGATCCGTTTTTGTAGTACTATTCACATAATCTAGCTATTTTCTTAACATATACCTAAATAAAAGGAAATGTTTTCGGATATTAGGTGAAATGTTGAGCAAAACATGATAATATATAATAGGGTAATTAGAGTATTTTTCTGATTATTACATATTATAAGAAAAGGGAGAAGATGAGATGAAAACGAAAAAATGGATCAGACAATTGGTGGTCGCAGGGTTTATAGTGGGAAGCATTATCTCACCGATAGGAAATAGCGTGGATTTTGTATCCGCGGCAACGACAGAAACCGCAGATAAGATCAAAACGACACAGGATGCGAATATAGAGACTGCTAACGTATCGGCGATACCAACGAAAGTAACGACGTCCAAGGCGGCGAATAGCTTATCTCTTCATCCTGTTCAAGTAGGGGATGGAAAAGTAACAGGGACTACGCTACAACCGAATACAAGTATCCGTGTGCAAGTAAACCGTGTGCTCAAGACGGTTATCGTAACGGACGAGACAGGCGCATTCACGTATAAAAATAGCCGATTAATCGAAGGGGATATTGTTCGAGTCGAAATAAAAGTAGATGGATTATATACCGGCGCGAAGGAAGTCGTTGTTGTGGCACCAGCCAAAAATGAACTCACACTTCAACCCGTAACCGTAAAGGAGAAGAAAGTGGTTGGAAGGACAACATTACCGAAAACTCCGATACGTATGAGTGTAAACGGGGTGGCGAAAACGACCTTAACGACGGATGAGCAAGGCGATTTCACCTATAATAATAGTACATTAGTAGCGGGCGACGTGGTGAAAGCGGAGATGAAAATAAATGGCGCATACACTGGCGCGAAAGAAGTGACCGTGGTA
>NZ_AODE01000017.1 GCF_000525855.1 Listeria cornellensis FSL F6-0969
TAGCGATTGTCGCTAGGTTTGTCGCTTGAAGGACTGGGTTCTCCGCGGTAATTGTTCATTGTTGACTGTTTTTGCTTGTTGTTTTTGTTGTTACTGTTTGTTACGCTGTAAACAACGGGATAACTGCCCTCTTTGCTAAAATTGACTTGGCTGTAATCCACTTTTACGTCTTTGCTAATATCGCCGTCTGCTTTATCGGTTGCCGAAATGCCTTGGAACCACGCGATATCGCCTGATTTTGTTCCTGCGAGAATGTCTAGATTACTAGCTTGAAGGGCAGGTTTTTCAGCGGTAACGGTAATGTTGATTGTTTTTGTTGTCGTTTTGTTGTTGCTGTTTGTGATTGTGTAAACGACTGGGTAGCTACCTTCTTTTTTGAAGTTTACTGCGCTGTAATCTACCTTGACGTCGGTGCTAATATCACCATCTGCGCGGTCGGTTGCGGAAACATCTTGGAACCATGGGATTTCATCGGGTTTCGTTCCAGCGATTGTCGCTAGGTTTGTCGCTTGAAGGACTGGGTTCTCCGCGGTAATGTTCATGTTGACTGTTTTGCTTGTTGTTTTGTTGTTACTGTTTGTTACGCTGTAAACAACGGGATAACTGCCTTCTTTGCTAAAATTGACTTGGCTGTAATCCACTTTTACGTCTTTGCTGATATCGCCGTCTGCTTTATCGGTTGCCGAAACGCCTTGGAACCACGTGATATCTCCTGCTTTTGTGCCAGCTAATGTGTCTAGATTAACGGCTTGCAAGGCTGGGGCATCTGCGATGATTGTGACAGTAACAGTGACTGCTGTTGTTTTGTTATTGCTGTTTGTCACGGTGTACACGACTGGGTATGTGCCCTCTTTTTTGAAATTA
Organism: Listeria cornellensis FSL F6-0969; assembly: GCF_000525855.1. Classification (GTDB taxonomy): domain Bacteria; phylum Bacillota; class Bacilli; order Lactobacillales; family Listeriaceae; genus Listeria_A; species Listeria_A cornellensis. Next base: position 865 of record NZ_AODE01000017.1, read on the forward strand.
ACGGCGCTGTAATCGGCGGTTACCGCGGTGCTCAGATCGCCATCCGCTTTGTCCGTTGCCGTCACATCTTGATACCACGCTACGTCTTCTGCTTTTGTTCCAGCTAGGAGTTGCAGGTCCGTGGCTTGAAGTACTGGTAAATCAGCGCTTACGGTTACTTGGACTGTTTTCGCTGTCGTCTTGTTATTGCTGTTTTCCACTGTATATGTGACTGGGTATTGGCCTTCTTTTTTTGAAGTTTACCTTGCTGTAATCGACTGTCAAATTCACGCTGATATCGCCATCTACTTTGTCTGTTGCGGATGTATTTTGATACCACGGGACATCTGCTGCTTTGGTTCCTGCGATGATGTTGATGTCTTGCGCTGTGATGACTGGTAGATTCGCTGTTACACGCGCTGTCACGGTTTTCGTCAAGGCTTTATTATTACTATTTTTGACGCTGTAAATAACCGGATAGTTGCCTTCTTTATTAAAATTAACTTGGCTATAATCCGCGACAAGTTGCCTGCTTAAATCGCCGTCTACTTTGTCTGTCGCGCTAGCTCCTGTGTACCATGGAACTGCGTTTTCGTCTGTTCCTGCGATGATATCAAGATCTGTTGCCTCGATGACTGGAGCGTCGGCTGTGATTGTCATTGTCACAGTTTTCGTTGCAGTTTTGTTTTTGCTATTTGTGATTGTGTATGTGACAGGGTAGTCGCCATCTTTTTTGAAGTTTACTGTGCTGTAGTCGACGGTTACTTTGTCTGAAACATCGCCATCAACTTCATCTATCGCGGACATAGTGCTCGTCCAATCGATGTCTGCCGCAGTGGAACCCGCTGTTGCCTGAAAGTTACTTGCTGTTAAAACCGGTGCTTCAAAAATTCGGATTTTGGCAATCGCGCTATCGCTTGTTAGTGTTTTTGCGGCTAACTCGGTTTCTGATACTGCTGGAATTTCCAAGTGTTTATTTTTCAAGTAGGAATCGTAATCGGCATCTGCTTTTAGATTCGCGGTTACTTTTAACATGTAGCTATTAACATATAGATTGACATTTTTAAGCGCTGCCGAGGTGGCTGTTGCCGTCACTGTATTCGAATTTTTGTCGATAGCGATGGTGAATAAAGATGATGCGTCTTTGCCTGAAATATCTGTGATTTTAACATCTTGAATGTCTAGAATATTTTCGAGCGATGTCTTCATGACTAGCTTGCTCTCAAGGTCATCTGTATCGCGATATGGTACTTCTTGGATTGTTGTGTATTCTACTTGGTTATCCTCCACATTTGATGTAGCTTCGTCTGCCATGAACTGTGGTTTCGGAAAATCAATGGCTACAAGGGATTTACCGATGTAAACCATGATGCTCGATCCTGCTGCTCGCGGTGCCATAATAAGATGATCGGTTGGTCCGTATATAAAAGAACCCCAACTTTCTTTGACAGATTCATTGCTTGCACCGCCGTTAGATGTGATGGAAGTCGATGTTTCGTCGTCACTGTATAGCAACGTACTTTTTTCCATGACGTAGATATTTTTCATATTACTTTCTTTGAAAATTTTCAGGCTTTCTTCGTTATCAATATCCGTGTAGGTGAAAAATCCGGATACATCAACAGGCTGTTTCGTTTCGTGATCTAGATATTGAATTTTAACGATAGGATCTGATGTTCCGCCTGTATTCGTGAACCTTAGGAACGTGCTAGCTGCATGACCAACTGTAATCGGTGAAGTTAACTCAAGCGGGATAAGACGTAAATCAACCCATCTCGAGTTGTAAATGCCAACTTTTGAGGCTTCCATATACGTATCTTCTGCGCCTTGCGTGATGGTATTCGGTTGAAAGACAATATTGCTTGCTGGTAGCGCTCTTGCTGTACCATTAACTACGTAGGAAATCTTTGTATCTGATGTAAACCTTGGGAAGAATGAGTACTCACTTGGAATGTAGAGTAGCGGATCTTTTTGTGTTGGTACTTTGATTGAGTATGGGCTATCGATGAGTTTGCCACTGGTGACTGCTGTAGTTCCAATAGCAGCACTCGTATTTTCGATAGCAAATGCTTGGTGGGACGGTACTAATGTGCTTATCCCAAGGCAAAAAACGATGACCGGGACTGCGACTTTATTCATGTTATTATTTCCCCTTTTCTTTGAATTCATTTAGGTTATTCACATTTGGAAATATGAGCCTTGCATTCACTATAAGGGATAAAAGAGGTATCGTGAAGAGCTTGATTCGGGATTTTGAAGGGGTTTCGTGTGAACAATTTGTGAACTTTGAAAAAGTTCTCATTTGATTAAGTTATGCAATCAAATGAGAACTAGTATGTCTATATAAAAAATTTTAAGTCTATCTTCGTGGAGTTTTTCGCCGCCTTGATAATGATGCTGCTTTACTCTTAGAAGCATCTCGATATGTGCCACTGTTATTATCTCACCAGCTAGAATAATGGGAATTCCAGGTGGGTATGGGATAACCATTTCTGCTACTGTTTTGCCGATTGTATGTTCAAGTCTTTCGAAATAGGTTGGACGAGACGTATTGAAAGCTTGGATTCGAATAATTGGTGGGATTGCAATTGGATTTGGTGGATTTGACGTGCCAAATCTAACATCTTCCCACTTTAGCTCTGTTGTCGGTGTTGGAAATTCCATAACGTCTTTAATTAAGGGCAGTGTAAGTAAAACATTATTAGTATCCGCGAGTTCAGGGTAGTAGTCTGCTTGCTCGAATACTGTTTGAAGGTCAAAACCAGATAATCCGTCTTTACGCACGATGAGTTTTAGTGGGTCGTCGGGTGTGATGATAGTGAGCTTATTTTTTTGAAGCCAAATTAGCCAATCTGTGCGCATTTTTTGGAATGCTTCGGTGTCTTGTTTGTTGTAATTCCCTACGTAATGACGCGCGTAATCGAGGGACGCCATGATTAAATAAGATGGGCTACTTGATTGTAACATTTGTAGATAGCGTGGAATCTCAGCTAATTCTTCTCGCCATTTTGGTATATGTAAATAAGATCCCATTGTCAGGCTGGTAGGGTTTTATGCGCGGAATGCACGACAACATCAGCGCCGAGTTGGATAGCTGAGACTGGAAAGATCGATGCATCTGCCTGAAAATGGGCACCGTGCGCTTCATCGACGAGTACGAGTGCGCCAAATTCTCGGCAGGTCGTGATGCAGGCTGCTAGGTCAAAGCTGAAACCGTAGTAGCTTGGATAGGTGAATATGACGGCGCGGATCGTTTCCATCTGTAAGGCTTCTCGTAATAGTGAGGCTTCGATACCGTTCGCCGTCCCTGTCTGCGGTTCCTTTTGTGTCGCCAAATAAATCGCATGGACACCCGCCAAATCTAACGCATGCATCACTGATTTGTGGCAATCACGTGACACTATTACCGTATCTCCACGCTTGCAAGTTCCAAGAATCATCGCCAAATTCCCAACAGTTGACCCGTTCACCAGCATGTAACTGCGATCTGTATTGTAACATGCGGCAATGAGTTGCTGAGCCTCACGTATCGCACCTTCTGGATGATGCAAATCGTCCAATCCCGAAATTTCTGTGAGATCATGACGCAAAACTTCGCGATATTTCCCGGGAAATAATAGCCCGTTTTTGTGTCCTGGCACGTGTAGAGACGTTGCTCCCTCATGCTTTTTTTAAGGCCTCCACAATCGGCATCTTGTTTTGCATCTAAAACCCTCCGCATCATTTCTATTGAAAAAAGACAATCGCAAGTTGCGATCGCCTTATTTTTCCAACAATTCTTCCCATAAATCAGGAAAACCCAATTTAACAAAATCCAAATATTTCTCATATGCCCTAATTAGTTCTATTAATTCATCTCTAAAATCATTCCAATAACTAATGTCTGAACATAGCTTTTTGCAAACATATACTGATGCAAAAACACGAGAATTATCTATATTTTTTGCCGTTCTGTCTAATTTTGGCGTTATCGGTAGTATCCTATCGTATAATCGGCTGTTATGAGCACAAATATTTCGAACAATGCTTGTTGCATATAACCAACTAGAAACGTACTCTCTTCTGACTCCACAAACCTGTTTAGCAATTTTATTTTGCAATGGATATTGCAAATTCTTATATAATTTAGATAATGATCCAAAAGTTATCATCTCTAAGCATACCCAGATGGGAAATGTAGATTCATATACCTGCGTGTAATGTCTCGCAAAAAGTTCTCTTCTCTTAGAAGCTTGGGAAATAGATTTTTTCAAATCCTCCTGCCACAAATTAAAATAAGCCGTATTTAAAAAATATACCTCTTTATAATGTCCAATCGGAGTATATTCCAAAGCAAAGTAATAGCCTATTTTCGATTTAAAAGCCACCTCTATGTGCTCAATTAATTTAAATAGCAATAGTCGAAGCTTTTCATCAAAGCAATACACATTGTAAACTTCTTCAAAACTAACATTTTCTTTAAACCTGTCCTTAGACTCATAAAAAGGAAGGCAATAACCTTTGAATCGAAAATATCCAACATTAGCAAGAGATTCTTTTGCAAATAACTCATCATTAATAGTCAGATTTCTTTCCTTCAAAATTGCAATCTGTTCCACCAACGTAGTAGCATCCTTCAAGTATACTCCCATGATTTCCTCCAGATAAAAAAAAATGCCCTCCCCTGGGACACCAACATGGGTGCGGGGAGGTTCTATTACTACTATTATAACCTTGTTTATCAGCGGATGCAATGTTTATCTCTATACTTACGAAACGTTTAATCTCCCACCATCAGGGAAATTTACATAGTAGGAACTAAAAACAAGGAGGAGACAGTAAACATGAAGAAGATTCTAAATGAAGTGGATCAAGCCGTGGAACAGATGGTAGAAGGCCTCGTCAAAACGCATGGCGATCTTGTGTATCGTGTGGAAGGAACGCGCGTCATTGCTCGTAACGACAAACGTCCTGGAAAAGTCGGACTGGTCAGCGGTGGCGGTTCTGGTCACGAGCCTGCGCATGCCGGTTACGTTGGCAAAGGGATGCTTAGCGCGGCGGTTTGTGGAGACGTTTTCACATCGCCAACGCCGGATCAAATTTTGGAAGGAATCAAAGCGGCAGATCAAGGAAAAGGCGTACTTCTCATCGTGAAAAATTATACGGGTGACGTGATGAATTTTGAAATGGCGGCGGAACTCGCGGAGGCAGAAGGGATTAACGTGGCGTCTGTCCTCGTCAATGATGATATCGCGGTGGAAGACAGCTCGTTTACGACTGGTCGGCGCGGCGTCGCAGGGACAGTATTTATCCATAAAATTGTGGGCGCGGCCGCAGAAGCTGGTGCTTCACTCGAAGAACTCCAAGCCCTCGGTGAAAAAGTCGTGGCTTCCGTCAAATCGATTGGCGCAGCCTTGTCAGCTGGGACGGTTCCCGAGGTTGGGCATCGCGGATTTGAACTTCCAGAAGACGAGATTGAAGTCGGTGTTGGGATTCATGGTGAGCCCGGATCTAGTCGCGAAAAAGTGATGACGTCGCATGAACTCGCGAATTTACTTTTTGCTCGGATTAATGCGGAACTGATTCTTGGCGCGGACGACAAAATCGTTGTTCTCGTCAACGGCATGGGCGCGACGCCACTCATGGAGCAGTATATTTTCGCCAATGATGTGCATAAAATCATCGCGGCACACGGGATTCCTGTTGCTAAAACGCTCGTTGGTGACTTCATGACATCGCTTGATATGAACGGCGTCTCCTTGACAATTTTGAAATTAACGGATGAAAAATGGCTCGATTTGGTGAACTACCCTGTCGTGACTAGTGCATGGAAATAGGAGGGATTTCAATGACTTATAATCTAAAATGGGCGATTGGCTGGCTGACGGATTTTAGCGATCGTGTCATTCAAAACAAGCAGTTACTCAGCGATTTGGACCAAGCGATTGGCGATGGTGACCACGGGATTAACATGGCGCGTGGCCTCACGGAGCTGCAAAAAACGCTGGCGGAGAAAGAGCCAACGAGCGTGAAAGATGCGTTCAAAACGGCTGGTATGACGATACTTAGCAAGGTCGGCGGCGCTTCTGGTCCGCTATACGGCAGTGCTTTTCTCGCGATGAGTAAGGCGACGGAATCCGAAACGTTGACCGAGGCCGAATTCATTGAAGCACTGGAAGCCGGACTTGCAGGAATCGAACACCGCGGCAAGTCACATGCTGGTGAAAAAACGATGATCGATGTGTGGGAGCCAGTCATCCACGCTCTGCGCCAAGACGAATTGACTGGAGATGTCATCGAGGCCGCCCTCCAAAAAAACGAAAGATTTAAAAGCTACGAAAGGCCGTGCCGCTTATCTCGGCGATCGTTCCATCGGTCATCTCGATCCAGGCGCCTACTCTTCTGCCCTACTTTTCCAAGCCTTACTCGCACAAGAGGAGCTGAAATAAATGACAAAAAAAATACGGTATTGTGATTATCTCCCATTCTGCAGATGTTGCATATGGCATTCACCAAATCATTCAAGAAGTCGCGCGTGACGTTGCGATTACACACGCCAGCGGAACAGATGACGGCGAAATCGGCACAAGTTTTGAGAAGGTAAGCACTGCTTTTGAAACCAATGAAGCCGATTACCTCTACGCTTTTTACGACCTCGGCAGTGCAAAAATGAACATCGAAACAATTATGGAAATCTCGGATAAAGAAATCCTCTTGTTTGATGTTCCGATTTTGGAAGGCGCCTATGTCACTGCGGCCCAGCTTCAAATGGACGAAAATATCGATGTGATCAATAAAAATTTAGAAACGATTATTGTGAAATGAAAAAATAAGTGCGACAAAAACTCAATATAAAGCAAAATAAGCAGAAAATCACGAATCCCTTTTTTTCGGGTAAGACGTGGATTCTGCTAGACACAAATCGAGCGAAAGCGTTTGTATTCAGGGAATTTGGTGGAAGCCGGAAGCGGAGCATACTGATGTATGTGAGAACCGGAAGTCCACCAAACTCCCTGAATGCGAGCGCTTTTCGCCGATTTATCTGGGTTATGTCCCAGACCTTTCATCGTTCACCAGCTGGCTTTTCTCACGCCAGGAATTTGTCCTTTATGCGCGAGTTCACGAAATGTAATACGAGACATTGCGAATTTGCGCATATAAGCCCGCGGTCTACCATCCGTCAAATCACGATTTTTGTAGCGAATCGGATTCGAATCTTTTGGCAGTTTTCTCAATGCTTCCATGTCGCCACTCGCCTTGAGTTCATGCCTTAACACTGCATATTGCGCGATTAACTGACGCTGTTTCGCCGCTTTTGCTATTTTAGATTTCTTAGCCATGTTCTTTCCTCCTTTTCGTAAATAGTAATGATTACGATTTGATAAGTATACTCCCACTCTCTAAATAAAGCAAGTTTTGTAACCGCAAAAAGCCGAATTCGCAAAACGAAGCTCGGCTAGTCTGCTTTTAACTTATCTAAAAACTTAGTTGCGGCGATAGACATCGTCTGATTCTTTTTCCAAATCAAGCTTAACGAGGCATCCAATTCTGGTTTAAGAGGAACGAAAATCAAACTGGTATTCGCCGTATTAATAATCCCATCAATGCACAGTGCACATCCTACGCCTTCCTCAACCATCAATGAAGCATTGTATAGTAAATTATAACTGCCCACGATATGAAGCTGATCTAGATTATTTCCAACCCATTCAGAAATCTGATCACTTACCAAACGTTGCTGAGAGATTAGTAACGGCACACCTCTTAAATCCTCTGGTGTAATAGCCTCCTTTTCAGCTAAAAAATGATTACTTCTAACTAATAGCCCCCACTTGTCTGTTTGCGGTAAACGGATAGATTTATATTTTTGCTTATTTGTGGGATTGACGACTATTCCAAAATCCAGCAAACCATTATCTAATTTCTCCATGACATCGTCTGCATTTCCGCTGTATAAATAAATTTTTATCTCTGGATAATCATCCATCATCCTTTTCGTTACTTTAGCGATCAGTGACATGGCCCTTGTCTCTGCGCCTCCGACATAGATTTCCCCAGCGACCACTTCGTCTTTTCTTAAATTTATTGTCGTCTTTTCTACTAGAGCCAGTATCTCATTTCCCCTGCTTAATAAAAACAGACCTTCTTCCGTTAGTCTGATTTCACGATTTCCTCGCTCAAAAAGTGTCACACCTAGCTCTTTCTCTAACTCTTTTAGTTGCTTGGACAAAGTCGGTTGAGAAAGATGGAGACTTTTCGCTGCTTTGCTAATATTTCTTTCTCTCGCTACTGCTAGAAAATATTTCAAGACTCGAAGTTCCATAAACCCTCCTATAATAATTAGTTATGTTTGATTATGCTTTATAAGTATTAGACATATATATAATACTACCGTAAACTGATGATAACAACTATTTAGGAGGGGTCACTTTGGCAGACACATTAAGAAAGCGAATCAATGGTCGAGAAATAACGGCGTCTGATCCGATTTTTGACGAAATTCATCGCTTACAAGAAGAGAATGAAGAAAGACTAGTGCATTTAAATAATACATTCCATACCAAACAAAAGATCAATCAAATTTTATCAGCCATTATAGGTGCAAAAGTAGACAATACAGTCACGGTTATGTTGCCTTTTCACACCGATTTTGGAAAACACATCACACTCGGAAAACACGTTTTTATTAATAGGAACGCGATGTTTGTTGATTTAGGAGGAATCACATTAGAAGACCACGTTTTAATTGGGCCTCGAGTAAACCTGCTTACAGTCAATCACTTAATAGAACCTACAAATCGCAGAGGGCTATTCACCAAACCCATTCACATTAAAAAGAATGCTTGGATTGGAGCAGCTGCCACCATATTGCCTGGTGTCGCGATTGGCGAAAATTCCGTTGTAGCGGCAGGCGCTATCGTCACCAAAGACGTCCCTGATAATGTCATCGTAGTTGGATCACCTGCAAAAATCACAAAAATGATTGAAAACTAATAAATCTTACTATGTAAAAATAGGCAGGGCTGTAACTAGCACTTACAGCCCTGCCTACCTGGGATGAGACTCTACAAATAAGCTGCACACAAAAAGACTTATTTATAAAGTCTACTCTATTTTACCTTCATTTTTTCGATTCAGTCAAAAATTTGTCAGAAAATACTTTTTTATTCAAGTTAACTATTATTATAGTCTGAACCGCTTTATTTAATTATTATTTTCTAGGAAAGCTTTAATTTCCCGGTCGACACCGATGTTCGCATGGAGCCAACTGTGTTGCGCGAATCGCCCGGTGAACAGAACTTCCCGATAATCATTATTACTAAATAGGAAAGCCGCACTTTTCGCGCTATCAACAGCAACAGGCCCATCGCTCCGGCTACCATCATCCACGTCCCCAACGATATTCAAAACTTGCAAATTGGCGGGAATCTTAGCTTTACGCTTCATCATTTCTTGAAAATAAGCTGACTCTTTTTTTCGGCCCAGTAGCGGTTAAATCATACGGTGTTAGCCCATCGCTAGATACCGCGGAACCGTTGAATGGTGTCCCAATCGCGGTGAATTTGTCCACTTTTGGATAGCTGTCAGACTGATAATTATACTTTTGCAGGAAGTTAACGAACGTCAAACCGCCATAGGAATGCGCAACGATATCCACTTTTTCAATGCCATAATCGTTTTTTAGCATGTCCATCGCCTTCGAAAACCACGTAGCATTATTCGGTATAATCGATCGCGGATTTTCAAAATTCACACGAATCATCGGCCGCTTCATGCCTTTATCGTAGACACCCGAAGCCTCGATATCCCCATTTTCACGAACGAGCAAAGTCAACGAACGCGTCGCAAAATTAGTCGCGCTATATCGAACCGTCGTTGTGAAAAACGTCCAATTCGAGCCATCAAACCCGTGAATAAAAACAATCGGCTCATCATCCGAACTCGTCGAACTGGAAATATTCAACGCTTGCTTCACGCGGAAGCCGAGCGGATCAAATAACGTCGTTCGAAAAGTCATAAACAAAAGCACCACGACAAGTACTATCGCGCCAATCATCATACCCCGTTTTTTCTTCATTTTCACACCCCATTAACCACAAAACTAGAGACCACAACTATGATCTCTAGTCCTATTTTATTTCGGCGAGTTTCTTAAGTTACGATGTCTTGCTTCACGAAAAAGATAAAAATATTTGGCTTCTGCTTTCTTTAATTCATATTCCGTTTCAGAATTGTAACCAAAACTTTTACGCGCAATGTCTCGATGTTGATTCCATTTTTCTTGGGTAACCTCAATCAATTCTACTAAATACGCGTCATATGACTTATGCATTTTCCCTACCTTTTGTTTCTTTTCACGTGGAGATTTCGCATTTTTGTCGCTTCTTGTTTCCATTTCGCTCACCTCGTTTTTAAATTTCGCGTCGGCCTTCTAATGCTTTGGATAGCGTCACTTCGTCAGCATACTCTAAGTCGCCACCAACTGGGAGCCCGTGCGCAATTCGCGTCACTTTAATGCCCGATGGTTTTAGCAATCTTGAAATGTACATCGCCGTCGCCTCGCCCTCCACATTCGGATTCGTCGCCAAAACTACTTCTTGAATCGTATCATCCTGCAAACGTTTCAGCAAATCAGGAATATTAATATCTTCTGGACCAATCCCATCCATCGGCGAAATCGTACCGTGAAGCACATGATACAAACCGTGGAAATCACGCATTTTTTCCATCGCAATCACGTCTTTTGCCTCTTGAACGACACAGATAATACTGCGATCACGAGACGTATCCGCGCAAATATAACACGGATCCTTGTCCGTAATATGCCCACAAACGGAGCAAAAACTCAAATTACGTTTCGCATCCACAAGCGCCTTCGCAAAATCAAGCACATCTTCTTCTTTCATGTCCAACGTAAAAAAAGCCAGCCGCGCCGCCGTTTTCGGTCCGATCCCTGGCAATTTCATAAAGCTGTCCATTAGTTTAGTTATCGGTTCCGGATAATGCATTGTCTCCTCCTTACCCCAAGTAAATCGGCGACAAGCGTTCGCATTGTTGGGGCTGTTTGAAACGAAGTGAATTACAGCCCCAATATAAGGGTGAACAAAGTGAACCGTTAATCCATTCGCAACCCGTGAAATACAAACGCTTTCGCTCAATTTGTACATTGCAGAATCTTCGTCCTATACAAAACTTGGCAAGTTCTTAGTACTACTCATTTTCTCAATCAAGTCAAATGCCTCTTTAATTACATTCCTGGTAGGTTCATACCCTGCGTAAATTTACCCATTGTGGATGCTGTTGTATCTTCTACTTGTTTCAACGCGTCGTTTGTTGCTGCTAAAATTAGATCTTGTAGCATTTCGATGTCTTCTGGGTCTACTACTTCTTCTTTTACGATGACGTCTGTTACTAGGCGTTTTCCTGTCATTTCAACGGTTACCATGCCGCCGCCTGCTGTTCCTGTGAAGCTTCTTTCTTCTAGTTCTGCTTGTGCTTTTGCCATTTCTTTTTGCATCTTTTGCATTTGTTTCATCATACCTTGCATATTTCCCATTCCACGCATTATTAAATCTCCTCTTTCTTATCTTAGTTTTTTATTCTTTAATTTCAAGTAAGCCTTCTCCAACTAGTTTCGCAGCTTCACTGATAATCGGATCTTCAGCCGGTTCTGACGGTTTTTCCCCGCCGTCTTCGGATTCAGTGTTGTCCGCATTTTTCAGGAAGTTCTCGCGGATTTCGCCCCATTGGTCTTCGGGAATACCGATGAAGGAGTAGTTATTCTTCGTCAGCCGCGAAATACCGTTCGTTACTGTTTCCACAAAATTGGGATTATCCATCGCCATTTGACAATGAATCTCATGCTTAAATTTTAACACAAAAGTGTCGCTAGAGGCAGCTACAGGCTCTGCTTCGTTTAAAAGTGCGGCTTGTGAGGCCATCAGCATCGAAATCAGATCGCTCCAGCAGCTACGAATGAGTTGCAAATCTTGCTTTTTCGCGGCGCTTAATACAGAATTGATCCGGCCTACTGGTGCTTTAAACTGCTTGTTTCCTGAGATGGCTTGCTTCTTGCGCGGTGCGGCTGATTGGGCGTTGGCACCGTTCGCTGCCGTTGCGCCATTCGCAATTTGACGTTTTAGGTCGTTTAATTCTTGCTCCAAACGGTCGACTTTGTTCACGAGTTCGGCAACATCTTGACTCGGCGCGACCGCTTCATTCGATGTGGCAACTGCAACCGGTGCTCCTCCGCCGACTTGTATCAACTGCACGAGCGCGACTTCGATGTAGATTCCTGGATGATTGGAAAATCGCATTTGTTGGCCAGCATCGTTTAAAATCGTCACGTATTGGTATATTTTGTTCACATCGGCAGACGTCGCCAATGTTTGGAACGCTTCATCGATGACCGCGCGCTCCATGGCATCTGTTAAATCCGGTGCTTTTTGGAATAGCAACACATCGCGGAAAAAGACGAGCAGGTCTTCCACTAGGCGAACCGGGTCTTTTCCTTCTGCGAGTAGTCCGGATAGCTTTTCCAATGCCATTTTTGCGTCAGAATTGATAACGGCTTGGACCAGTTCGGTGAGCATGCCTTGTGCTACGGAACCGGTGATTTCGAGTGCGTCGGCAACAGTGACTTCTTGTGTACCATAAGAAATGACTTGATCCAGCAAACTTAGCGCGTCCCGCATCCCGCCTTCTGCTGCGCGGGCCACAATGTCAAGCGCCTTCTCATCATACGCCATTTTTTCCTCTTCTAAAATAAACGCCAAACGCCCAATAATGTCTTGTGTCGTAATACGTTTGAAATCGAAACGCTGCACCCGCGAAATAATGGTCAGCGGTAATTTATGCGGTTCTGTCGTCGCCAAAATAAAAATCACATGTTTCGGTGGTTCTTCGAGCGTTTTTAAGAGCGCATTGAAAGCACCCGTCGAAAGCATGTGTACCTCATCGATAATGTACACCTTATACTTTGCGATAGTTGGCGCATACTTCACCTTTTCTCGAATATCACGAATTTCCTCGACACCGTTATTGGAAGCCGCATCAATCTCAAGAACATCAGGAATCGAGCCATCCGTCGTACCCGTACAAATCTCACAATCATTGCAAGGCTCGCCATCCACGCTATTCGGACAGTTAATCGCCTTCGCAAAAATCTTCGCCGCACTCGTTTTACCCGTTCCACGCGGACCAGAAAACAAGTACGCATGAGACGTCTTATTTTGGACGATAGCATTTTTGAGTGTTCGCGTTACATGTTCTTGCCCAACCACATCTTGAAAACTTTGCGGTCTGAAAACACGGTATAGTGCCTGATATGCCATTTTTACTCCTTTCAGCGAAGCGACAAGTGCCCATTTTCGTCGTTAAAGTCTGTGTTCCGATGCTCTTGTACAGTCGTACATTCCGCTTCGGTACTCGCCTTCGCCTAGAATCTGAGCACTTGTCGCTCCGCTGAAGGTTTGGCGTTTGCAAAGACTGACTTAATGATACGAGCCTTGTCTGCTATCTGCGTATTTCTGTATTTCCATTATATCTTATAAAACCCTATTTGATAAGTTCGAGTTAGCCTTCAATCTTGGAAACTAAATCCTTGTGTTGTTGGATTACTAGGGCTTCGATTCCGTCTAGCATCCGCGTGATTCGTTTCTTACGCGTGAAACCTAGCATGCCGCCGACCAGGATATTGTTCCAGCGCGCCATCGCCGTTTTCGATTCCACTGCCTCATCATAAATCACTTCACACGTATGTTCTGTGACAGCTTCAATCGTGTAGCTCGTCGTATGCGTATTTACATGCGTTTTCGTCTGAAATTCATAAACGGCGGGCGGGGTACATTTTGTAATAATCATCATTGCTTCCGAACCGTTCGCCATTTTGCGCTTAAATTTCAGACCTTCCAACTTCTGCACAAGCGGTTTCTTCCCTGTTGCGGCCTTCACATCATGGACAACCGAATTCATAATCGTATCAAAACACTCTTTTTGCGAGATCGCGAGTTTTTTTCGTAATTTTCAATGGTTTAACGCTCCTTCTTCACTTTATTCCGTGGCAACTTCTTCTTTAAAATTATCCCATTTACGCGCTCCTTTTACAAGTATATAAGGAAAGAAAATGAGATTTGTAGTATAATGGGAGAGAAATGGAGGTCATAGCATGGCACAAAAAGCAGATTTCCCAGACTTCGACAACGGCAAACTGGTGAAGAAAAACGATTATACCATCGTGCTCCCAGGCGACAAAGAAATTATTTTGCCAACGAAAAAGAAGGCTGACGATAAGAGAAACGAATCCAAAGATACAGAATAGTAGAGAGCCTCGATACGTAGACTAACAATCTCACTATCGAGGTTCTTTCTTTTCATGATATTCATTTTTCGCATAACACATAAATCCGAAGCATCAGTATACAGAATAACGATTGTACTTAAAGCGACATCCCTCGTATAATTTAAAGTGTAAAGAAGCTTGATTATACTTTTAATGGAGGTAATACAAATGACTGCAAAAATTACAGAAAAAATGCGTTTTAGTCCGGCTTTCGAATATATTGACAATGGTATCGAGCACGGGATCCTTAGCCCATTTGAAACAAAAGAAGTTATCTTGAAAAAGGGCCAATTAATCGCGGAAGGTTTTAAACCACTAACGTGCGATATTAAAATGTTAAAAGATGTACCCGTTAAATTGCGTGACGGTATCACGATTTATACAGATATCTATTTACCAATAACAGAAGAAAAAGTTCCCGCTCTCATCGCCTGGAGTCCTTATGGGAAAAGTGCCGGAACTGCACCTCGCTACAAAAACCTTTTCAATATGTTAGGTATGGGAAACGCATGGAACTCAGGTCTCACAAAATTTGAAGCGCCTGATCCTGCATACTGGTGTGCGCATGGTTACGCCGTTTGTAATCCAGATATGCGCGGCATCGCTCACAGTGAAGGTGACACCACGATGATTGGTTCCCAAGAAACAGAAGATGGCTATGATTTGATTGAATGGTTAGCCAATCAATCCTGGTCGAGCGGCAAAACTGCCCTTACCGGAACATCATATCTAGCCTTTTCACAATGGTATATCGCAGCAGAACAGCCACCTCACTTAACTTGTATCAACCCAACAGAAGGGCTTGCGGACGGTTATCGTGATTTAGCTTTTATCGGTGGCATCCCTGATGAAAATTTCATCGAACGCTTACAAGTAAATCACGTCAGTGCTAAAGGTGCCCATCGTGAAGACTTAGTAAAAGAAATGCAAGCTTATCCGATGGCCGATGCTGCTATTTGGAAAGATAAAGTTGCGGATGCGAGTAAAATCACTGTTCCCGCTTTCGTTATCGCAAGCTATTCCAACACTTTACACACAATGGGGACATTCCGTTCTTGGCGCACATTAGGATCAACAGAAAAATGGCTTCGCATCCACGACCGTCAAGAATGGCCATATTACTATGATGAAGACAACACAGAAGAATTACGTCGCTTTTTTGACTACTATTTACTCGGTAAAGATAATGGCTGGACCAATACAGCAACAGTACGCTATTCCCTTCTTGATTTCCACGGAAGCAATCAAACGGACATACCAGCAGAAACTTTTCCACCTGTAGCTAGCGAAAATAAACGTTACTACATGAATGGTAAATTACGTGCTTTACAAGAAAATCCTGAATCAGAAGATTTCCCAGTCAAATATATTGCCAACAGCGTACCTGGGCGTATTTCTTTCCAAATGACCTTCGACAAAGAGACATATTTTGTTGGTTATCCGAAAGCAAAACTATTCATGGAAGTGAACGGTTATGATGATATGGATATCTTCGTCTGGGTTCAAAAAATCGATAAACTCGGTAATATTTTGAGTGAATTCGTCGTTCCAAATCATGGCGCAGCACTCCAAGATTTCACGCAAGAAGGAGCATCCGCTTTACGTTACAAAGGTGCATGGGGTCGTCTTCGTGCTTCCATGCGTCACCTTGACAGTGAAATAGCAACAGATGAAATTCCGGCGTATAGTTTTGACCGTGTTGAAAAACTAGTGCAAGGTGAAGTCGTTGCATTAGATATCGTTTTAAGTCCGCTTGGTTTATCTTATGGAGCTGGAGAAACATTACGAATCGTCATCAGTACAAAAGACGAGCTTGGATCTGTGATGCCCGGAACACCAGGTTGTACACCCGATAATAAAGGGATTCACATTCTTCATACTGGCGGAGAGTATGCTTCCTATCTGCAATTACCAGTGATGATGAAATAACTTGTGCATTCAAGGTGGGAACTTTATAATGAAACTACTACCAATATGAGTGTGGAGTGGAACTATTTATGAAGTTAACCACCTTGAATTATT
Organism: Listeria cornellensis FSL F6-0969; assembly: GCF_000525855.1. GTDB lineage: Bacteria > Bacillota > Bacilli > Lactobacillales > Listeriaceae > Listeria_A > Listeria_A cornellensis. The sequence goes on from NZ_AODE01000017.1 coordinate 17,186, forward strand.
TTGTTAAAGTTGCAACAGAAAGTAGTTTTACAAAAGCTTCTGAAAAACTGTATATTTCGCAACCAACTTTAAGTAGGCACATTCAAGAATTAGAGGCTGAACTAGGTGTAGCACTGTTTATTAGGCGCAGTCACACGATTAAATTAACACATGCTGGGGAACATTTTCTAACAGCAGTGAGCGATATTTTAACGCGTGTAGATAAGCTAGCTCATATGTTTGATGATCAAATAAGCCTAGATAAAACAGATCAGATTATAAAAATCGGTTATCTACCCAATTTCAATATGAGCAGAATGTATGAACTATTGGAACTTTTTAAAGTCAGCCAGCCTCATGTTCAATTTTTGATGAAGCAAGATACACCGATGAAACTAGCGGACGGGCTCTCGAGCGGTCAGTATGATTTGGTTTTTAATTTATTAACTTATTTCCAATCTAGTGATACGGTTGAGCAAGCGATGTTCATGGAAAATCATTTACAGATTGCTATGCCTATCGATCACGCCTTAAGTCATAAGAAAAAAGTGCGTTTTGCGGATTTAAGTCAGGAAACATTTATTCTGCTTGAAAGACAGCAGTCGCCAGTCATTGTCGATTACGTGGTCAGTCAAGGGCTCAAGAATGGGTTCAATTTGAAGGCGAATTCTTATGTGAAAGACCTTGATGAGGGTCTATCTTTGGTTTCAATTGGTAAAGGTTCGGCTTTCTTATATTCGGGGATGAATGACGGGATGCTGGAAGGTAAGTATCGGATTAAAATTATTGATTTGGAAAGTTATAGTGAAGATCAACATATTGTTGCTGCTTTTGATAAAGGGAACAAAACAAATCTCCTTTTAGATTTATTTACGTTTATACAGAGGTATTTGGCAGATTTGTAGTTTTAGAAAATATAAAGGAATGGTTCTATAATCAATATCAGGCAAGTTTAACTTTCCTCCACATTGATTATAGAACCATTTTTTTGAATCTTTTTTCGTAATATTGAGCTACCGCTTTTTATCTTTCCTTACTCCTCGACGTTCTCCACGTCTTTCGCGCGGAACATCTGATTGTAACGTTCTTCATCTTCTTGATTATCACGCACGACTTTGGCTACTGTAAAAGCAGATGAAATCAAACCAATCGAACCCATAAGATAGTACCCTTTGACCATTAGAGGCTCTTTTAACGTTGCCAGACCAATGATTGTAAGTGCTAGGAACGCCAAGAATGAACGCCATGCTAACATAACAATTTTATAGTAAAAAGGACAGGTAGTTTTTACAGGGATTATTAGTTAGCTTTTGGATAGGAAAGTAGTGCACTATATTCTTTGGATTCCGCACTTTCAGGATCAATCCAGTTCCCGAAAACACTCATGTTCACAGTCACTTCACCGCGATCGTATTGGAAAATATAATACCAATCTGTACTTTGCGGATCATTCGTGTTTTTCTTTTGGCGGACTTCTTTGTCGTTCTTGTCGTAAGTGACGTAGTAATTATCTTCCTCGTGTTTCGGATTTTCAAGATAGGCTTTCCACTTCGCCATATCTTTTTTCGTCGTTATAATTCGATTGTAGCTGCCACTTTTGAAATCGTAGCCAAGCTTGCTTATATCAATAATATCATCTGTTGGGATGCCGTATGTTGCGATTTTTTCGTCGATCGCCGTGTTTGCTTTCGCTTTGTTGGTCGTGAAAATGATGGTTGGGATGGCGATGATGCAGATGACTGCTATCGCGACAATTCCCCATGATTTTTTTTGTGAATTTCATCGTTTCGACTCCTCGTGTGGTAAATTCGTGATTAACGCTATGATTCATTATAACACAAGAACGCATCAAAAAAAGCGCCCAAATTAGGACACTTTTTTTTCTTTATTAGTAGGTTCCTTTTTCATTAAAACCGTTGACAAAAAGCTGAATGTCAGAGAAATAAAAGGTATTCACAAAATCTTCGTTCTGAATTGCGAAATCGTACTTGCCTTCTAGATTGGGGCTGGTATTTGAATGCGGATTCCATTCCACGCTTTGTTCTATGGAAAAGAATGTGTAAGGCTCGCCGGCAAATGCTTGGCTGTTTACCTTGATGCCTGCTTTAGCGGCTTCGTCTGTTGTTAGCTTTTTCAACTTCTGAGCAGGTACTGATTTCACACCTTCCACGACCATATTTTCAATAGAGATTGGTAATAGAATAGTGTAGTAGTAAGGGGTTGTGATGGTTTGGAATTTATCGTAAACAGTGTTCTTCATTGCTAGGATAACGCTAAATTCACCCTTGGTAGCTGTCATTGTTTTTGTAAACTTAGTTAGGATGATATTATCGATGTCTATCTTGTCTTGCATGTCATCGATGGTTATTGCTTTTTCTGGTGGTTTTGATGGTTGTTCTTCGCTGGTTTCAGAGCATCCTGTGATGATAGTGAGAGTGAGGATTAGTATTGTGATTAGTATTCTTCTGTATTTCATTGTCAAAACTCCGTCATGGATGAGTATGCTGAATATGTCCAATTACCGTTGATTGCTTTTTTAGACTGGACGTTTCCTCTAGAATAGGTAACAATGTATCCTGCTGTAGAGACTTTTTGTGAACCATATGCTAGATTAGCATTTTTCTTTGGCGGGATAGCAAAAGTAACTGTAGTACTCTCTTTCACTGTTTTCCCTACACCTACCTCAGCGGAAACTTTAACACCCGTCTTCATTAAGCCGAACTCTGCCGCAGTAGATACACTACCTTTCACATACTTCTCCCGTGATACATTGTATTTTACCGTTTGCGTTGTGGATGATGCTTTATTATATGCAGTATGTTGCCACGTTGGTTGCTTACTAATCGTTTTAGAATAATATTCATATTGCTTACCATCAAACGCTATATATGTGGCTTTCATATTCCCTGTCGCTTGCACAGGCACTGCAATACCAAAAGCTAAGATGGTTACTAAAGCCAATATACTCATTTTTTGTATACCCCTTAAAAAAATACCCTTTTTTTCTGTTTCATTTCTATTCCTCTATTTTGTATATTTCTAGTTTTCTGATATTGATATATATATAATATCTTTATTTGAAGATATTATCAATGATTAACCACCACATTTTGTGTTAAATAATCAATCATACCCAAATTGACTATTTATTTAAGCTTACAAAAAGTTTAATTATTAATGATAAAAATACACTTCAAGGTATTTCTAGTCTATCCAACTAAAGAATTACTGCGTATCACTACGCCTCAAAGTCATACCAAATAAATCTTGTATTTGCCTGCTTATTTAGATACAATAACCTAGAACGACATCATATGAAAAGGGGTTATAAAATGCTTAAAAAAACTACTCATTATGCTCACTGTGTTCCTACTTGTCTGTTTACCACTGTCTCAAGTGAAAGCGGTAACAGCGATATCTGTTCCTTCATCCACGTTGCTGAAGGTGCAAGAGGTTCACAATGATACATTCCCGGCTAAAGAAAGTGAAGCATGGTACAAAATTGTTGCACCTGCAACCAAAGATTCTGGTCACACACATTTTAAAGTAACGTTAACTAGTAAACAAATACTATCGATGGCGATATATCCAAGTAAGGATCAAGCCTTAGATGACGAAACATTCTTTAATTATCGCGTGGGTACTGGCGAAAAAAACACGGTAACCGTTAACTTCCCAGATGCATGGAATGGCGAATACTGGTTGAAAGTTTCCTACATACCGGAAGAGGATCCTTCGACAGTGGTTGCGCCGTATTCGCTTAAATATGAAGAAGTGTTCTTACCACCGAATTATCCTGCTGAACAAGACGCGAATTGTGCTGCGGAAACAGCCCTAGCTGGCAAAGATGGTGCGGCAGACATTCTAAAAGATGCACGCTCGATTCGCGATGGTTTGCTGGCAAATTCTGATGCTGGCAAGGATATTTCTAAACTCTACTACAAAGCTTCTCCATTTTTAGTGAAAGAATTCTTGCTAAATAGTAGTGCGCGAACAACTGTCTACAATAATTTAAAAGTTTTACGCCCAGTTATTAAAGCCGCTGCAGAAAAACGTGAATATACGATTTCAAAAGAAGAAGCGAAAGCGTTCAATACGATCTCAAGCCTCATCAAAGACGCAGTTCCTACTTCTCTCGCCAACCAAATCACGGCATTAGAAAATAAGATTGATAGCCAAAACATGTCTGGTAGCAGTTTGAGCAGTATTTTTGGCAGCTTAGATATCTCGACAACGTTTGCAAAATCAGGTACAAGCAAGTTTATCGTTAAACTGAAACCGAATGCTTCCGCGAAAAGCCTTGTGAAGAAAGCGAGTGCTTATAGTATGGAGACGACAGAGCTTGATGATTCAGCGTCTACAGCGATGAACGATTTTTATACTGTTTATCAACCTACTTCTGATAATTCTCTGAAAAGTTTCAGCAAAAGTGAGGCGAATACGCGTAAGCAAGCGATCGATAGCCTTCCTGATGTAGAATATGTGGAAGAAGTCACGACTTATTCGAAAACAAATGGGACATATGATGCTTATCAATGGGCGATTAACAAGAATTCTGTGGTGAAAGATGCCGCCAATGTCGATATTCAGCAAGATGATTTTTGGAAAGCAACGGCGAGTCAGAAATTAGCGGCGGTTAAAGTTGCTGTTGTGGATACTGGTGTTGATAGCCGCTTGAAAGAGCTTCAGGGCCGAGTTGATAACAATAATGCTAAGAATTTCGTTGATCCAAATGGCGAAGGTTCTGCGATGGACGATAACAATCATGGTACGCATGTTGCCGGTGTTATCGCAGCGAATGCCGACAATAATTTAGGCATGAAAGGTATGGCAAAAAACGCAACCATTTTACCAGTAAAAGTCTTGAATGCCGATGGGGATGGTGATACGGATGCGGTTGCTCGCGGAATTCAATATGCGATTGATCAAAAAGTCGATGTCATCAATCTGAGCCTTGGTGGATCGTATAGCCGTACGCTTGAATACGTGCTGAAAAACGCGGATGCAAAAGGAATCACAGTGGTTGCAGCCAGCGGAAATGATGGTATGAAGGAGATTTCCTATCCTGCCTATTCTAAATACACGATTGCAGTCGGCGCAACGAACCCATTTGGCATCGTCGCTGATTATTCCAACTACGGACGCGAGCTAGATGTCGTAGCACCAGGAAGTAAAATTGCCAGCACGATTCCTGATGGAAATATCGCTTACATGGATGGTACAAGTATGGCGACACCTCACGTTGTAGCCCTTGTTAGTCTTCTAAAAGGTCAAAATAAAGCCTTGAAACCTGCTGAAATATGCCAAATTTTGCGTACAACAACGAATCCGCTTGCGTTTTCAGGCGAAGAGAATAAATACGCCGAAGAAGACGAGGTTATGTATGACGAATACGGCGAAGTAATCCCAGCGCTACCATTACCAGCATTTTTCGATATCGAATCTGGATACGGTAAAATCAACGTTTGGCATGCCCTATCGAAAAACGTGATTAAGGCGCAACCAGCAATACTTTATGACAACACTAATTATGCCACTGGAAAAGTCCCAGCAAACACCGAAGTGAAAGTTTTCCAAGGCACGAAGAAAATCGGTGAAGGGAAAGCCGCGGCGAATGGCCAATATAAAGTCTGGATTCCATTGCAAAAAGCTGGCAACAAGCTAACGCTGACTTTCAAAAACGGTACCAACGAAACAAAAGCACGCATCATTGTCGCAAAAGGCGTTGCACCAGCAGCTCCGAAAGTAACGACATTCACAGATAAAGACACGCAAATCAAAGGACAGACGGTAGAATCCGCCAAAGTTGTCGTGAAAAACAGCAAAAATCAAGTGGTTGCGACTGGAAATGCAACGGCAACTGGCGCGTTCAACCTACGAATCGCCAAACAACCCGCAAACACTAAGTTAAGCGTCCAAGTCACAGATATCGCGAAACGTGTGAGTAAGGCCACAGTTATCACAGTAAAAGATGTGACTCCGCCAAAAGCACCGACAGTAAACACGATTAAGAGCACTGCAACAACCGTTACTGGCACAGGTGAAAAAAGCGCGACGGTACGCGTTTACTTCCAGACGAAATTACTCGGCTCAGCAAAAGTCGATGCGAAAGGCAAATACAGCGTCAAAATACCGAAGCAGAAAGTCGGAACTGGTCTTTCTATTAAGCAATTTGATGCAGCGAATAATGTGAGTCCTGTTGTGAATAAAAAAGTGGTTAAATAACGATGTCCGTTTTAAAATATCCGATTTTTGTCCTATTGCTTGTCAGTCTGATTTTCAATATATCGTGTTCGAATGACGATAGCGCTCCTAGTAAAACTCTTACCGTAGAAAAAGCTGTATCGATCGACGATATGCAGAATAAGATTGATGTTAATGACATGACTCTAGCAAAATTCACAAAGAAAGTTACAGGCAATAGCGGGCATCTAACTGTGATATTAGGCATCAAAAGTACGACTTATGATACATTGGGAACCGTTACTGAGCCCTATTATTATACATTCCTATTACCAGAGAACATGGCAGCAAGTGTCAAACCAGTTCCTGCTGCTCGTGTTGTGGTATTGGACGACGATGCTATCACAAAAAATGGAATCAACGTGAATAGTTTTTCTTTTGCCGGTGAGCGCTATACTTTCTTAGAGATAGAGCAATCTGTTGTGTGGGACGCTAATTCAGATATTCCGCATAACTTGGATGGCGTATACCACTTCGCAATTCAAAATAAAAACTATGAAAACACCTTTTACTTCCATGACGTGCAGAGTTTTGTGACTGCTTTTGAACAAGAAGATTCCTATTAGAATAACGAAAGAAGCGCCAAACCATCAAAGGTCAGCGCTTCTTTTTCGTTATTTATTTTTCTAACTCGACTACTCGATATTTCTTAAAATTAACCACCGTACGCACTGGTGCATTGTGCTCTTTTTGCAGATCTTCGTCAATCGCTACGATAGCTGAGTTGATCAGCATTTTTTCGATTCGGCCGAAGTATAATTTATCTTCGCGTTCCCACGTCACGTAATCCTCTATTTCCCCTTGTATTTCGGGGTTCAACTTTGGAGATTTCCGCAGTTCTAGTAAATTCACACCTTGATTTTCTACTGGCATTTCATTCACCTCTTTTATCTAGTATAGCCTATTTTGGGAGAATTAGATAGGTTGGGGTGTTAAGACAGTGGAGACTGCTCGCTGTTTGGCGGTGTGCGAACAGGCATATTGGGCCTGTAATTCACTTCGTTCAAACTGCCACTGGTGGATTACCTGCTCGCTACGCTCTCATGCATATTGGGGTTGTAACTCACTTCGTTCGAACAACCCCAACAAAAAGCCTCCTCTCAGTTAAGAAAGAAGGCTTGTATCGTTTAAAATTATAATGCCATGCACCTTATTCTGGCGATGTATCCATCTGCGTTACCTTTGCAGTTAGCTCAGCCCAGGCGACCTCACGGCACATGGAAAGCACTGATTAATGCTGCTTCCTTCCGGACCTGACATGGTTCACAGGTTCCCATTGCGCAAGACCCAAACGTCAACACCACTTACAAAGGGCTGACCAAACAGGTACAAAGCCTCGATAAGGAATTCAACCCCACTAGAGCGGATTGTGGGTTACAGGGCTCCGCTACGTCCCCATCTAGCATGACAAATTAGCTGCCATTTCAAAAACGGCTCACTTATAAATATACCTTTCTTTCATGGAAAAGGCAAGCAAGAACTTGATTTATACGTGGATTTTACGATTCTTTTTTTTAATGGGAGTTGTATTGTGATGGCGTCATAGGCTGGAATTGTAAAGTCTTGGTTTGTGATGGGTTCTTCTAGGGCATTTACCAGCGTTATGTTACCTTTCGTTAGGCGTGATGGATCGATTTTTTGTGGTGTGTTCGTGGGGTTTTCGATCCGGATGATGTATTTATCTGACTCGTAATAGGACGGGTGACAGGCGGAAATGAGGTAGGTTTTTGGCACATCGCTTAGTTGTAAGGTGCGCTGTAAGCCTCGTTTCCGTTCTGTTTTTTGGATTTTATTGTCCAAGCGGTGTAGGAAATAGTTGTAGGCTTGGCGTTGATAGGAAACCGTTGTTTGGTTGAATTGTCTGCTGCGTTGGGCGGTTTCGTGTTCGCCAAAGCTTTGGGAATCTAGGCAGATGGCTAGTTGGAATGTGTGATTTCCGATTAGTTGGGCGCCTTCTGTCGGGATGAGGACGTGTCCTTTTTTTGTCGTGTCGCCTGATGCTCGGCCTGGACGGTAAGCGAGATTTGGTTTGCCAAGCTGGCCTGTCGTTGCGAGTAGGGTTAGCGCTAACTGGTCGCCGGATTGTTGGTATTCTTTGATGCCTCGCGTGAAGATGGTACAACTCTTTGTTTCGTTGGTCAGCGTCACGCTTTGTTCGAGTGGCTCGATGTCGACCGGCATTTCGCTGTATGTGTCTTGCCAATTCGCTGGGACGCCAGGCTTTCTCTCGATGTAGCCGAACGGAAGGGACGCGATATTCGTGTCGGTTTTCACGCCGGTATTGATTTTCAGACGCAGACGGTGACTCTGGATTTGGTTGTTTACTTCTACTTTACAATGAAGTAATGCGCTATCTTGACTCAATTCCAAGGTCATTTTGATAAAAAGTTCGCCTTGTTTGCTGTCTGGTACGAGTCGGTCTTCCAAGTCAAATGGCATGGTGTGGACGCCAGTCAAAATTAGGCGCTCTACTTGGCTGGATTTCTCTGTTGTTGCTTTTGTAAATCGGAAATCGCGCGGGACATCGTTTGCTAATGGGGAATAGTCATAGGTGTCGCCTGCGTTTGCAGCATCTTCAAGTTCGATAAAAGCGGGATGCTTCTCGCCAGTTGCTGTTTCAAGATGTACAGCGCCGTCTTGAAATCCAATTTTATAGAATGGATTGCTAATCGTGGCCTCCGTCGCTGATGTCATTTCTTCGAGCGCTGTTTCGCTCTCTTCAAAAGTCAGGACGCGGTAGCCAAGGCCGGGAAGCTCGATTTTCAGTCTCACTTGCAAAACGTAATATCCGGGCTCTTCGATAAAACGATTCCCAGCTGGCGTTTCCTCTAGAACGTCCTCTCTTGATTCGATGTATTCCGATTGAACAATCATCGCGTCTGGACATTCTGGAAAGTGGATTTGCTTATTTTTCGTTATGACTTGGACTTCTTTGTAGCCGTCAAACGTTGCCAATTCGGTGTTGAAAACGAGAATTTCATTGGCTTCAAGCTGTAGGTCGTCGGCGATTTTTTTCACGATAGTGTTTTCGATACTGTCGCATAATTCGTCGGCTTCCTTCATTCGGTGCATGATATCTTCTGCAACAGGGTCAGAAACGCATCCCGCCAAGCTGTCATGCGCTTGGCCTTCGAGTAGTTTTTTCCACGTATGCATCAGCAATCGTTCGCTGATTGGGATTCCAGATGCTTTGGCGATGACGAGTAGTGGTTCGATGCGTGTCAGTAATTTTTGCTCCAATTCCGCACTGTTCAACTTGATATTCATGCGGCTCGAACCAATCGTTTTGTGCACGCGAGCCAAAACTGGGCTTCTGAATTCGCCGCGATATTCCTCCAAATCTGGCAACGTTTTGACGTATGAGATGAAATCTTGATACGTGCTCAGTTCATAGGAATGGCGCCCCATCTTGTTTATTTCCGCCAATTTGTCCGCAAAATTTGTAATGATGTTCAGCTGGTCATTTCCCGACGGAATCAGGACTTCTTGCGTGCCGCTGTATTTCGCGATGAAATCAATCGCTGGGTCAAGACGCCCGTCCACATACGCCGTTGTTGGCTCAAGCAGCATCCCCGTTCCGTATCCTTGTGGCATATTAATCGCATAAATCTGCGCCGCATCCCCCAACCCACTCCATTTGAAATAGGTAGACTGGACTTGTTTTCCAAGGTGAATCCCACGCCAGAAAATGATATTATCGAAGCCAGCCTGCGCGAGCAACGTCGGCATTTGGGCGTTAAATCCGAACGTATCTGGCAAATAGCCAATTTTCATGTAATCGCCGTACTTTTTACTATCAAAAATGCCAATCATCGCGTTCCGCAAAATTGATTCGCCGTGCGCGAAAAACGCGTCTGTTTGCGTGAACCAAGGCCCGATAAATAATTGCTTATCCGCGATCAATTTTTTAATGTCCACCATTTTTTCAGGGTAAAGCGCGATATAATCGTCCAAAATCGATAATTGACCGTCCAATACGAAATTTGCCTCTGGGTGCGCCTTCAATTCCTCGATAACTTCTGTGAAAAGTTGTTCGCTTAAAACTAACGCATCGGCTGACGTAAAATACCATTCCCGATCCCAATGCGTGTGATTGACAATATGTGCTTTAATCATAATTACCTCCGTTTTTTAAGCTTCCCATTCTGCTTCGTCAAAATCGTCTTCTTCGACGGTATACGATTCTTCCTGACCAGCGCTATCTTTACGTAATGCTACCGAGATTCCCGCTACGACGAACGTTCCCACTGCGATTGCTAAAATATAGAACCACCAGTTTTGCACAGTGAACCAGCCATAAAAACCACTGATTGGTGCTTGGTTAATCGCGCCAAGTCCAACTGCGAGCGCGCCGCCGATTGCCGAACCTATCACGGTTGCCGGAATGACTTTTAGCGGAGATTCTACAGCGAATGGAATCGCGCCTTCACTGATACCAACGAGCCCCATGATCAGCGAGGATTTCCCAGCTTCCCTCATTTCGGTGTTGTATTTTCTTCTCGCAATCAAAGTGGCAAGACCTAAACCTAGTGGTGGAATAATAATCGCGACTTGCGCGGCCGTGTTCGGAGCGTAAATACCACTCGTCAAAAGTGCCATCGCGGTCGTAACTGCGGCCTTGTTCACCGGTCCGCCTAAGTCAAATCCAACCATCGCGCCAATAATTGCCGCCATCAAAATTTGGTTCGTTCCTGACATGCCGTTCAACCAAGATTCAAGCGCTTTATTCAAGTCGGCAAACGGAATTCCGACGACATAATTTATAATAAGAACTGTAACTAGCGTACCAACTACTGGCACTAAAAAGACGGGCACAATCGATGCTGCCGATTTTGGTAATTTGACATGTTTTTTAATCAAAAGACACGCGTAACCTGCGATCAAACCTGCTGCAAGCGCGCCGAGGAATCCTGCGCCAATATCACGAGCCAGCAAACCGCCGACAAGTCCTGGTGCAATGCCCAGCTTATCCGAAATCGAATAGGCGATAAACGCTGCAATGACAGGGAACATCATGCCAAGCGCCAAGCCACCAAAGCCATCCAAACTATGCAACAGCGAAATAATACCGTTCGCACTATCCGCATATTTCGCGTCCCAAATATCCGTAATCCCGTAAAAAGAACCACCAACACGCGCAATCGCCATGATTACCGCACCCGCAATAACGAGTGGAATCATATATGAAATACCTGTTAAAACATGTTTTTTAAGCTCGCTCCCAATTTTCTTGAACATCTGCATTTCCCCCTATTTCTCATCGATTAGTTTCAGTGCTTCGTTAATCACTTTTTCGGCGTCTTTAATCGGCGCGCTGACAGGAACTTCTAGAATCGTTTTCCCCGCAAAGCGCTCACTATTTCTCACTTTCGTATCCACTGCAAAAATAACAACTTCGCCGATATTCACGTCTTTTTCCGTTAGTTCATTCTCGATTCCCGTCGCGCCTTGGGTTTCCACCTTAATCAAGTCGCCCATCTTCTTCGCCCCTTTTTTCAGTGCTTGCGCGGCCATATATGTGTGGGCTACCCCCGTTGCACATGCCGTTACTGCGATAATTTTGCGTTTCATACTTCTACCACTCCTTCGTTTAAAATACGGATTACTTCTTCTTTGTCTCGCGTTTCTTTCAATCCTGCGACGATATCGTCATCCATGAGTTTGGTCGCGATTTCAGCTAGAATTTTCAAATGGGCGTCGGTTTTGTCGGAGTCGCTGATGGCAAGCAGGAAAATCATATTTACTGGCTCATCATCAAGCGATTCCCATTCAATCAAGTTTTTCGTACGAGCAAAAGCAATCGCCGAATGTTTGACGCTATCACTTTTACCGTGCGGAATCGCGATATTATTCCCAATCCCTGTCGTCGCGTGCGTTTCCCGATCCAACACAGCTTGAATGTAGACCTCTTTGTCCGCAAGAATGGCCTTCGAATCAAGAATCGTCGCCATTTCCCGAATCGCCGCTTCCTTCGTTGTCGCTTCTAAATCAAAAACGACGAGTTCTTTTGTCAATATATCTTTTACTTCCATTACATCCCATCCTTTATTAAATGTTCATATATTTCTTTGGAGGTCTCAAGCGTCGCCAGCTTTTCTAACCACTTTTTATTATCAATATAATTGTAAAATTGCTCGTATACCGCGTCTAAATCCAAACCATTATTCTCGGTTAACGCGATGAAGAATACTTTATCGACGTCCACCAGTCCCCATTTCACAGGTTTTTCAAGTGTCGCAATGACGATCGCCGACTTCTTAATCAGCGCTGGATCTGCGTGCGGTGTAGCCATGTCATCAAACGACGTGAACGATAATTCCTCTCGCAAAAGGGCGCTCTCTGCAATACCGGTCTTGGCGATATCCCGCGCAATCAGCATCTCGCCAATCTCGCTAATCACTGCCTCCATCGTTGCCACATCCAACTTTGCTAAAATATGTTCCTTCTGAATCAAATCTAAAAATGGCTGACTAACTTTCTTCTTTCGGTGCTTCACCTTTTCCATATGCCGCTCCACTTGTTGCAAATCCTCTTTATTCATCATCGGGCTCACCACAATACTTGGCACCGTTTCGAGTTCGAGATAAATCGTACTAATCACAAGATCAACATCGACATCCGACTCCATCATCGCCTGCACGGATAGGATTTTTTCAATCTGAATCATCGGGAAATACTTCTTAATTCTAGCAGCAAGCAATCTCGACGAACCAAGGCCAGTACTGCACACAAGTACCACGCGAATTGAATCAGGGAAGGAACGCATTCGCTCATGATAGGCCTCGAAATGAAGCGCGATATAAGCCGTTTCATCCTCATTTACTTGCACCTCGAATTTCGCCTCCACCTCCGTTTTCAAATACAGCGCCTCTTCAAACGCCCTCGGGAAGTTTTGCTTAATTTTACTGAGGTACGGATTTTTAAAATGCATGCCTAGTTTCAGCCGATTAATCGCCGACTTCACGTGCGTCGCCAAGCCTTCTAGCAACTCTTGATCAGACTCCGTTTCCGCCAAACATTTCGTCATAAATTCCGATACATCATCTTGCGGTTGCAACTGATTGCTAAGAAAACTGTTATTGCGCTGATTGTAAGCCGCTGCAAGATGAATCTGAATATAGCCAATTTCAAAATCAGGAATCGTGATATCCAGACGCGTTTCGAGCATATTGACAAGCGTTTCTGTATTTTGTTGTTGGAAATCCAACGCCTCTTTCATTAGGTCCATGATTTGATTTTCCACGTACTCTTTTTTGCGAATCCGTTCCACCGCAATGGCTAGATGGATCACAATCGACTGAAAAGCATAGTCCGTAAACGCGAAATCGTACGTTTCACTGAACTCGCGCACAATCGAGATAATCTCTTTTAAGCCCTCTTCTGGAAAAATCCCAGTCACGTCCGCTTGAATCGTATCGAAAGCCTGGAGTACTTTCTCGCCTTCTTGTTTCAAGTACCAGTTGTTGCCCCAGAAATTACGGATAAACTTCGATGTCAAGGCGCGCTTTTCTTGTTCATTGATGCGCAGTTTCATGCCTTTACTTGGCTTTTTATAGAGAACAACGCCTTCTTTTTCGAGCATTTTTGTGACTTCGATCATGTCTTTTTCAATCGTTCCGCGGCTGATGTAAAGCGCTTCTGAAAGTTCTTGGATGGTCACGTAATCGTTTGCTTTTAGTAATGTGCTGAAAATGTAAATCACGCGCTCTTCTTTGGTGGAAGGGACGAGACTCACTTGATTGTCTAAGAAACGGGCGACTTGCGCTAAGCCTTCGCTTTCTCCGTCAATATAGACGCCGACTTTCGGTTTACGAACGACCGTCATGCCGAACTCTTTTAGGAACTGGTCGATTTCTTTCAATGAATTAGATACTGTTTTTCCGGAGAGACTTAAGTGATCCGCAATATCTCCAACGCGTGTCTGGCCTGCCTTCATTAAAAACTGAATGATGTTCTTTTCGCGATTTGCAATCATTTTGGTTACCGCTTTCATTTCATATTTCCTTTCCCTAGCATTATTCTATTACAAAGCTTCCTTACCGAAAACTACGAAAATTACCGCATTGAATACCGTAATTTTGGGATATTGCCGAGTCCCCCTACGCGTGATAAGTTTAAGTGGCATTATTAATGATGAGAGGAAGCTTGTTATGTTGATTTATTTTGTTGCCTTATTACCGGTTCTCGGTTGGGGGTTTATGCCCATCATTGCGAACCTAAGAAAAAGCACCCCGGAGGAGCAATTACTCGGGACGTCGATTAGCGCGCTTATATTCGCATGTATTCTATTTTGGATTGTATCGCCCGAAGTCACAATCGCTTCATTTATCGTCAGTTTCGTGTCGGGTATTTTTTGGAGTTTTGGTCAATTACTGCAATTTAAAGGAATCGCCGCGTCTAGTGTCGCCAAGGCGATGCCGATTTCCAATGGGACACAACTCGTTGGTGCTACGCTTTTTGCCGTCCTCATTTTCCATGAATGGCAGACGATGAGCGCTGTTGTGATTGGCATTTTTGCAGTGATTTTCATTTTGGTTGGGGTGGTAATGACCGGATTTCAAAAACGTGGGAATCAAATCAAGGAGTCGGTTTCCATTCATGTCTACGCTATCGTTATTCTATCTTCCTTCTTTTTAACGCTTTACGTCGTGACAAACCAGCTATTTCACGTGACTGGTTTCGCTATCATCTTACCACAGGCAATCGGGATGCTGACATGCGCCATTGGCATTAATTTAGCGAAAAAATCTGCCATTTCCCACAAAAATGTCGCGTTCAATCTGCTGACTGGATTATCGTGGTCGATTGCGAATCTGGGCATGTTTCTCGCGACCGCAGTGCTTGGCGTAGCCACGAGTTTCTCGATTTCGCAGGCGTGCGTGATTGTCGCGACGATCGGCGGGATTTTGATTTTCAAGCAAAAAAAGAGCCCACTCGAGTGGACGTTTATTCTTTCGGGGGTTGGATTGATTATGGTTGGGGTTGTGTTGCTTAGTTTGTTGAAGTAAGCAGATTATCACAGATTTTCAGTCTTTTCATTGATACGTCGTTAAAGTCTACAAAAAAACTCATTATGTATCGCAATCACAAAAGCAACACATATATGATATAATAACAATTAGTAGCGAGTGAAAGATGGTGGCTATCCTTAATGGAAGGGGGGATGCTTATGCGAATAAGTATTTACTCTAAAGGAAGGAGATGCCTTGTGTCTGTAGCAGAAGCTTTGCAATTAGCAGTCGGTTTTGGAAGTCTTTTGATTTCCTTAATCGCTCTTGTTATTGCATTGATTAAGCTTAACAACGACCACAAAAAATAACCATCCTCACTTCGGCAAGAGTCGATGGTTATTTTTATAACAATTCAATTCAGCCACCGTCTTTTTAACGGAGCTACTAGAGGGAGTCATGTTATCGCATGGCTTCCTTTTCTTGTCCTCATTATAGCATTTTTTGAAAATCTCGTCAAAATTACTTCCTTTTCCCACGAAAAAATATCTCCTGTAGCTTCTCATTAAGAGAGTAACAAGAGATGATTTAATCTATATTGGTTT
Source organism: Listeria cornellensis FSL F6-0969 (assembly GCF_000525855.1). Lineage (GTDB taxonomy): Bacteria > Bacillota > Bacilli > Lactobacillales > Listeriaceae > Listeria_A > Listeria_A cornellensis. Next base: position 32,961 of record NZ_AODE01000017.1, read on the forward strand.
GTCATTCAGATCACCGCGGTGTGAAGTATGCGTATGATTTGTACGTTTGTTTATTGTATTTTACAACGATTTCGATTTTTACTTTGTAGCCTTTTGTTGCTGTGCTGATGTTGAATTTCTTAGGTGTGCCGACTTTACCAGAGATGTAGGTTTTTTTAGACTTGTAAAAGATGGTTCCTGTATAGGCTGTGTTTTTAGGTACACCTGCAACATTTAAAGTAACATTCGTGCGTTGTTTTGGTGTCGTTGTACTTAGTGATACTTTGACTGGGTTTTTAACTGCGGCTTCAGCTTGGATGCTTGAAATACCTGTAACTCCCGCTGAAACTGGTGATAGAACGACCAAGACTGCCATTAGAAATAACGCTATTTTATTTTTCATCGACGTGTTTCCCCTCTTTAATTAAGTATTATTTTTGACAAACCAATACATTACTTATATTACCATAATCGTTAGTATTCTCAAAATTCAACTTCGATGTAGTGCACACAATTTTGGTTTTCAGTGATTTTTAATTTGTGTTCAACTCGTGAAAAACAAAGGCTTTTCTATGCTATGCTTAATATGCCGTCTACCTCCAGAGACGAGTATTACTTCTGGGGAAGGGGGTGTCATTATGTATATCTTTTCTACAATCCTTGCTCCCATCATTGTTGGGTGCGTCCTTGCTACATTCAATTATTGGTTGGAGATGCGGGGCAAGAAGAAAAAACGAAAGAGTAGACGGTAATCTAACCAAAAAGAAACCCCTATCTTCTCCACAAGATAGGGGTTTCACTTTTAGTGCCATCATGCATATCTTTTTCCAACACCATTATATCATGGAAATCGATATTCGTAAAATAAAATCGGGAATCAAAAAAACTGGCCAAGGCCAGTTTTTTATGCGCTGAAATAAAATAAGTTTGCTAATACTGCAATCAATGTCCCTAAAAGACAAATTCCCACTAAAATGATTAGCGTCCATACTAATTTGCGGCTCATTCGAATCACCCCACGTTTTTTTTTGACACCGATGCGCGCTTTATCTGTTATTTCTCTCTATCTTAACATTTACTTGGCTTTTTTGCCAGTCAATTAGGCGTTCGTAGCTTCCCATTAGCTGTGTGGTGATTTGTTGGAAAATCGGTTGAAGTTCTTTATAAATCGCGACATTCTCGAGATTCGGTTGATAGACGTGCGTTGGTGGTAGTTTTTTCGGGAGTTCAAGTGTTGGTAAAATACCTAGTGTATGCAGGGCGATGATTGCAGCGCCTAGGCTTGAGCTTTCGATTGTGTGGGGTACGATGACTTCACGGTCGAAAACGTCGGCAACGAGTTGACACCAAACGGGATGCTGGGAAAGGCCTCCGGTGACGTGAATTTTGTCGTGCGGGTCGCTCATCACTTCGTAAACGTGTGCTAAATTAAATGCAATGCCTTCTAAAATGGCTCGGATGAAGTGGGCGCGTTTGTGATTAATCGTGAGTCCAACGAAACTACCGCGAATCTGGTCGGTCCAATAGGGCGCGCGTTCGCCTAGTAAATAGGGTTGGAAAAGTAGGCCGTTTGCGCCGGGTGGTGTTTGAGCGATGCTGTTGATAAATCCGGTGAAATCGTTTGCCGCGCGCTCGGCGTCTGTACCGAATTGTTCTAATCCCCAAGCGAGGACGGCACCGCCATTGTTTACCGCTCCGCCTTGTACGAAATAGCCGTTCGCGACACCATAGCAAAAGGTTCGCTGCCAATCGTCGACGTGATATATTTTTGTTAGTTTGCGAACGGCGCCGCTTGTTCCGACAGTTAGCGTGACATCGTGTTCGCCGACGGAGCCTATGCCGACATTGGCAAGCGCGCCATCACTGCTTCCTACGACAAAAATCGTATTTTCTGCGATGTTGCAGAGTGCTTCTCTCCACGCTGGCAAGACGCCTTGAAAAGAGTGCGATTCCGCGACTACTTTTGGCAATTGGGCTGTCGTGATCTGCGTGATTTCGAGTGCAAGCGATTCCCAGTCATGCGCCAACATGTTATAGAGCCCTGACGCAGAAGCCGACGCCTCGTCAATCACATATTCGCCGAACAACGCATGCCAAACATAACTTTTTATCCCGATATATTGAGCCGTTTTCGCCACGACATCCGGAAAATCATCATGCAGCCAGCAGAGTTTCGCAAAAGGCTCATCGGATGAATCGGCGTCCCCGTTTTTTCGTAAACTTGATGCAAGTAAAAATCGCGTTTTCGGTGTTCCAAAGCCTCGCCGCTGCGCTGATCCGCCCACGTAATGCAATTCGTCAACGGTTCGCCGTCCGCGTCCACCGCAATCAAACTGTGCATCGCCGCACTAAAAGAAATCGCTCGCAAAGCTTTCGCATCCAGGTCCGCCGTCTCCATGACAGCCCGAATCGCTTCCACAACCGCCTCCAGAATCACGCGCGGCTCCTGCTCCGCCATCCCAGAATCGTCCGTCAACAACGGATAGCCTCGCGATTCCCGCGCCACTAACTCACCATCCACATCAAAAATCACCGCTTTCGTGCTCGTCGTCCCAATATCGACACCCATTACAAAAATCACATTTCCCATCCACGTCACCCTCAATTTTTCCTCATTTGTCCCCAATTATAACGATAAAAAAAAGCGGAGTCAAGGTTTAGCCCTTGAAATCCGCGTGTCTTTCCTTTCATTGTCTAATCAAACCGTTAGTAACAAAAAGATATTCATTGAAAACAAGTGCAATAATCTTTTTAATCATGTTCTTTCTCATTTTTCCATTCCCTACTTTCTAAACTAGTTATACTTATTCCTGACAAAACAGCATTTTCAATCTAAAATATAAAGTAGTGGAGGGCATCTTTGCTCACCGCCCTTCCGTTTCGGTATAGCGAACCGCATCTTTGTTATCCCGCCGCGCCTTGTAGTATACTTAACCTGTATGCTAAAAATAGCAATTGCGAAAGGAAGATAATATATGAAATCACGTGCAGCAGTGGCCTTTGCGCCTGGAAAACCTCTGGAAATCGTTGAAATTGACGTAGAGGCTCCGAAAAAAGGAGAAGTTTTGGTTAAAATTACAGATACGGCGGTTTGTCACACGGATGCTTATACGCTTTCTGGTGATGATCCTGAAGGCGTTTTCCCAGCGGTTTTAGGGCATGAAGGCGGCGGTATTGTCATCGAAATTGGAGAAGGCGTGACAAGTGTTGCGGTTGGCGATCATGTGATTCCGCTTTACACGGCCGAATGTGGCGAGTGTGAATATTGTACGTCTGGGAAAACGAATCTCTGTCAGGCGGTTCGCGAGACGCAAGGGAAAGGTCTGATGCCGGATGGAACGACGCGTTTTTCTTATAACGGCGAGCCAATTTATCATTATATGGGCACGAGCACGTTCAGTGAATATACGGTTATTCCAGAGATTTCGCTTGCAAAAATTAACCCGGAGGCACCTCTTGAAAAAGCGTGTTTGCTAGGTTGTGGCGTAACGACGGGGATTGGCGCGGTTCACAATACGGCGAAAGTTCAAGCTGGTGATACAGTTGCCGTTTTTGGACTTGGGGCGATTGGTTTGGCCGTGATTCAAGGCGCGGTGCAGGCTCGTGCTAGCCGCATTATCGCGATTGATATGAACCCGGATAAATTTACGCTGGCAAAAGAGATGGGCGCGACGGACTTTGTGAATCCGAAAGATCATGCGCGGCCGATTCAAGAAGTGATTGTCGAGATGACAAATGGTGGCGTGGACTTTAGTTTTGAGTGTATTGGGAATACGGATGTGATGCGTTCGGCGCTGGAATGTTGCCATAAAGGCTGGGGCGAGAGCGTGATTATTGGCGTGGCTGGTGCTGGAAAAGAGATTAGTACGCGTCCATTCCAACTCGTGACGGGTCGTGTTTGGCGCGGTTCGGCTTTTGGTGGTGTGAAAGGGCGTAGTGAGTTGCCAGGTATGGTGGAGCAAGCGATGAAGGGCGAGATAAAGCTTGACCCGTTTATTACGCATAACTTGCCGTTTGCGAGCATTAACGAGGCGTTTGACTTGTTGCACAATGGTGAATCGATTCGGACGGTGCTTTCGTATGACTGAAAAACTGGAGTTGCTTGAGGAACATAAGAGTTTTGATGGTGTTCAGTTGAAATACCGCCATTATTCGACGGTTCTCGGTTGCAACATGACGTTCAGCTTATTTTTGCCGAACAAGGAGAAATTTGAGACGCCGCCGCTCGTTTGGTGGCTTTCGGGCTTGACGTGTACGGATGATAATTTTACGCATAAGGCTGGGGCGCAGAAAAAGGCCGCGGAACTTGGTTTGGCGATGTTGATGCCGGATACGAGTCCTCGTGGGGATGATGTTGCGGATAGCGCAGACTGGGATTTGGGTCAAGGTGCTGGTTTTTATGTGAACGCGACGCAGGAACCTTGGGCGAGGAATTTTCGGATGTATGATTATATCGTGACGGAGCTTACGGAGATTGCGCGGGATACTTTTGGTTTGACTGGTCCGGAGTCGATTATGGGACATTCGATGGGTGGACATGGCGCGCTGGTCATTGGTTTGCGCAACACGGGACGCTTCCGCTCGATTTCGACTTTTGCGCCGATTGTGAATCCGATGGAGGTTCCGTGGGGTGTTAAAGCGTTTGATGCGTATTTGGGCACGGATCGGGAGAGTTGGCCGGAATGGGATGCGACGAAGTTGTTGGCGGAATATGATGGCAAACAAATCCCGATTTTGATTGATCAGGGGACTGGTGATGGTTTCTTTGTTATGCAGTTGCAACCTGAGAAATTATCCGATATTGCAACTGAAAAAGGCTATCCAATGACGCTACGCATGCAAGCTGGCTACGATCACAGCTATTATTTCATCGCGAGTTTTATCGACGAACATTTGGAGTTTCATCAGAAGCATTTATAATTTAAAAGGAGTAAAATACTATAAAGTAAAAGCTTTAGACACAACTGGTAAAGTTCTTTACACATCCACACAAACTATTCAATAAGTTAACGAAAAATACCCCGATTTCTCAGATTAAATCTTTGAGAAATCGGGGTATTTTTATGATGTCTGGCGGATTTTTGCAACATTACTCGTAAACAATCCTGCCACACAAATCGCGATAAGTACGAAAATAAACGCATTCAGCAAACCAAAATAGTTCGCCAAGAATCCAAGCAACGGTGGCCCTGCAAGCGATGCGCCGTAGCCTGCCAGCGTCACCAAACTCACTCGTTTCACCGCGTACTGACTCTCATCCCCAGCAGCGGAGATTGTCATTGGGAATCCGAGCGAAGCGCCCAGTCCCCACAGGAATATAGCGATGACGCACAACACAATCGAAATTTTCAGGATGACTAGAAGTAAGCCGATTGCAGCGAGTGCCACGGCGATGCGGAGTAGCAACACGCGGCCATACGTATCGATTAGGCGGCCACTCACCAAACGCCCACTAATCATGCCGGTCAGGAAAACACCATAAATCACAGTACTAAAACTATGCGAAACATTGTAGCCATCTACCATCGCGAGCGGAATCCAATCATTCGCCGAGCCTTCGACAAACGCGAGACAGAGCGCCATAATCGCCAGCGCCACCGTCCGTTTATTTAGCCACAAACGCTTGTCCGCAGCGCTTTCTTCCGCATTCGCCTTCTTATCCGCCGCCGAATCCTTACCAATTCCCGCCGGCACGAATCGCGTCGAAATCATCAGAAGCGCGAACAATAAACACGCCACAATCGTCAAATGCAGGCTGACTGAGATGCCTAACTTGATGCAAATCGCTCCGACTCCTGCTCCCACAAGCGTTCCAATACTAAACGCCGCATGCAACACTGGCAAAATCGTCTTTTTGATCCGGTATTCAATCTCCGTTCCTTCTAAATTCATGGCGACATTACACATCCCAGCGCCCATTCCAAAAATGAATAGCGCCGCGAAAACCACGATTTGGCTTGCGACGAGCGCACCAATCGAAAGCGCAATGAAACCACTAAACATAAAAAATGCACTCGTCATAATCGCAAATCTACCGCCACGCGCCCGAACAAATACGTTGGCGAGCACCAATCCTAGAATCGAACCCATCGACAATCCGAGCAAAATAATCCCCATCGTCCCCGTCGTCGCGTGCAATGCATCCCGCAATTCCGGCGTTCGTGAAATCCAGCTCGAGAAACTAAATCCACACGTCGTAAAAATAACTAATATCGCATAATACCACTTTTTCTCCATAAAAACTCCCTTTTCTCTCGGTTTACTGCAACGTTAACATCTGTTTTATCGTGTGCAATACCGCGTCCTCATCATTTGACCTCGCAATAAAATTAGCCGCTGCCTTCGTTTCAGGAAAACCATTCCGCATCGCAAAACTGTAAAGTCCAGCCTCCATCAGCTCCAAATCATTCAGCCCATCGCCGAAAACCATCGTTTCCGCGTGTGTCACACCAAGAATCTCCTGCAACCTCGCCACCGTAGTTCCTTTATGCACGCCAACATCCGAAATATCAATCCAAGCGCCCTCCGAAGCAACGATATACGCCTTATCAAAAAAATCAGCCAACTGCGTGCGCGTATGAAAACTATCCTCTTTCGCATCATACACAGAAATTTTCACAAAATCAACATCAATTTCGCTAAAATCTGCTACTCGACGCAACTCCGAGTAAGAATGCTTCATCCGATTAAAAATCGCATCAGGCACCGTATCCTTCACAATCGCACCCGTCGACGTACACGCAATAATCACATAATCCAGACGAAAAGCTTCCAATTTTGCAATCATCTCGAGCCCCAGTTTATTCTTAATCAGCGACTCATACACAAACTCCCCGTTACGCTTAATTCGCGCCGCACTATCACCTAAAATCCACAAATCTTCCGTATTTTCAGGTCCAAAAAGTTGCTCGACACGGTCACATTGCTTCCCAGTACAGGCTGCGAACGCCACATTTTTCTGTATCATCAAGTCCTTGATTTCCTGATAAAACTCGCGATTATACTCGCCCTTACTATCCAAAAACGTCCCATCCATATCCGTAATCACTAATTTAATCATGCTCCTACCCCCATATTTCTTATTTTCTCCACTAATTCTCTATTTATAATGCTGTACTTAAAACCCGCATCTGAAAAGTCCAGTGTATCCGTTCCCGCTACTTCACACGTCGCTAAAATTCGTCTAATCGGCACAATCGTGAAATAATCGACCTCTTGATTCAGAGCAATCATATACAAACTATTCATCGAAAACCACCATTTCACCTGAAATTGCCGCCGATATTCTTTTTTTTTGTACAGTCAGCAAGTCTCTCACCCGTTCCCAACTCCCTATTATTTCAGATTCATAAACACTAAATGCGCCATCGCTAGCCATTCCAGACCCTTCATCACATCTTTATCAAACGAAGCTGCACAATGAAAGTTCGGCTTATTTGGCTGTTCCTGCAAAACACCATTTTCTAAAATCCTTTTTTCCAATTCCTGCTGACTCAAACCTTGCATATGAATCACAAACGTATGTGGCGCAAGGAGGCTGTTGTAAATACAGAGGATATCCATCAAATTCTGCACCGATTCCTCGAACGACCGAGGCAATTCTTGACCAATAAGCTGCGGCAAATAACGAATTTCACCAGCCAAACCATCCTGTCCTCTGAAAAGCCCGTTATTGTGGAAAAGACTCGCGCCCGGCATGCTCATCGGCAAATAATAAATACCAACCACATAATCGCGATCAGGAATCTCCACCGCTTTGCAATAGCCCACCGTTGCTAGATTGGCATCGTTTTCAATCAGGACGGGAATGTCGAACCGACCGCTTATTTCTGATTCTAAATCCCAGCCATCGAGTGCATCGTGCCAGCTCACTGCGATTTCGGAACCGATTTTTTTACCTGGAATCGAGATTGCGATATTCGTGATTGCCAGTTTTTGAGCAAGTATTTCCGTCACAACATCGATAATCGCACTCATTTTCACAACTTCCATCGGCTGATTTCGCGTTATTTGGATATCACCGCGCATATTCACAACATGGGCCACAATATGTAATTTTCCAGCGGTTTCTTGGATTGAAATTAAGAGATAGTGCTCCAAATCATAGTTGAAATGATAGTGCACAGACGGTCGACCGATTTTGGGATGGATCAATTCTCCGCCGATAAACTCGCCAGCCTCCACAAGTTCTTTGACCAGACCGTTGACTGTGACTGTGCTTATGTCCGATTCAGTTGCTAATTTCGCCTTTGTCGCCGATCCATATTTAAACAAAATACTTCTGATTTTATTCAAATTCGCCGCTTTTACGACATGCTTATTTTCCATCTACTTCACCAGCTCATCATTTATTTAAAATACTTAATTAAGTACCTTTATTATATAAAAAAAATATTGGCAATGTAAAGCCTTTCTTTTTTAAAAAAAACTCCCATACATCAGCGGAACTAACCGGTCATGCATGAGAGCACATTTCCTATTACATTATTTTTGGCGCCTACTCAAATATACCCCACTCATCAAAATAAGTCCCCAGCCAATCCATATTAAAGGCTCATTTCGAGTATCACCTGTCGTCGGTAAACGTGGCGCAGACCATTTCTGATTAGTATCCGCTTCTTCCAACCTTGATAATGCTTGGCTATCGATCGGCTTTACCATATAGTTTGCTGTGACCGCCTGCAACGACGCACCATTTGGCATTATGATTCCTCGCGGCGTTTCTCCACCTGGTGGCACCGTTTCTTCCTCCGGCACATTCGGCGCTGGCGGTTTCGGCAATTCCTCTGGCCCATCCAAAATCACATTACTCACCTCAATACTGACGAATTCTAGCTGCGATTTCACGATGGAAAAAGGAATCGGTGTCGTATCTAATTTGTAACCAGCGGGCGCTGCGGTCTCAACGAAACTATAGTCGCCTGGCACTAAATCCGACACAATAAATTGGCCCAAAGCGTCCGTCACTAAATCGGCTTGAATCACATTTCCATCAGAATCTTTCAAATCAAAAACAGCCCCCGCTAAGTGTCTCTGCTCATTCACGCTATCCGTTTTCGTCAACATAACTCCACCTTTAGCCAGCTCGTTATTCACCACTTCATAGTAAACATTTCGCTCAGAGGTGGCTTTGGAAATCGTAATTGGAATAGCTAACTCACCACGAACATAATCCATCGGCGCTTGTGTTTCCAACAGTTTATACTCCCCAATCGGCAAATCAGCAATTTCTAACTTTCCTTCAAAATCACTAACAACGTCCGATTTCACAATATTCCCATCACTATCTATCAAATCAAACACCGCGCCAGACAGTGGCATTTTTGTCGTTTGATCCTGTTTCGTGATAATTAACGTCCCAAGGATCAACTCATCCTCCATCGTGACATTCACCGGTGCATTCTGCTTCTCACTAATCGTGAAGTTTTGCGGTTCCTCGTTGATTTGATAACCTTCCGGTGCAGCTGTCTCTACAAAACTGTACTCCCCAGGTTCCAAATCACGCACAACGAGTTCACCATTTTCATCCGTTTTCAAATCTGCTTGGATGACCTCCTCGCCCTGCATCAAGCTAAACGTTGCATCCACCAAGCGTTGCGTCGTGCCTTTTTCATATTTAGTCAGCTTTACCTCGCCAATAAATGCCTCATTTTCAACCCTCAAATCCTGATTTTTCGAGTTCAGTGTCACCGCGATACCTGCCTCCGAGCTAGCCGATTTAAAGTAACCCGTTGGCGCGCTTAGTTCCTTCACCACATAGTCGCCATAACGCAAAGACCCAAATGTGATGTCCCCAGACGAATCTGATGTCGCTGTCCGCAATAATACGCTCCCATCCTTGTTGTACAGGCCAAACTCAGCCCCCGCCAACGCTCGCTTCGAGTTTCCATCCGCCTTATGCAGCATCAAATTTCCGCGTTCACCAGACGCACCACCAGAACCATCAGAAAATCGGACTTGGACTTCCGTCGTTGCCTGCGTTGGCTCCGTCGTGATATTATCGCCAGTCAATCGAATATTATTTCTGACAATCTCATTATCCGCCGCATCGATGAACGTATCATATTCCACTAAATAAGTCGTTGAAATTGTGTCGCTAAACGCAATCTCGAAAGATTGCTTCCCAGTTTCGCCGTCATTATGAATAGCAAGTGTATAATCCTTATCCACTATTAACTCCGCACCTTTCGCAAAATTCCCACTGGATGTCATCGTCGTATCATACACCCGAACAGAATCCGGAAGCAACACTTGATTCTCGCTCGGCGTATCCGCAATTTTTGCATTCGATATCGTGGATTGGCCCGCGTTCACTGTAGCCTTCCAGTGAATATTTTCCCCGTCCTGAACCCCCGTTTTACCAACATAACTGCCACCGTTTGGAATAATCACAAAGCCATCCAAGTTAGCTACATCTTTGTCCCCATCAAAAAGCGTCGCGTCATTCAAATAGTACGAAGACACCAACTGTCCGTCCAAACTAGTCTTAAACGTCGCGTAATATCCTTCCGAAATACCGTCTTTAAACATAATCGTCACCGTATTATTACTCGTATCCAGTGTATATTCATTCGGATCTACAAGCCCGCCATCTGAATAATTATACGCCTCCTTGCCCAACACCATTTTATGCACTTCCACCGAGTCCACAAGCAACGTCTGATTACTCGGAATTACATCCTTCAAAATTGGGGCTGCAATCGTTAATAAATTGTAATTAAAACCGATTTCCCATGTAATCTCTTTATTTTTTGCATCATAACTTCCAAGCTTAAAACCATTTTTTTTGCGTGTAATAATCTGGTTGTGTCGTCACCGAATCACTACTCGTCTTCTTTCCACCACCTGTTGTTTCCCACTCCAATAACGCATCATTTTTGAAAGCTGTCGCGTCACCTAATTGGAAACTAGTCTCATACGTCAGGACAAGTTCATGCGTCATCTGTCTGGCATAACTATTCAAAAGTGTAATCGTAAAACCGTCCTTATTCGCCGTCCATGCATAATCCTCACCATCGACTAGCACAGCATTTCCATTATCGCAATCCACCAATTTCAACGTATCACCAAGGAGTTCCATCCCCCCCCGAAGCAAAACTATCCCGAACCACCACATTATCCAACGCATAGTTATGCACATTCACTCGTTGCTCCCACTTCATTGTTTTCGAATGATAATCTGCGTCAACCAAACGCTTCGTAATACTCTGCGCCGCCGTACTCACCGTCGCTATTTTCTCGGGCGTATCCACCGTCCCAACACGGTTTACCACACTACTCACATCAGCATCGGAGTCCACAAGCTCCGTCTCATACGTCACCTGATAAGCCGTCTTCACCCCATCCGCAAACTGCAAATCAAATCCGTTCTGCGTCGCGTTCTTCTGCGGAATCACCGAATAATCCGTCGCCGCCAGCACATCCCCCTGCGTCACCACACCATTCCCGTCAACATTCGCGTGCCGTACAACGACCGAGCCATCCACCAATCGATGCGTCGCGTCAAACAAATCATGCAGCACCGCATCCTCCTTCGCCACATCCGCACCATCAAAATTAAAACCAACCGTCCACGTCACCCGACCAGTTTTCGCATCAAAAACACCATGCTTCGTCAAATGCTCCCCACGCTCCACCGTCACCGTACCTGTCGCGCTCGTAGGTTTCCCCGATGTCACAAAATCCGCCGTATTCACAAACTGAACCTTGCTCACATCCTCAATCAGCGTCGTGTACCGAACCTCATAGCCAGCCGTCGAACCATCTAAAAACGCAATCTCCAGCTCATCGTTCTGATTTTTCGAAATAGTATACTCCGACTTATCAGCCAGCCCGCCAATTTTTACGTCCCCATTCGTAAACACATCCAATTTATAAACCGCAATGCTCTCCATATCCAACCGAAGCCCCGCTGGAATCGCATCCTTCAAAACAGCGTCCCGCAACACTTCCTGCTTCTCATTCACACGAACCTTCCAGTCAATCTGACTCGCTCATACGCCTGATCCACCGTTCCCGACTTCGCCATCACCTTCTGCGCACCAGCCGCAACAAAATGCACATCGATACTCTGCGACTCCACGACCGGGAACACAATCTTCTGCTCCGTCAGCGTATTCTCCTTAACCGCATCAAATCGCGTATTAAACTGCAACGTCCCCGCAACGCCCGAATCCGTCTCCACATTTTCGTTAAACGTCATCGTCACCGTCCCGTCCGTCCCCGCAACAAATGTCCCATAATCGCCGAGCGTCCCATTCACCACCGAGTATAACTTAAAAATATCCGGCAACGCAAACGAATACGTATCCCCACTTTTCGCATTCAACGCATCCGGCAAAGCCCATTCAAACGCAACATGCGCCACCGAATCAACAGTCGGCCGATTCTCCTCCGTAAAAGTCTTTCCACTCGCATCCGTCAAAGCCACTTCCGTCAAAATCGGCGCAGTAATAGCACTTTTCAATCTCGGCCTCTCCGCCGACAACTGAAAACTACCCATCACATGAGCCGGAATATCCTCCGTTATCTCCAATTCCCCACGCGACTTATCCCCATCCAAAGTCACTTCCCCGTAAACGCTTCCATATCGCCCCACAAAATCCACCGTTCCATCACTCACAGCGAGCCCCTCAGGAATATCAATTCCAATCTCCGTCCCAACCTTCATCCCATCCACACCAGAATCCCAATCATACACCACTTCCATAGGCGGCGCATTTTCATTCTCCTCTAAACCTTGACTATTTTTCACCGTCACATCCTGAATAAATTCCCGCTCTACATTCGCCGAACTCACCGGAATCGCGGACACCACATTAAACCCGATCAACATAAACAACACAACAAAAATAACTGCCTTCTTCATCTCTATTTTCCCCTTTTCTAACAAAATTGCACAACTATGGTCCGTGCCTTATCCTGATGAAATTAGGGTTCCCACATGCGCCTTCATCCCAACTCTTAGATGAAAAAACAAAATGCGAGTTACTCCAAGATGTGTATAAAAACGAGTACTACAACTCGAAATTAAAAAGCAGAATTTTCAATATCGTTATCATTTCAGACAAGTTCAATTATGTTCAAAACTTCACTACAGTTAAAACACTAACATATAAAGTAACATTATGCCACACAAAAAGACCTGTTTGTGTCTAAATTGTGACAAAACAGGTCTTTATTAACGTATAAAACATCACTTTTCATTACATTAGTCACAGCTTAATCGGGCGATCTAATTCATACAAATGACGATAACGTTCTTCTTTCTGCAACAATTCCTGATGCGTTCCGTCCATAATCACGTCGCCATTTTCCAAGAACAATACCCGATCCATTTTCTCCACACCAACAAGATGATGCGTCACCCAAACGAGCGACTTCCCTTGCAGCGTCTCAAAAATCGTGCCGAGCAATTCCTTCTCCGTAATCGGATCAAGCCCAACTGTCGGCTCATCTAGCACAACAATCGGCGTATCCTGCAACAAAATCCGAGCCAGCGCAATCCGTTGACGTTCCCCACCCGAAAAACGCGCACCCATCTCCGTCATCTGCGTATGATACCCATCCGGCATGCTCATGATGAAGTCGTGCAGCTTCACCTGTTTCGCAACCTCCGCAACGTCCTCGTCCGTTGCATCCTGATTCCCCATCCGAATATTGTTCAGCACCGTCGTATTAAACAAATGCGCCTTCTGATTCAACATCGAAATCATCTCCGAAATCTGCGGGCGAAGTTTTGCCACATCATCACCATTCAACGTAACCGAACCCGATGTCGGCGCCAAGGCTCCCTGCACTAATTTCAAAAATGTCGATTTCCCCGTACCACTACGTCCTAAAATCGCGACCTTCTCGCCTTGATTCAACTCAAAATCCAAGTCTCGCAAAACAGGTTTTGAATCCGTGTAACCAAAAGTCAGTTTTTCCGTACGTAAAGTCACATTTTCCGTATTGATGGCGATTTTTTCAAGCGCGCCCTCCTCTTCCCAAGTCAGAAGTTCCGCGTCCTCGATTTCCTCCAAACGCGCAATCGAATCCTTGTAAAGCGAGCCATCACTGACCGCATTACTCACCGGAATAAAACTCTCCGACAACGCCAAAATCGCCAACACAAACGCCGCAATAAATGTCGGTTCAAAAACGCCATCCACAACCTGCCGATTCGTCCAATAAACCATCGAAAGTACCATAACCCCAATAATCAGTTGCCCAACAAAATCCCGCAACGTCGCAAAGCGCGCCTGTTTTGTCTCAGTGGCAAGCATCAATTTCTCATCCGCCTCATAATCCTCGATAAAGCCTTTTTCACGACCACTGAACATCCAGTCGCTAATCCCGAACACCGCATCCGTGAATTTTTGATACAATTTATTCCGTTCCTGCTTCATGTACGCATTTTTCCCACGCGCGTAAAGTAACGAAACCCAAGGCATCACAAGCACAAGAAGCGCAATATACGCGAAAAATAAAATCGCAAACGGAATCGAAAAGACGCCGAGTGAAATCACAATTCCGCCATATAAAACCATCGCCACAATATTCGGAAGCAGCGTCGTCAAATAATAATTTTGCAAATGCTCGATATCGTCCGACAAAAGCCCCAAAATATCTCCTGTCCGGTAACGCGAACGCATCAACAAAGCTTGCGGTTCAATGATTCGATATAAGCGAACACGCATTTTCGCCAAAATCCGCAAAACGAGCGAATGACTCGCCAAACGTTCAATATATCGTGACACCGCACGCATGATTCCAAATGCCCGAACCCCAACGATCGGCACATAAATCAATAAAATCGTCTCCGGAATCGTCGCTGCCGTCGAAATCAAATACCCCGACGTAAACATCAACGCTCCCGTTGAAAACACCGTCAGCAAACCAAGCAAAATAACCCAGAGGAAAAGCATCCGATTTTGTTTAATATACGGCCCAATCCAGCTACTTTTTATCATCAGATCTCCTCCAATTGGGCTTTGATTAATTTCGCATAAAAGCCATTTTTCGCGAGCAACTCCGCGTGCGTACCAACTTCCACAATCGCGCCATGATCCAGCACGATAATCCGGTCCATTTCAAGCATCCAATGCAAACGATGCGTTGCAAAAAAGACAAGACGATCCGTGAACAAATCAAGCATCGGCTGCTTCAACTCATACTCCGTCTCAATATCCAAATGCGCAGTCGGCTCATCCATCAACACAATCCGGCGATTACTAAGAAAAGCCCGTGCAATCGCAATCCGCTGCTCCTGACCACCACTCAGCACACGACCAGCCTCACCAACAAGCGTATCATAACCCGCATCAAGCTCCGCCACTAAATCGCGCAAGCCCGCCGCATCAGCCGCCCATTCCACTTCCCGGTCATCACTATCCGGCGCATAAAAACGAATATTCTCACGTACCGTTTCATGGAACAAATAAGGATGTTGCGGGATATATGTCACCTGACTCTGCCAAGCCGCATCACGCAATTGCACACGCTCCTCATTATTCCACAAAAACGCACCATCCGTCGGTTCCAAAAAGCCACTCAAAACATCGATCATCGTCGACTTCCCAGCCCCCGTGGCACCAATAATCCCGATTTTCTCAAAACCAGTCACCGTAAAATTAGCCGCATCAAGCGACGCCTTCGAATCCGGCTGATGTTGCACCGTCACATTTTGCAAAGTAAACGACGTATTCGCATCAAATTCCAACGCTTGATCCGTCGCGACCACCGTCACGTCCTTATCAATAATCTCCTGAATCACGCGTCCAGCCTCTTGCCCATCCAGCGTCGCGTGATAATCCGAGCCAACCTCCCGAACCGGCAAAAAGTACTCCGGCGCTAAAATAAGTATCCCGAGCGCAATCGGCAAAATCATCGTGGACTCAATCAAGCCTAAGCCCAGAAACACCGCCACCGTCGCGACCGAAAGCATCGTAAAGAAGTCCAGCGCAAACGAAGACAAAAACGCCATCCGCAAAGTCCCCATCGTCGCCTTCCGGTAATCCTCACTCACCTTCGCAATATTCCCCTCGTGCGCGCGACTAATCCCCAAATACTTCAACGTCTCGAGCCCCTTAAGCGAATCCACAAAATGGTTCGACAACACCCGATGCGTCTCAAACTGGCGATCCGCACTCGCCTTCGTTGCCAATCCAATCATAATCAAAAACAGAATCAAAATCGGCAACGTCAAAATCAGAATCGTGCCCGACGTCGTGTCTTCTATAAATACGTAGATTAAAATCATCACCGGAATAATCGACATATTCATCAATTTCGGCAAAAACAGCTCCAAATAACGACGAAAATCAGCGACACCCTCCATGACCATCGTCACGACTTTCCCCGTTCCTTCCGCACTCGTAAAACGCGGCCCAAGTAGAAACAGTTTCGAAAGCAGCGCCTCACGCATTGCCGTCCCCGTTTTTGCAGCATAATCATACACAATTTTGCGTTTCCATACATTCAAAAAATGCCGTACAAGATAAGCCCCCGCAAAGAGGCCTAAATCGAACAGCGCGTCACCCCACGGATCCCCGTGAAAGAGCGTCGTAATCGCAGTTGCTAAGTATCTTGCCATCGCGATGATAGCCGCGCCCTGAACAACTGTCAGGACGGCTAGCACGGCAAGGATCGGTTTTATACCTTGGTATTTCAATAAATCTCTACCCATCAGTACGTCATTTTCTCCTTACTGGATACACGCTTGCGGAACACATAATAGCTCCAGATTTGATAACCTAGTACAAACGGCAAAAGCGTCAGAGCCACGATTGTCATTACTTTTAGCGAATAATCGCCGGATGCTGCATTATGAATCGTTAAATCATACAACGCGCTAGTCGAACTGACCATCACACGCGGGAATAATCCTGCAAAAATTGCACCGATTGTTCCAACAATTCCAAGTCCACTAAAGGCAAACGCCCAACCTTCGCGCCCCTTCCAAAGAGCAAGCGCAGAGATCACGTAGAACACGACCGTCGCGCCAATCATAATCGGCAACAAAATCGGACGAGCTTGGAAAATATCCGTGTAGAAGAACGCCATCACGACGAAAATCGCGAGGACAGGAACCGTTACAAACCACATCCGTTTTGCAATCCGAGTCGCACGTTCACGAAGATCATCATGCGTACGAAGTGTAATAAACAGCAAACCGTGGAAGTAACAAATCAAAGTCACCGTCAACCCACCCATAAGCGAGAACGGCGTAATATAATCAAAGAAACCAGCATTCATATTCATTTCACTATTAATCGGCATCCCCGCAACAAGTGACGAGAACAAGACGCCAAGCAAGAACGGCGGCAAAATACTACCGATAAAAATAACCCAATCCCACGTCTTCACCCAAGCTTTTGTATCATGTTTCCCGCGGAATTCAAACGAAACACCACGGCCAATAAGCGCCAGCAAGAAGAACACAAGTGGAATATAATAACCACTAAACATCGTCGCATACCAGTTAGGAAACGCCGCAAAAATCGCGCCCCCAGCCGTCAGCAACCAAACCTCATTCGCATCCCAGAACGGTCCAATCGTATTAATTAAAACACGACGCTCCAAATCATTCCGAGCCACAAAACGTGTCGACATCCCAACCCCGAAGTCAAAACCTTCCAAGAAGAAGAAGCCGATGAAAAGTACAGCAACTAAAAGGAACCACAGTTCGTTTAATTCCATCTTATTTCGCCCCCTTCAAATCAAATGGATCGACAGACGCAGGCGTTTTCTTACCTTTTTTATCGTCGTGATCATGCGCAAATGGTCCAGCCTTAATTTCACGAATAAATAGCCATACAAGCACTATCGCGAGCGCTAAATAAATCGCTGAAAACGCAATGAGCGAGAATAATATCGCGCCTGCCGAGACGTTCGGTGAAACTCCGTCCGCCGTTGACATGTAGCCAAACACTACCCACGGTTGACGCCCAACTTCCGTCATGATCCACCCCATCGAGTTCGCGATGAATGGGAAAGCAATCATCGGAATCATCAGACGTAGATACAGTTTTGAAGTGGTTAATTTTTTGCGCCATGCAAGGAAAGCTCCCCACAAGCCAAACATAATCATTAACATCCCTGAAAGCACCATAATCCGGAAGCTCCAGAATGATGTTTTAACTGGTGGAATGTAGTTCATATCCGCCCCGAAACGATCCTTATACTTCTCTTGATACTCGGCCTGTAGCGATTTCATACCTTGCACGCTACCAGAGAACGTCGAGTAAGAAAGGAAACTTAACGCGTATGGAATATTGACTTCCCACGTGTTTTTCTGATTATCAACATCAATCCCCGCAATCATCGTCCACGGTGCCGGATCGGCTGTATCCTCCCAAATCCCTTCCGTCGCCGCCATTTTCATCGGTTGCGTTTTAACAAGATATTGCGCTTGTTGGTGACCACTGAAGGCCGTACCAAAACCACCGATAATAACGAGAACGAGCGCAATCTGGAACGATTTTCGGAAAAAGTCCACATCTTGCTTTTTAAGTAATTTGTACGCACTGACCCCAGCTACAAAGAAGGCCCCCGTCGCGAACGCACCAAAGATAACATGTGGGAACTCCACAAGTAACTGTCCATTCGTAATAAGCGCCCAGAAATCGTTCATTTCCGCACGACCATTAATTTCTTGGAACCCTACTGGATGTTGCATGAATGAATTCGCCGCTAAAATCCAGAACGCGGAGAAAACTGTTCCAAGTGCAACAAGCCAAATACACATTAAATGTAATTTCTTGTTTAACCGGTCCCAACCGAAGATCCAAAGTCCGATAAATGTTGATTCCATAAAGAAGGCAAGCAACGCCTCAATGGCAAGTGGTGCCCCAAATACGTCCCCTACAAATCTCGAATAATCCGACCAGTTCATCCCGAATTGGAATTCCTGAATAATCCCTGTTACTACCCCTACCGCGAAGTTAATTAAGAACAAGTGTCCCCAAAACTTCGACATTTTTTTATAGATTTCTTTTTTCTTCACAACATACAACGTTTCCATAAGAGCAACCATAAATACAAGTCCAATAGAAAGTGGTACAAATAAGAAATGGAAAACGGTTGTTGATCCGAATTGAAGTCTAGCTAAGAAAAGCTTATCCACCTTTTTTCCTCCTTTTGTGTTATTTGGGCGTTTAACCCTTTTGTTTAGCGTTATCATAATTTGCCGATTGTATACTATACACGTTAATCGATTGTGAAAAACTGCGAATACTGTTACGGTTTCTTGTGTTTTAATTCACAAATGATTTTATAGGAAAATAAACATGTGAAAATCCCCTGTTTACCGTGAAAAGTTTCTATTTTCAGGCTTTGTCTATTTTCTCACATAAACCGGCATGCATAGCGAGCTACAGAAACCACCCTCTCGAAATTGTTGATAGTCTTAGGAAGCGTTCTCGGATTCCTTAGATTATCAATATGAGTAAGAGTGAAGCGATTATTCGTTCATCCACGCTAACAAATTTTGTCGAGGCTAACGGGTTTCTTTCGCATCTTCGGATAATTAGAATAAGTTTTACCTAGTTCTTATTCTATCTCATTTTGCCCTAGATTTGTTTAGTTCTTTTGGTTCTATTTTCATAAGGGAAAACGTGGAGGCTCGAAATGAGTCGGGTGGCTCCGTTGAGTGGCATCAGTTTATTGCGCATTTTTTCACATAAAACATCATAATGGATGTTAATTGCATTAAAATAGGTATTAAGGCTTCTTTTGCTGTTTTTTCTTCGCGCGCAGATCTCGGAAAAAGTTCGTTAAGATGGCACCGCATTCATCGACTAGAATTCCTGATTCCACCTCGCATTGGTGATTGAAGCGCGGATCTTGAAGTAAATTCATGAGCGTTCCTGCTGTTCCCGCTTTTGGATCGGCGGCTCCGTAGTAAACTGTGCCAATACGGGAGAGTAGAATCGCACCGCTGCACATCGGACAAGGTTCGAGCGTGACGTATAGCTCCGCGCCTTCAAGTCGCCAAGCGTCTTGGTTTTTGCAGGCGTCTTGGATGGCTAGGATTTCGGCATGCGTGACGGCGTTTTTCGTCGTTTCGCGGAGATTATGCGCGCGTCCGATGATTTCACCGTTAAGTACGACAACCGCGCCGATCGGGACTTCCCCTTTTTCGCGTGCTTTTTCGGCTTCAAGTAAGGCCTCACGCATGTAGATTTCTTTTTGCATGGATGTTTCCCCTTTCAATATCTTCTTCATTTTAGCATAGGTATGCGGTTTGTGCCTTTTATTTGCTTTGATTAGATTCGTGTAGTACCATGTATTAGTACTAGGTCACAAAGATGCTGAAGAAGCCCGTTAGACCCGACAAAAATTGTTAGAGGGCGCAGTGAAAACCTTCTTTTGGTTTTTACGGAGGTCACGAAATTTTCGAGAGGCTAGCGCCTGAAGCTCGCTAAACAAGATGCTGAAGGCGCTCGTTAGCCTCGAAAAAAAATTGTTAGGGGGCGCAGTAAAAGTCCTCTTTTGACTTTTGCGGAGGCCACGAAATTTTCGAGAGGCTAGCGCCTGAAGCTCGCTAAACAAGATCTCAAAGACACCCACCCGCAATCCACGTAAGAACAAAAAACGAACCTAAACCAAGGAGATGTTACGAAATGAAATCAGAAAATTTAATTGCCCCTGAATTTTATAATATTACCGATGAGATTGCACAATTTGACTCGGAAAAGACAGCGCTGATTTGGCAGAATGAGGCTGGGGACGTGAAGGAATGGTCTTATCATCATTTGTTGGAGCAGGCGAACGGGTTTGCGAATGTGATGAAGGATGCTGGCATTGGAAAAGGCGACCACGTGATTGTAATGATGCCGCGCTTGCTTGAGACATACGCGGTTTATATGGGGATTTGGCTGACTGGCGCGATTATTATCCCAGCTCGGAGCTTTTAAAGGCGCATGATTTGGAGTATCGGATTCATCATGCGAACGTGAAAGCTGTGATTGCGGACGTGAGTTGTACGGCGGAGTTTGATAAGATTGTGGACGCGCCAAGTGTCGTGACGCGGATTGTTGTTGGGGCGGACCGCGCGCTTGACGGTTGGCTGGGTTATGAGCGGTTGGTTGAAGTGGCATCGACGCAATTTGAGAAGGTAGCGACGCATAAGGATGACCCATGTTTGCTGGCCTTTACGTCAGGCACAA
This sequence comes from Listeria cornellensis FSL F6-0969, assembly GCF_000525855.1. Lineage (GTDB taxonomy): Bacteria > Bacillota > Bacilli > Lactobacillales > Listeriaceae > Listeria_A > Listeria_A cornellensis. Next base: position 54,092 of record NZ_AODE01000017.1, read on the forward strand.
CGGGGAATCCGAAGGGCGTGGTGCACGTGCACGGTTGGGGTTACGCGCATATTCGGATCGCAGCGGACCATTGGTTGGATATTCACGAGAGTGACACGGTTTGGGCAACGGCTGGGCCTGGCTGGCAAAAGTGGGTTTGGTCGCCGTTCTTGTCTGTCCTCGGTAAAGGCGCGACGGGTTTCATTTATAGCGGTCGTTTTCGTCCCGCGAAACAGTTGGAACTTTTGCAAGATAAGAAGATTAACGTGCTTTGTTGTACGCCGACGGAATACCGTTTGATGGCGAAGGCGGATCACTTGGATGCGTATGATTTGAGCGATTTGCGCAGCGCCGTTTCTGCTGGTGAGCCGCTGAACCGCGAAGTAATCACAGTTTTCCAAGACAATTTTGACATTAAGGTTCGCGATGGTTATGGCCAGACGGAGAGCACGCTTCTGATTGGGACGCTTGTAGAGTTTCCAATTCGTCCGGGTTCGATGGGCAAGCCGATTATGCCGGAGTACATGGCGATTATTGATGAAAATGGCCAGCCTGTTGATGTCGGCGAAATTGGCGATATCGCGATGCGCAAAGATTTCCCTGCGCTATTCCAGGAATATTACAAAGAACCTGAGCGTCTGGAAAAAGCGATTCGCGGCGATTATTTCGTGTCCGGTGACCGCGCGTACCGTGATGAGGACGATTATTACTGGTTCCAAGGTCGAAATGACGATATTATTATTAGTTCGGGTTATACGATTGGGCCGTTTGAGGTGGAAGATGCGTTGACGAACCATCCGAGCGTGAAGGAAGTCGCTGTTGTGGCGAGTCCAGATGAGATTCGCGGCACGGTTGTGAAGGCGTTTATCGTTTTGAAAGATGGGTTTGTTGGGGATTCCGTACTTGTGAAAGAGTTGCAGAACTTCACGAAAGAACACACGGCACCGTATAAATATCCACGACGCATTGAATTCGTAGAAAATTTGCCAAAAACCGATTCTGGAAAAGTTCGACGCGTAGCCTTGCGCGACGCAGAATTCGCGAAAATCTCACAATAATCGTTGCCAAATCGCGCAAAATTGGGTACAATCATTCCAAGTAACTTGCTTTTGAGAGAGGGAATGGTATAGATGGAAACACGGTTTATAGAAGCCACCCAAACGCACGATTTGCGCCACCGCGTGCTAATTCCAGATCACCCAGTGGAGGCACTTGTCTACCCGGGAGATGAGGATCGGGCGACGTTTCATGTTGGGGTGTTTGATGACGACGGAAAGCTAGTTGCAATTGGGAGTTTTTACGAAGAATCAGACAGCCATTTTGAAGGCGAAAAACAGTATCGTTTACGCGGCATGGCGAGCGATTCCAACGCACGATTGCGCGGGCTTGGAAAAGCTGTGATTGTATTTGCGGAGGAAGAGCTGACGCGACGTGATGCGGATTTACTCTGGTGTAATGCGCGCGTGATAGCGACTGGATTTTATGAGAAAATGGGGTTTTATTCGGTTGGAGAAGAGTTCGTGATTCCGAAGATCGGCAGGCATTATCGAATGGGGAAGGATTATAAATGAAGATTGGAATGCCTAGTGTGATTGGGCATTCCAATTTTTTTTATTGTGGGCTTTCAAAAAATTGTGATGAAGTCCAAAAATGTAGACCTCTCAACATGCTATACTTAAAGAGCCGTCTACCTCTAGAGACGAGAACAGCATCTAGGGAAGGAGGGTAGATTATGAATATCTTCACCACAATTCTTGCGCCGGTCATTGTTGGTTGTGTCCTTGCAGTCTTCAATCACTGGTTAGAGACACGACGCAAGAAAAAAGAACCCGTAGACGGTTTGCTAACCAAGAAAGAAGCCCCCATCTCCTTACCCGAGATGGGGGCTTCGCTTTGGGTAAATCATGAATATCTTTTCCAAGTTCATTATAACATATCTATATGCATATGCATATAGAATTTGTTTGTGATGTTTAATACGGAAATTTATATTTTTCATAATCATACAGCACGACAACCGTTACTTTATCATTTTCATAATCCATTCCAAAACCTATCTTTTGATTCGTGTTAGAGTCCTGAAATTCAACCAGGTCGCCATATATCTCCGTACTTTTCTTTCTATAGTTAGCCCCATATTCCCGCTGAACGTCCACAAAACTACTGCCAATGCCGATTCCTTTTTTTGTCGTAAAATTTTGTCCATCAACCTTATCCCGGAGCTCCATACATACAATTTTTTTAGTTTTAGAATCTGTCGTCACAATAAAACTGTCTTTATCATCGAAATAATATACATTCCCTTCATCCTCGTTCGCAATTGCAAATTCGGGATAGTAATGTCTAATATACGATTCATCCATTCCGATAGTTAGTTTTCCAATCCCCTCGTTTTTTTAGCGAAGTGTCCTCAATAGGCCATACAATTTTTTATCCATAAAACACCCATATAGACAAGTAAACCTGTTAACAATATTCCAATAATCAATAATATTTTTTTCAGCATTTTTCACCTTCCTCAAAGTCATATACACTCCATTTCCGAAAAAGAGGCTTGCAGACGTAAAACATCGCGAACCCAATCATGCACGCCTGTCGTACTAAATATGAGATCATCCGCGTCGATAGAATGCGGGATTGCTTGGTATAAAAGATTCTGAACCAGCTGCACCATCTCGATTGAAAATGTGAAAATGAGTGCTGTCTTTATCCAAATTCTGATATACACATACCAGAATGATAAAATAAGTTAAACCCCCTCGATTTTCTCACAGAAAAAATCGAGGGGGTTTTATTGTGTCTTCTTATTTCTTACGACGCAAGAATAACGCGCCGAGTGCGGCTAAAAATCCGCCAAATACAAGAGTTTTCGTGTTATCCGTATCGCCTGTTTTTGGTAAGTCTTTGATTGGCGTCACGGCTTGCACCGTTTTTGTCGGTTCTGGTTGTACTATCATGTGCACGGGTGCTACTGGTTTTACCGTATCTACTGGAACCACCGGATCTACTGGTGCGATTGGTTGTGCACCGACAAGGACCGTAATCGTGTATTGTGTTTCGTTTCCGTCAGAATCAATGACGCTGTAGGTCACGTGGTAGATTCCTGGCACTTGCGTGTTGACATCATTCGACACAATCGTAATGTGGCTCGTCAAGTCGCCATCTTCTAAATCTTCTGCGCTCACGCCTGCCATTGGATCAAAGGCTTGACCAAACGCTAACGCTTGATCACTCGCATGAATCACTGGTTTCTCATTTGTCAGCACAGTCACCGTGTAGGTTTGCTCTGTGGTATTGCCATCCGAGTCCGTGATACTATAAGTCACGTGATAGACGCCAGCTACATCTGGATTCACATCGTTCGCGATGATTTGTATGTTCGCGGTCACATCGCCATCTTCGGTATCCGTTGCTGTTATTCCTGCCATTGGATTGAAGGCACGTCCAGCTTTGAAACTGCTATCTTGTCCTTGGATCTCTGGTGCATCGTTACTTAGGATTGTTACCATGATCGTTTTTTCCGTCGTGTTTCCGTCCGAATCGAGGACGCTATACGTGATGTGGTATTCTCCTGGCACATCGATGTTAACGTCATTCGCAACGACTTTCACGTTCGCGGTCACATCGCCATCCTCCAGGTCGTTCGCACTCACGCCAGTCATTGGATCGAGGGCACGATGCGCTTTTTGTGTAATGTCGCTCGCCGTGATCACTGGTTTCTCATTCGTTAGCACAGTAATCGTGACAGTTTGTTCCGTCGTGTTGCCGTCGCTGTCTGTCACGCTGTAGGTCACATGATATGTCCCTGCTTTAGAGGCATCGACATCATTGGCAGTAACCTTCACCTTGCTTGTGACGTCGCCATCTTCTGTGTCACTGGCAGATACGCCTTGCATTGCATCATACGCGTAACCCGCTTTGAAGGTTTGATCGCTCGCGTGGATTTCTGGCTTGTCGTTCGTGCGGACATAAACATGACGTTTAATCGTTGTTGTGTTGTTGTCGGAATCAGTCACACTGTAAGTCACACTATATGTCCCTGCTTGTGTCATATCGACCGTGTTACTCATCACCTTGATTTTACTTGTCACGTTGCCGTCTTCGAGATCGCTCGCCGTAATACCAGTTAACGGTTCAAACGTATCACCTACTTTCAAATACACATCACTTGTCGTCAAAATAGGTGCGTCATTGGTGAGAACAGTCACCGTGATTGTTTTCTTAGTCGTGTTGCCATCCGAATCCGTCACACTGTAGGTCACATGATAGACGCCGGCTTTATCAATGTTAACGTCATTGGCAGTGACTTGGATTTTATTCGTCAGGTTGCCATCTTCAGTATCCGTTGCGGTCACAGCAGCTCTCACATCGAAAGCTTGATGGACACGCATTGTGATATTGCTCGCTTGAATCACGGGTGCATTATTACTTGTCACCGTTACCGTGATTGTTTTTGTGGTCGTGTTGCCATCCGAATCCGTCACACTGTAAGTCACATGGTACATTCCTTCTTGATTGGTATTCACGTCATTCGCAATCACGGATACTGCTAGAGACAAGTCGCCATCTTCGGTATCATTGGCTGTCACGTCCGTATATGGATTGAAGGTTCTTCCTTTTTTCATTGTTTTATCTGTTGCGGTAATTGTTGGAGCATCATTGCTTGTCACGGTTACTGTGATCGTTTTCGCTGTTGTATTGCCATCGGAATCCGTCACGCTGTAGGTTACGTGATACGTTCCTACTTTCGCCGTGTTAACATCGTTCGCTGTAATCGTGATTTTGCTCGTCATGTCACCATCTTCCACATCACTTGCGCTTACTCCTGTTAGTGGATTGAAGGCTGCTCCTTTTTTCATTGTCTTATCTGTTGCGATAATTGTTGGGGCATCATTGCTTGTCACGGTTACTGTGATCGTTTTCGTTGTTGTATTACCATCGGAATCCGTCACGCTGTAGGTTACGTGGTACGTTCCAACTCTGCTTGTGTCAACGTCATTCGAGGTCACTGTAATTTTGCTTGTTACATCACCATCTTCTGTGTCACTTGCACTGACACCTACTAATGGATTAAAACTCACACCTTTTTTCATTGTTTTGTCTGTTGCAACAATGGTTGGTGCGTTATTACTTGATACTGTCACCGTAATTGTTTTCGTTGTAGTATTGCCATCCGAGTCCGTTACACTATAGGTTACGTGGTATGTGCCTATCTTGCTTGTATCGACGTCATTTGCGGTCACTGTAATTTTGCTTGTTACATCACCATCTTCTGGATCATTCGCGCTTACATCTGTTAACGGATTGAAGGCAGTTCCTATTTTCAAATTTTTATCTGATGCGGCTATTACAGGTACTTCATTCTTGATAACTGCAACACTTGCATTCGCTGTATTGGCATCGTATCTCTGATCTGTAAAACCTAAATCATAGTAGCTTGTGGCAACACTTGTCTGTGCAGAAGCTGTTTCTGTAATGCCTTTTAATCCAACACTTATTTTTGCAGTACTACCGTCTGAAATACTAGCTACACTCACAGTTAATGAATGGGAGGCCGCGTCGTAAAGTACATCAGAAGTCGTCACACCATTTACGGTCACTGTGTCTGGAATATAATCTAATTCTTTTGGAAGTGGAATTGCTAAATTAACGTTCTCCGCTACCATTCCACCATTATTCGTTACATTAACAAGGTAATCTACTTGTTTTCCTTTTTTCACAGTTGGCTGGCTAAATGAATCTTCTACATTTAAGTTTGACGGAGAAGAGAAAACAATATTATCTAAATAATTACCACGCGTTAAGTCGCCTCCCGTTGAACTAATTGCTTTGAATTCAAATCTAGTTGTTGTTTGACCTTCTGGAATTGTATATGTTCCTTGATATTCCTTCCAAGCCTTGTTATCTGTAGACATTGTAGTCATCAATTCTAGCGATTGACCTGGAGCTCCAAATCTCACTTCTGCTGTATCAACCCCGTCGCGACCACGATGAGATACCTTCCAACGAATTTTTGTTCCTGGCGTCGTCTCTATATCTTGATAAAGTGCAGAAATCATTGTTGCATTTAGCTCAGCGTATTGATCTCCATCAGCCGCCTTCACTCCCTCATAATTTTTTTTGGAATTCAATATTATTATCCGTTGCAGTCGTTTCCCATCCAGGAACTAGCGAAGCGTCAAACGTGCGACTAGTAGTTGAGATAGCTGGGTCTTCAAAACTACCATTAATCAGTTTTATCACTTCTGCCGGTTGCTGTTTAAGGCTAGTTACATTTGTAGCACCGCTTCCTTTTAAAAGCGTAGCAGAATTCCCCAAATTGTACTCTGCTATTTTCTGTTCTGCTTTCATGGTATAATTTTGTGGAGTTTCTGTGCTCATAGCATGTGTCTGGATTGGTAAACTAGCACACATTACGAATGCCGCAGTTGCAATCCCCATTTTTTTAATCATCATTATTTTACTTCCTCCTCTTATTCTTGTAATAACACTACATAAAATCATATCATTTACCAAAACAAAAAAAATACAATACTTCGTGTGCGGGATAGATAATTATGTTTTTTTAGTCACAATTATAATTTGGATACAATCAAAAAACCGGAATATAAACCATATTAAAAATCAACTGGTACCCATGTCAAGGAAACCTAAAAAAAGAGACGCAACCAGTAAATTCTGATCACGTCTACTATTGATTTTTTGTATCCACATTTAAAAGTCCAACGCGAGCGCATAATCTAACACTTGTTTTACAAGAATAAAATCCTCACCTCTTAGCTTATCCGCAAATGTTTTACTCTTGATTGGCTGTATATCAAAACTATGAATTTGAGTGGTATTTATACTAGGAAATCTCCTGATTGCACTACTCTTCAAAATTTGTTTTCACGCTTCAATTATTCACCCGTCCAACAATCTCCGCTAATCTAGGAATCAGCGATGGCCCCGGACACTCCGTTGTCTCCGCCGAATTCCCCTCCGCACATTGATGCCCGACAATTCGCATTTTTCTACCATACCTCGTGTTAATATCTTGAATTAATAACACCAGCGAATCAATCGTAGCTTCACTAACCTCCCACTCCGGGCCTTCCGTAACATTACAACACTCAATCCCAATCGAATAAGAATTTGCCGCCCGTGCATGCCAAACTCTTTTTTCCTCGCCAACATACGCTCGTATTTCACCGTTTGGCCCAATTCCATAATGCGCCGAAGCTTCCCGTTCTCGCCACACCTCCGGAACCTCATCAAAATCAGTTTTTGCCATATGATGAACAACAACCGTCGTGATTTCTGCGCCTTCCCTGCTATTCCATCTTTCCTCACCAGTCTTTACAAAACGTTCAAACTCGTACGGGGTCGCTAACGGACTAATCATGGACATCAAAATCGCCTCATTTCTTTTTCTAAAAGTATACCACAAGAAAACCACCCCGATTTGGAGTGGCTCGCTTCCTTATTGTTCTTCTTTTAACTTCGCGTTACGTTCCGCCAATTCCACAAGATACATCTTCTCCTGCTTATCCGCTTTATAGAACATCAACGCAATCGCTGCAATCACAAAGCCAACAATCGGAATCCAAATAAAGTTGAACTCAATCGCATGTAGCGCGCTCGTAGATTGGACTTTATTCGCTTGATAACCGCCCGCCGCTAATATCCCAGCAGTCATCGCACCACCAATTCCCATTCCGAATTTCGCGCCGAAGCTTGATGCGGAAGTCAGCAATCCTTGTGCTCTCACGCCGCTTTTCCACTCGCCATAATCGACGGTATCGGCAAGCATAACCGAAAGCAATCCGGAGATGAATCCAGTTCCAAACGCGTTAATCACAACGCCGACAATGATAATCGGCACGCTCAAACTATACGCCCCAATGCCCATAACCGCTTGTCCGATAATCGCCAAAATAAGTCCGCCGACCATCGTGTTTCGTTTGCCCAATCTTCCCGCCACAGCAGGCGTCATCAGCAATGTCAAAAGGGATCCAAACGCCAGCGCCATAATCATCGGTACCAGATCTTCACGTCCCAAATTATATTTGAAGAAGTAAATCGTCGTTTGGTTTTTCATCGTCATAGCCATCCAGTAAATGAAGTTCATCAAAATCATGATAACCCACGGCCAGTTACGCTTAATCGCCTTCACACTATCTTTCACACGTACGACTTTTTGTACGTTTTCAATCCGTTCTTTCGTGTTGAAGAAAGTGTTCAGCAATAATACCACAGCCACGATGGAAAAAATTAAAATCGTGAGGAAAAAACCTTTTTGGTCATTGCCTTTTCCGAGTGCTGCTACGATTGGCAATGTGAACACGGTTACAATGATTTGTCCTAGCGTTCCACCAAATTGGCGAATTGTTCCCAAAACTGTTCTTTCTTGCGGATTATTCGTCAAACTTGGCAAAATCGATGTGATCGGCAAATTCACGCAAGAATATAAAATACCTACTAAAATATAGGTGATATAAGCCCATGCCAATTTTCCAGCGTCGTCAAAGCCTGGTGTTGTAAAGGTTAACACGCACATGAGGCCAAATGGAATCGCGAACCACAGGAAGAATGGTCGACTTTTGCCCCAGCGTGTATTGGTACGATCGATGAAAATCCCGATAATCGGTCCATCAAAGGCATCGATCACGCGCGCGACTAGAAATAGCGTTCCAACTGCGGCCGCGCTTAGTCCGTAAACGTCTGTATAGAAAAACATTAAATAGGTCGAAATAACTTGAAATGCTAGATTACATGCTGTATCACTTAAACCGTAACTAATTCGTTCTTTCCATGGCACCATTGCTTTCAATGGCTGTTCCGTCGATATTCTTCCTGTTGCTTCCATATATTTTCCCACCTTTTTTGTAGTCGCCCATCTCGACGCGGAGACGGGCTCGATTTTTTATGCTAGTTTGATTGTTTTTTCAGATGTTTCGTATGTTTTTATCCCTGATTCGTGTTGTTTATGCCAAATGATTTCGTAGTTTGCCAAACCGTCTGTATGAACCGTGATTTCGGAATTGTTGTTTTCCACGCGGATTGTTGCTTTTTGCGCACCGTTTGCTTGGTAAATCACGGTTTCCGCGCTCGCGTCCGCCGTTTCAAAACCGTATACGTGAATCGTTGGGTTTTCCGCATAATCATATTCGGCGTGGTCATCCCGCGAACCGCACACGATAATGCTGTTTTCCTTCGCCAATAACGGGAAACTCATGTAGTCGTGATGCTCGCTAACCCACGTGCTACCGTCGTAAACCTCATCAGTCAAGATATTCGTCCATTTGCCTTTTGGAAGATAAAACTCGCCGCGACCTTCCTCGTTAAAAATCGGAGCTACGAGTAAATTCTCGCCCAGCATATACTGACGGTCAAGCGTTGCAGCAGCTGGATCTTCCATGTATGAAAGCACCATCGGACGCATCATCGGCATACCATCCTTGTGCGCCGTCACCGCTTGCTTGAACAAGTACGGCATCAAACGCATTTTCAGCTTCGTAAATTTCCGCGTCACGTCCACCGCTTCCTCATCGAAAATCCACGGCACGCGATACTCCACGTTCCCATGATAACGACTATGCGATGACAACAACCCGAACTGCGTCCAACGCTTGTAAATATCAGGTGTCGCGCCCTCTTCAAAACCGCCAATATCATGACTCCAAAAACCAAATCCAGACAGCATAAACGATAAACCGCCGCGCAACGATTCCGCCATCGAGCTATACGTAGAAAGGCAGTCGCCGCCCCAATGAACCGGAAATTTTTGCGATCCAACCGTTGCCGATCTCGCGAATAACACCGCATCTTGCTCGCCGCGCTTCTCCTTCAAAAGATCAAACACCACTTCATTGTAAATATACGCGTAATAATTATGCATCTTCTCAGGATCAGAGCCGTCGAAATACTGCACATCTGTCGGAATCCGCTCGCCGAAATCCGTCTTGAACGCATCCACACCCATATCCATCAAAGCGCTCAACTTATCACGATACCACGCGCATGCCGCCGGATTCGTAAAGTCAACAATCGCTTGCCCACCTTGCCATAAATCCCACTGCCACACGGAACCGTCTTTATTTTTTATGAAGTAGCCATGCTCCTTACCTTCTGCAAAAAGCGCTGATTTCTGGGCAATGTACGGGTTAATCCAAACGCAGATTTTCAAGCCCTTCGCCTTCAAGTTCGCGAGCATTTTCTCAGGTTCTGGGAAAACACGACGGTCCCACTCAAAATTACACCACTCAAAATCCTTCATCCAAAAACAGTCAAAATGGAACACATCAAGCGGAATATCGCGCTCCTTCATGCCATCAATAAATGAGTTCACCGTCGCCTCATCGTAATCCGTACAAAACGACGTACTCAGCCACAAGCCGAACGACCACGCAGGTGGCAACGCAGGTTTCCCAGTCAAATCCGTATACTTCCGCAAAATTTCCTCCATCGTTGGACCGTAAATAATCATGTACTCCAACGCCTCACCCGCTACGCTAAACTGGTTCTTCGACACGTGCTCCGAGCCAACCTCAAACGACACATGCTCCGGATGATTCACAAAAACACCATACCCCTTATTACTCACAAAAAATGGGATGTTCTTGTACGACTGATCACTACTCGTGCCACCATCCTTATTCCAAATATCCACCGTTTGGCCGTTTTTCACAAAGTTCGTAAAGCGCTCGCCAAGTCCATAAATATTCTCTCCAACGCCCAAATCAAGCCGTTCGCGTATGTAATTCTGATCCGCAGACGTAATATAACCTTGCCCATTCACATCCGATTTCGTCAAAAACTGCCCGTCCCCATAAAAAGACAACGCATAGTTTTCCTTATCAATCGCAACTTTCAAATTACCCGACTCGATTGTAATCGCTTTCTCGTCGTCCGTCGTATTCAGAAAAACTTGCTGCTCATTAATTCCAAATGCAGGCGACTTACGCTTCCCGCCATCATGATGCTTCAAACGCACTGTAAACACGTCTTCTCGCGGCGAACTAATCTCCGTCGTCATCAAACCGAGATTCAGCGTATCCCCACGCGATTTAATTTTTTTAAAAGGAGCATAAACAGTAACTGTATCCGCTTTCAAACTATAGTCAAATACTTCTTTCGGATTCTGGATTTCAAAGCCCTCTTTTACAAGCCAAATCCCATCTGTAAATTTCATTATTTGTCCCTCCTCATCAAGTTTGTTAGCATAATAAACTAACTAACATAATAATAATACGAACATAACATTTTGTCAAGCGCTTTCTTATTAGACAAAGCCCTCTTTTACCGCTACAATAGATAAGAGAACAAGGGGGTACCACAATGTTTACAAATCGAACTGGAATTAGAGAAGCCAATGAACGCACCGTTTTGAGCGTCATCGTTAACGACGGTCCTCTTTCACGCGCGAATCTTTCCGAAAAAATCGGCCTAAATAAAGCAAGTGTTTCCGCCATCGTCAAAAAACTAATCGAACAAAAATTAATCAAAGAAGTTGGCATCGGCGAAAGTACCCTTCAAGGCGGCCGAAAACCGATTATGCTCGAGCTCAATAAAGCCGCGGGTTTCGCGATTAGCGTGGATCTTGGCTACGATTACATAGATACGATGATTCATTATCTGGATGGTACGATCCGAAATCGCAAGCTACTTCCCTTCCGGACCATCGAAAAAACCACAATCACCGCTGATTTAGTCACCATCATCCAAGAAATCACCACGAAGCTCCCAAAATCACCTTTTGGCATTGTTGGTATGACCATCGCGATTCATGGCATTGTCCACAACAACCAGATTATCTTCACGCCAGCCTATGATTTCACCGATTTCCCGCTGGTAGAAGAATTGGCAGCGAACTTCGATTATCCGATTTTCATAGAGAATGAGGCGAACCTACTCGCGCTCAGCGAACATGCGAAGAATAGCGCCTACCACAACCTTGTTTGCATCAGTATTCACGCAGGAGTTGGCGCCGGAATCATCACAAACGACACGCTTTACACTGGCGAAAACGGTCTCAGCGGCGAGATTGGTCACATGATCGTCCAGGCAAACGGAAATCCCTGCACGTGCGGTGGGAAAGGTTGCCTTGAGACCTATAGCTCCGAAAAAGTGATTTTAGACACGTATCGCGAACTGACGGACAATCAGGAAGCCATCATTCCCGACCTATACCGCGCTTATGCTGCGAACGATGCCATTGCTACGAAACTCATCTCGAATATGATGGACTATTTGAGCATCGCCGTCCACAATGTGATCACCCTCTACAACCCAAAAGTGATTGCCATTCACAGCGAAATCAGCCGCCTCATTCCTGATTTTCCCGAGAAACTAAGAACCCAATTACCACACCTGACCGCACAAAATATCGAAATCAAAAAAGCCAGCCTCGGCGAAGAAGCCATTCTGTTCGGCGCAGCGGTTGTGACGATTTCTAATTTTTTAGAAGTTCCTAAATTTGAATTAAAATAAGAAAAGGCGTGCATTTACTTCGAAAAGTAGCTGCACGCCTTCATTTTCATCTCACCTCAACAACTTCAAACCGCTGACACACAAGCAATAAATCTGGCGTAAACGTCAACCCAAACTGCGCTAATTCCGACGTAAAAAACCTCACATGTGCGTCATACCAATACTCATAACTAAGATCGCCTTCTCCCTCAGACCTCGCAAAGTCCCGCGTCACTTCATTCATTTTCACAAGTTCCACTTCGGTATATCGGATAATCACCAATGGTTCATTTTTCCCATCCAAAACGATATTATATTCACCAACTACCGGAATCGCCTCGCCTTCAATTTCATGGACACAGTATGCCGCACAAGAGGCTGTTTTAATACCATCTACAACGAGTGCTCCCAGCCGATTCGCCATTTCAGCACCATAGCCAAACGCCCATGCAACTGGGCATTCCAAGTCTAAATCACGCTCCTTCGCAAACGATTCCCAATAGGCTGTAACGATCTCAGACATTCCCATTCCCCCTCGATATTTCTGCAAATAGTATAACATATTACTTCGAACAATGCCCCAAATCCCCTCGTAGCCCGCTTCTCCCAAAAAGTGCATAAAATCAAGCACCTCTTTTTGTTCTCCTTGAAATCACAATATCCCATAAGACAAAAATACGATGTATATTCGACAAAAAAAAGTACTGTTTCCCCACATATGTACCTCTATAATAGAAAACAAGATTAATTTCTAACCTACTATTAGGAGGGGAAGCACAATGACACAAACGGCATACAAAGGCACAAATAAACTCATCATAGGAATCGTATTCGGAGTCATCACATTTTGGCTATTTGCACAATCACTCGTAAACATTGTTCCAGCCATTCAAAAAGATATTGGTATTTCTTCTGATTTACTGAACATTGCTATTAGTTTGACCGCACTATTTTCAGGTATTTTTATCGTTGTGGCAGGAGGAATGGCTGACAAATTTGGCCGGATGAAGTTAACCTATATCGGTTTAACGCTGAGCATTATCGGCTCGCTCTGTTTAGTCCTAACCCAAGGCGCCACATTGCTGATTATCGGTCGTATTATTCAAGGACTTTCCGCGGCGTGCATCATGCCTGCCACACTTTCCTTGATGAAAACATATTTTGACGGAGCAGATCGTCAACGCGCGCTGAGTTACTGGTCCATTGGCTCTTGGGGCGGTTCTGGTATCTGTTCTTTTGCTGGCGGCGCGATTGCCACATATATGGGTTGGCGCTGGATTTTCATTATTTCCATCATTTTCGCCCTACTCGGCATGCTACTCATTAAAGGTACCCCCGAAAGCAAAGTTGCACAAACTGGTAAAAAATCAAAATTCGATTTAGGCGGTTTAATCACGTTCATTATTGCCATGGTCAGTCTCAATTTAGTGATTACTCGCGGCTCCACTTTTGGCTGGGGAAGCGCCATTACCCTCACGTTAATCGCCGTATTCTTAGTCGCCGCGGCTCTATTCTTCTATATCGAATTAAAACAAAGCAATGGATTTATCGACTTTGCCCTATTCAAAAATCGAGCCTATACCGGTGCCACAGTGTCGAATTTCCTTTTAAATGCAGCTGCTGGAACGCTTGTCGTCGCCAATACGTATGTCCAAATCGGTCGAGGATTCACCGCCTTCCAGTCTGGCCTTTTATCCATCGGTTATCTCGTCTGTGTCCTCGGCATGATTCGGGTCGGTGAAAAAATATTGCAACGAATCGGCGCGCGCAAACCAATGATTTTTGGCTCACTTATCACGGCTACTGGAATCGCGCTGACGTCTCTCACGTTCCTACCAGACACAATTTACACGGTTGTTGTCTTTATCGGTTTTTCCCTATTCGGAGTTGGACTCGGTATGTACGCAACACCATCCACTGATACCGCGATTTCTAATGCACCAGAGGATAAAGTCGGTATAGCATCTGGTATTTACAAAATGGCCAGCTCACTCGGCGGCTCATTCGGCATCGCGATTTCAGCAACCATTTATGGCGTCATCACAGCAAGCGGTAATATCAATTTAGCAGCAATGGTTGGCCTACTAACGAATGTCGCCTTCTGCCTAGCCTCTTGCATCGCTGTTATGATCACCACACCCAAAGATAAAAAAAACATTACACAGCGCCACGGCAAAATAAAAAGCATATCCCCCCCAAAAAAAGCCGCGCAGTTTCCTCTGCGAGAGGCATGCGTATACAAAAAACACCTATAGAAGGCACTTCTTTTTTTTGAAGTGTCCCTTCTATAGGTGTTGTTGTATCGCGTGGTTCTTTTCATGTGTGACTGGCTATTACTTGCTTATTCGCCAGCTTGTACTGTTTTACGGTTGACTTCTTTAAAGCTTGCGTTGACGGCTACGACTTCTACTTTATCAGTCGCTTTCGTGATGGTTGCCAGACCATTGATTGTGAAGTTTCCGTTGCTCAATGTTGCATTTTTAACCGGAGCTCCATTGACCCATAG
>NZ_AODE01000018.1 GCF_000525855.1 Listeria cornellensis FSL F6-0969
AAACGAAGAGAGGGACTCCACAAGGAGGCAATCTATCTCCGCTTCTCAGCAATATCTATCTACACGCGTTTGATGAAGAATTACATCAGAGAGGGCATCTATTTGTGCGTTATGCGGATGACTGTAACATTTATGTCCGCAGTAAGCGTGCTGGCGAGCGAGTCATGGCGAGTTGCACCACATTTTTGGAAAAGAAAGTATACCTGACGGTCAATCAAACAAAAAGCCAAGTGGGAAGCCCAACGAAACGAAAGTTTCTAGGTTTCTGTATGCTTCCAACGAGTAAGGGAGTCCAATTACGCCCACATCAAGAAGTAAAGCAACGATTCAAGAAAAAGTTAAAGTACATCACGAAGCGAAATAGAGGCAAAGCTACGGAGGATATTCTTCAAGAGCTGGATCGAGTGACACGAGGTTGGATAAACTATTACGGTATTGCATCCATGAAAACCTATCTTTCCGAAATAAATGGTTGGCTTAAACGTCGCATTAGACAGTACATTTGGAAGCAGTGGAAGAAAGTGCGCACCAAACACACACGTTTACAAAAGCTAGGTATCGAGAAAAACCAAGCATGGCAATGGGCCAACACTCGAAAAGGGTATTGGCGCATCTCGGGCAGTTTTATATTACATCGGTCACTAACAGATAAATACCTCGTATCGATTGGATATAGAGATATCTCCAAAAGATACGAGGCACTACACTCAAGCTATTGAACCGCCGTATACCGAACGGTACGTACGGTGGTGTGAGAGGTCGGAGCCTAACGGCTCCTCCTACTCGATCGTTCAGCGAAGCGGCAACCGCTCATCTCCGTCGTTAGAAGCTTGTGTTCCGATGCTCTTCTACACTTTGTTTCGCATAATTTCTTACATGGTCGGGGATACGACGCCCTCCCTGTTTTCAGTCAATGTACCTGAGTACATTCCGCGTCGGTACTCGCTTTTGTCTAGGATCTAAGCGGTTGTCGCTCCGCTGAGGTTCGGCGTTAGGAAGAAAAAATACATAAATAAACACAAAAAAAACCACCGCGGAAAAGGGAGGAACCACGGTGGTCAAAAAGGGAGTTTTACGAGCTTTCATCCAAAAAGGGGGGAAAGAATGAAAGTTCGTTTGTTGTTGTTAGCTTATACTTACATATTAACGGTTGGGAAGGAAAACTTGCTGTGAGTTAAATAAGAAATTGATGAATATTTTCCTAGTTTTTTGCCATTTCAATAAATTTATAGCTGTATGGTGAGCCGAAAGCGTGTTTTTGAACGCCTGTTACTTTCGGGTTTTGTAATACGGCTGTTTGGTGTTGATATAGTGGCAGGATTGCAGCGTCATCGTCAAGTAGTACTTTTTCTGAATCGATAAAGGCGTTCCATCGTGCAACTGGTTCTGTGGCTAATGTTGTGTCAGTGGATTTGACGATTTGGTCGTATTTGGGACTGTTGTAATTCATACTGTTGTTATAGTAATCAGATAGGAATAGACTGCTATATGTCCATGGGTCCTTAAAGTCAGGCATCCAAGCGGCAAGGGAAAGGTCGTAATTACTAGTTCGAGTCAGCTCAGTGGCGCTCTTGGCAGGCATGGTTTTAATATTTATCGTCACACCAGGTAGATTTTTTTCAAATTGATCTTTTAGAAAGGTGAAAATCGTTTTTGTCGTATCTTGGTCATCGCCTAAAAGTTCGAGCGTGATTGTATCGGTTCCTAGCTCTTTTTTTGCTTGGGCTAAATATTTGCTAGCTTCGGCTTTGTTAAAAGTGAGATGGTCACCGCTGTCGGTTCGGAAATCAGCACCGGTTTCTGGATTTTGCACGAAATCTTTTGGCAATAAACCATTCGCCGGAAATGAGCCGTCACCTAGTATTTCGGTGGTTAGTGCATTTTTATCCACTGCTAAATTTAGTGCGTGACGCAGGGCGTTGTTGGCAAGAGGTGTGGCTTTTCCGTCACGTTTTTGATTTAAACGTAAATAGCTGATGAGTGCGTCTTTTTCGGTTAGAAAATCGGAGCGATCTTTATACTGTTTCGCGTATTCTCCGGAAAGTGGTGCACGGTCGGCTTCTTTTGTCGTGTATAGATTTACTCCAGCATTAATGTCTTTTGCTACTTGTACAGAGATTTCATCGATGGTTATTTGTTTTTTATCCCAGTATTCGTTGTTTTTCGCATAGGTCCATTTTTTTTGCGGTATTTCCATCCCAGTCTTTCATAACGAAGGGCCCGTTATATAATGTGTGTGCTGCATCCGTGCCATATTTGTCACCTTGCTTCTCCACAAAAGCTTGTTTTTGCGGGGAAAAAGGTTTCGAATGATAATAGGGAGATGAAGTAAGGTACCGGCTTCTTGAGTGTTATTTGTAAGGTTTCTTTGTTGGGTGCAGTAACGCCGAGTTCCGATACAGGTAATTTCCCCTCGTGAATTTCTGTTGCATTTTTAATCGAATCTTTAAAAAGTGCCGCATAACTTGGTGCTGTTTTTGGGTCAACCGCTCGTCGCCATGCGTATACAAAATCATCTGCTGTGACGTGCGAACCATCGGACCATTTCGCGTTATCTCTCAATTTTATCGTATATTCCGTCTGGTCCTTGCTAATTACTGGCATGCTTGCTGCGACGCCAGGTACAAAATTATCTTTTTTATCTAACGTGTAAAGTCCCTCAAATACTTGGTTTTGCGCAGTGAAACTAACAAAGTCTTCCTCCGCGGTCGTATTGAGCGTGAGCAATTCCCCAGTTTCTAAAAAGTTGATTTGTTCCGGTACTTTTTCATTTGTTTTGCTTGTGCTACCTCCGCAAGCTGCTAAAAATAAAACGCTTACTAGTGATATTGTTGCAAATGCTTTTTTTTGTGAAATGCATGGTGTTCCTCCTCTTTTCTGACTATTTTTATTAATTATATGTATTCCGATTGGATATGTCAACATTCAGCGAAGCGACAAGCAATCATCTCCGTCGTTAAAAGCTCCGTTCCGATGCTCTTCTACACTACGTTCCGCATAACTTCTCACATGGTCGGGGATAAGACTCCCTCCCTGTTTTTAGTCAACATACTCGAGTACACTCCGCGTCGGTACTCGCTTTTTCCTAGGATCTAATTACTTGTCGCTCCGCTGAGGTTCGGCGTTAGGAAGAAAAAATACATAAATAAACACAAAAAAAACCACCGTGGAAAAGGGAGGAACCACGGTGGTCAAAAAGGGAGTTTTACGAGCTTTCATCCAAAAAGGGGGGAAAGAATGAAAGTTCGTTTGTTGTTGTTAGCTTATACTTACATATTAACGGTTGGGAAGGAAAACTTGCTGTGAGTTAAATGAGAAATTGATGAATGTTTGGCGAGTCTTCTTTCATTAATGTAAATCGATATTGACCCAGCCACGGACGCTGTTGATTAGCCAGGTTTTTGTGGCTTTTAGTAAATCATTGCGATGCAGGACACGCTCGGTAATCGTGTTTTCTGCTAGAAGGGTTTCACGCATGGTGCCTCCGAGTAAGCCGGATGATTGTTTTGGTGTGACTAGTTGCCCGTCTATTTCTGCGACCAGGTTGCCGTTGATGAATTCTGTTATCTCGCCGCGTTCGTTCCAAAGTAGTGTTTCATCGTAGTCAATCCGACGTCGTTTTTCATACATTGTTCGGTTGGTCGTTTTGTGATAGAGAAATGGATCGTTGCTGTTAATGGATTTGTCGGCAAAATGGGCGGTCCATGTAATCGGATCGGAAATGATGAGTGTACCTTCTACGGTAATGTCGCCTGTTTTACTTGAGAGTAGGCGTACTTTCCAAATATCATTGGGGTGTTCTTTTGCGAAGACTGATAGGGCCTCATTTGCGGCGTCAATGTTCCACGTGAAACCAAAATAATGGGCGCTTTTTTCGATGCGTTTTAGATGCAAGTCGGTACGATAATAGGTGCCATCTTCCAAACGTAGACTTTCTAACAGCTCGAATTTTGGTAAATAGGTGGTGAGGAGGGCCGCTTTTGCTTGAACTTCCTCGTACTCAGCACCGCTACGGGAGTCCCAGACGATGCCACCGCCAACGCCGTATTCAGCTGTTTTTTCTTCTGTGTCGACCACGACCGTTCGGATAGGTACGTTAAAAATAGCTTCCTTATCTGGTGTAACATAGCCGATCGCGCCACAGTAAACGTTGCGGGGAGAGGTTTCTGATTCGGCTATAAGTTGCATCGTTTTCACTTTCGGGGCACCGGTGATGGAGCCACATGGAAAGAGTGCTTCAAAAATAGCTGTCAAATGTACTTCTGGCAATGTTTCAGCTACGACTGTCGAGGTCATCTGCCAAACGGTCGGATAGCGTTCGACGTCAAATAGATGGGGAACTTTGACGGAGCCCGGTTTGGCAATTTGGCCAAGGTCATTGCGCAATAAATCCACTATCATTACGTTTTCTGCCTGATTTTTGGCGGAAGCTGCGAGCCAGTCACGTGCTTTGAAATCTTCTTCTAGCGCCATGCCGCGCCTTGCTGTGCCTTTCATCGGTTTGGTCTTGATGACACCGTCCTTCCAATGAAAGAAAAGTTCGGGCGAGGCGGATAGAATGTGGAACCTGCCTGTTGATAAATAGGCTGAATAATCCGCTTGTTGCGCCGTTTTTAGCTGTTCGTAAAAGTTTTCGTCTTCCTCTGTGAAATCGCTTTGTAACCGGATAGTATAGTTGGTCTGATATGTATTCCCTGCTGCGATTTGTTCTCGAATAAAATGGATACCTTTTGCATAGGAGCTGTAATCGGTGGTTGGTTGCCAATCTAATTTTGGTGGTTGTGACAGTGGGGTTGTGATTTGCTCAATCTCACGCATTTCACGAAAAACGCCAAACCAAAGAAGTGGCATTTTACCCGGTTGGTGTGTGGTTAAATTTTTATTGAAGGCTGCAGCTGATTCATAGCCAATGTATCCCGCGACATAATAGCCGAGGTCAACTGCCTGCTCGACTTGTTGCATGCGTTCCATCACGTCATCTAGATTATCCGTTTGAATAATGGCCTCGGGAGACGAGAATAATTGTGTTTTTCCTTTAAAATCGAACTGCATTTTCATTTTCGTAGCTCCGTTCCGTTAGTTTTACAAAGTTCTCCAAGATTTCGTGTCCGTGCTCGGACAGAATGGCTTCGGGATGAAACTGAACGCCTTCGATTAAAAATTTGCGGTGGCGAACGGCCATGATAAGATTGTCCTCGGTTTTTGCGGTGATGATTAGTTCGTTTGGAAAATGGGATTCTGTGGCTATAAGTGAATGATATCTGGTCACAGCAAAACGCGCGCTTAAGCTTGTAAACACGCCTTCTTGATCATTTGTAATTATCGAGGTTTTGCCGTGAACGGGTTCAGGAGCGCGAATGATTTCACCGCCAAATGCTTGAACGATAGCTTGGTGCCCTAAACAGATGCCAAGAATAGGGATTTTATCGGCAAACTCGTGGATGATGGCTAGACTGATTCCCGCGTCATCAGGTGTACCGGGTCCAGGTGAAATGACAATCGATTCGGGATTTATTTCACAAACTTCGACCAGGGTTATTTGGTCGTTTTTCACAACGCGGACTTCTTTGCCGAGCTCTAATAAATATTGATATAAGTTGTATGTAAACGAGTCGTAATTATCGATTAACAGGATCACAATATCACTCCTAAATGGAATTTCAATGGATATACGTCCACCCTATTTATAGCAAACTAGTTACTGTTTGTCCAATAAGCAGACTTGTGATTTCACAAACTTTGTTGGGTTGAAATTCGGGGGTGAGGAGGATGATTGCAAAGGATGAGGAGAATTGTTATAATGAATGAGAAAAGGAAGTTGTGCGGCAAACACAACTTCCAATTACAAACACCATTTAAGATGGTGACAACCTATATTTGTTTCAAAAGCCACTCAGCCGTCAAGCTTAGGAGTGGTTTTTACTTTTTATCGTCTTTACTGTCCATTATCGCTACGACTAATGCTGCGAAGGCAATCATTAGCGTAAGGGACTCGAATACAGTCATGCTTTTTCCTTTCTGGAAGAAACCACGAACAACATGGCATCACCTACTTTCATAGCTAGGCTGCCAACCACATCACAAACTTGTTTGTAAGCCTATTATAGCATGGGTTTTCAGGGTTTCTCTGATGATTATGTAATGCAATTTTTAGGTGGATATTACAAATTTTGAATGGTGGGAAGTTTTCTGTTTTGGCTTGCTAATTCTGGGGTTATGGGGTAGAATGTTCTTAAATAATGAATTAAAACGTTGACAAGAGCTAGTAGTAGAAGTTGTGCTTTTTAGAGAGCTGATGGTTGGTGGGAATCAGTAGGAACGCTTTTATGAATCCGTCTTGGAGTGAGCAGAGGAAATGTGAGTAATCTGCTTCGGTGGGAACCGTTATATCAATTGAGCTGGAGTTTGGGATGTTTCTCGGACTCAATTAGGGTGGCAACGCGGTACTTCCGTCCCTTTCCATGTATTTATTTGGGGAGAGATTTGGAGGTCTTTTTGTTTGGACTTTTAGAAAGCGTATTGTGCTTTCTTAGAGTCCGAATATAAGACGGAGCGAAGCGCAGTGTTAATCCTTCAGTTTTCTTTACGCGAAACGTGACTGGACCGAATTTCAAACCAAATAAGAGTCGAGACTACCATTTTGTGAGGAGGAAAAGAGATGTTGGATGTTAAGTTATTACGTGAGGATTTTGAAGGTGTGAAGGCGAAGTTGTCGCATCGTGGGGAAGAGCTTGGGGAATTTGAAAAGTTTGGTGCGCTTGATACGCGGCGTCGGACGTTGATTATTGAAGTGGAGACGCTTAAGAGTCAGCGTAATGAGGTTTCGCAGGAGATTGCGCAGTTGAAGCGTGATAAGCAGGATGCGGACGCGAAAATTGAGGAAATGCGTGTGGTCGGCGATCGGATTAAGACGTTTGATATTGAGTTGAACGAGATTGATGAGAAGTTGCGCCATATTTTGATGGCGATTCCGAATATCCCGCATGAGTCTACGCCGATTGGTGATACAGAAGATGATAATGTGGAGGTTCGTAAATGGGGCGAGGTTCGGACGTTTGATTTTGAGCCAAAAGCGCATTGGGATTTGGGTACGGATTTAGGAATTTTGGATTTTGAGAATGCAGCGAAGGTTGCGGGAAGCCGGTTTGTTTTTTATAAGAAACTGGGTGCTAGACTGGAGCGGGCGTTGATTAATTTTATGATGGATTTGCATGCTACGGAGCACGGGTATGATGAGATGTTGCCGCCGTATATGGTGAATCGTGATAGTATGACGGGGACTGGGCAGTTGCCGAAGTTTGAGGAGGATGCGTTCTTGATTGAGAAGGAGGACTATTTCTTGATTCCGACGGCGGAGGTTCCAGTGACGAACTACCATCGTGATCAAATTATGAATGTGGATGACTTGCCACAAAAGTATACGGCTTACAGTGCATGTTTCCGTTCCGAGGCGGGTTCTGCAGGACGTGATACGCGTGGTTTGATTCGCCAACATCAGTTTAACAAGGTGGAGATGGTCCAGTTTGTGAAACCTGAGGATTCTTATGCGGCGCTTGAGGCATTGACGGATAACGCAGAAGAGGTGTTGCGTCTGTTGGAATTGCCGTATCGTGTGCTTAGCATGTGTACCGCTGATTTAGGGTTCACGGCTGCGAAAAAATACGATATTGAAGTGTGGATTCCGAGCGGTGACAGCTACCGCGAGATTTCTTCTTGTAGTAATTTTGAGGCGTTCCAAGCGCGTCGTGCGAATATTCGTTTCCGTCGTGAGCCAGGTGCGAAACCGGAATTTGTGCATACGCTGAATGGTTCTGGGCTTGCGATTGGCCGCACGGTTGCAGCGATTTTGGAGAATTATCAGTTGGCTGATGGTTCTGTCGCGGTTCCGAAAGTATTGCAAAATTATATGGGTGGCGTGGAAGTGATTACGGCACCGAAAAAATAAATCATGGTTACGCGCTTGCTTCTTGTTGGAGTAGCGCGTTTCTTTGTTATGGATCATAATTTGACGGTAATTGGATCAGTAATTAGTGGGCAAAAACAAATGTAAGGGCTTATAATGGGGGAAATGGCGTAGAAGGAGAGGCAATGTTTATGTATTTTGTATACGATCTTGGTGGAACTTTTATTAAATATGCGTTGATGGATCGGGCGGGAACGGTGGTCATGAAGGATAAGTTTCCAACTAATGTGAAAAGTGCGGAGGATCTGGTCGCGCAAATGGTGGAGAAATTTCAGCCGTATAAAGAAGATGTGCGTGGCATTGCGGTGAGTTGTCCGGGAATTGTGGATACGAAAACAGGCATTATTTATAAAGGTGGATCATTTCCATTTATGCATGAAAAAAACTTGGCGGCGATGTTGACGGAAGCGTGCGGTGTGCCCGCGGTGATTCAAAATGATGCGAAGAGTGCGGCGCTTGCGGAACTGTGGATGGGTGTGGCGAAAGGCGTGGATAGCGCGGTGGTGCTTACTCTTGGAACTGGTGTT
Organism: Listeria cornellensis FSL F6-0969; assembly: GCF_000525855.1. GTDB lineage: Bacteria > Bacillota > Bacilli > Lactobacillales > Listeriaceae > Listeria_A > Listeria_A cornellensis. The sequence continues at coordinate 8,491 of NZ_AODE01000018.1, forward strand.
GGTGGCGGGGTTATCTTGGATGGGAAGCTTTATAATGGATTTAATCTGATGGCGGGTGAGGTTAGCTATGTTCAGACGGATTTTGATACGAAAACGTTGAAGGGCGAGGTTTTCGGGATGACGGGATCGGCGGTGCAACTGATTTCTAGGATTGCGACGGCGAAAGGACTGGCGGATAAGAAGGATGGGGAGGCATGTTTTCAGTTTATTCATCAAGGGGATTCAGAGGCAATCGCGATTTTTGATGAGTATATTTATGCATTGGCATCGCAGCTTATGAGTATTCAATATTTGATTGATCCGGAGATTATTGCGATTGGCGGCGGGATTAGTGCACAGGAAATCGTGATTGAAAAACTTCATCTAGCGGTGAAAGAGATTGTGAGGGTGTCTCCTTTTCATGCGGCGAAACCGAATATTGTGGCGTGTCGCTTCCAAAATGACGCGAATTTATACGGCGCTTTGTATAATTATTTCTTGCGATTCGAGTGAGGAGGAGGTGCGAAAATGGAGTTTACGCATGAGATGATTGAGGCGGACGCGAATATTCCGGTGAAGTATATTATTCATACGGCACCTGATGCGGCTTCTGTGCCGAGACATTGGCATGAGGCGATGGAGATTAGTTATACGATGCGTGGTTCGATACAAAATTTTTATATCGATGGGAAAAATTATACGACGAAAGCAGGAGACATTCTGATTATTAATTCGAATGCGATTCACTCGATATTGCCGCTTTTTGAGGAAAAACGGAAGGCGTTGTCGATCTTTTTTCCGTACTCGTTTTTGCAGCAGCATGTGCCGAATATTGCGGAATTGGAGTTTTGTTGTTTTTTGAAGGAAGTAGAGGGTGGCTCGTTATCGCGATTGCAGGATCTGCTTTTTGATTTTATTGTGGAGTCGGAGTCGGGAGATCGGGGGCTATCTTCGTTGCGGCTTACGGCGATTATATATGATGTGTTGTATCTTTTGGTGAAGTGTTACTCGGTGCAGAAGAAGAGTGCGACTTTGGTTACGACGGAGAAGCATTTGGCGCGTTTGACGGAGGTGATTGCTTACATGAAGCATGGTTATGCGGAGGAACTTGCGGTTTCTGATTTGGCGGCGCATTTTAACTTAACGCCGGAGTATTTTTCGCGGTTTTTCAAGCGTTATATGGGAAATACGGTGTTGGAGTATTTGGAGTTGATTAGGCTCGGGAAGGCGCATCAATTGTTGATGAATACGGATAAAACGATTAGTTATATTGCGCATTCTTGTGGGTTTCCGAATGACAAGTCGTTTACGCGGGTTTTCAAAAAAGTGTATAAAATGACACCTAATAAATATCGAGTGCAAGGGAAAAATCATAATTTGACGGTATAATGACTAAAAAAAGACGGGTTACAGGCTGATTTATCCTCTAAAATAAGAAGTGAAGAAGGCGCTTTCATTTTGAGTTTGAGGAGGAGACAGCATGTTTGATAAACAAACGTCGTGGAAGGAAAGAATCAGCTATGGTTTGAGTGATACGGCATCGAATTTTGTGTTTGCGATGATTAGCACGTATTTGATTTATTTTTATACGGATGTTTTTGGGATTGGGGCAGCGACGGTGGGAACGCTTTTTCTAGTTACGCGGTGTATTGATGCGTTTGATGGCCCTGTTTTCGGTATTTTGATTGATCGGACGAATACGCGATGGGGGAAATCAAGGCCTTATTTCCTGTGGCTGGCGATACCTCTTGCGGTTGTTTTCGTGCTGACGTTTACGACGCCGGATTTGAGTTTGACGGGTAAAATTGTGTACGCGTACATAACGTATATGATGCTTAGTTTTCTGTACTCGGCGATTAATGTTCCGGTTACTTCGATTTTGCCTAGTTTGTCGAGTAGTCCGAAAGAGCGAACGGTGATTGTGACGGTGCGCATGATTTTTGCGGCGATTGGTAGTGCGGTTGTGAGTATTTGTGTTTTGCCAATGGTCGATTTGCTGGGACAGGGCGATAAGCAGAAAGGTTTCTTTTGGACGGTCGTTATCTTGGCCATTTTTGCGGGCATTTTCTTCTTTATTGCTTTTAAAAATGTGCGTGAAAAAGTGGGCTCGATTTCTGATAAGGAGAAAATTGAATTCAAGGATTTATTGCTTGTGATGCGGAAAAATAAACCGTGGATTGCGATGGTGATTTTTGCATTCATATATTTCTTGGTGTTCACAATCAAGATGCAGTCGACGATGTATTATATGACGTATAATTTTGGGCGGCCGGATTTAGCGGCGGCGATATTAGGGGTTTCGACGCTGAGTATTGTGGCAACGATTTGTGTTCCGAAATTGGCTTCGATTTTTACGAAACGGGCGATGATGTTGGTTGGTTTGGGGATTTTTGGATTGGGGCAGTTGGTTGTTTGGATTTCGAGTGGAAATGATTCGGTGATCTTGCTGTTTACGGGAGCGATCGTTGGGGTTTTGGGACTCGGATTGATTCAGCCGGTTTTGTTCACGATGGTGGCGGATACGGTGGATTATGGAGAATGGAAAACGGGGATTCGGGCGCAAGGGTTCTTGCCTTCGGCACCGACGATGGGCGTTAAAATTGGGATGGGTGTCGGGGGTGCGATCTCTGGTTGGCTGTTGTCGGCTGGTGGTTATGTGCCAAATCAAACGCAGAGTGCTTCGGCTTTGATGGCGATTGAATGGAGCTATATTTGGGTTCCAATTATCGGTGTTATTTTGGCGGCGGGAGTGATGATGTTCTACAATTTGGACAAAGTGAACGATGTCATGACGCGGGAATTGGAAGCGAGAAAACACGTGAAGGAGGAGATGTAAGGTGGATTATCAAGAGGCGAAGGAATTGTTGAAAACGAAGGCTGGGAATGCGGAGAAATGGGTGAAGTTTGTTCCTGGTTTGCAGGAATCGGGGTATTTGGATGAGGCGACAAAGCGGGAGTTAATGCCGAAAGAAGCGCCTGCCGAGCAGGATCAAGTGGTGTCGATTGAAGCATTACGGGCGAGTATGGGATGGCCGAGCAGGGATATATCGGTGAATCCGTTGTCGATAGAGAATGACGTTGCGGATGGTAATATTCCTGTGCGGATTTATCGGAAGTCGTCGTTAAAGCAGGCTGTGCCGGCTATTGTCTTTTTCCACGGTGGCGGATTTTTCGGTGGATCGCTGGATAATGTGGAGCATCCATGCCGAACGTTGGCTGATAAAGGGGATATTGTGGTGGTTTCGGTGGATTATTCGCTGGCTCCTGAAAAACCGTATCCGGACGGGTTGCTTGATTCGTATCGTGCGATGAAATGGGTGTATCGGAATGCGGAGAAGTTGGGAATTTTGAAGGAGAAAATTGCAGTCGCTGGTGATTCGGCTGGCGGGAATTTGAGCATCGCTGTAAGTTTGTTGGACCGGGCGTTTGGAACGAATTATATTGGCGCGCAGGTACTGCTTTATCCGACGGTTGCGCGGGGAATCGATGGGCAAGGTGAGCTTTGGGATGCGACGCGTTTAGGTGCAAAGGCTGATGCAGAGCTCGTTGCGGGCTATGTTGCTGGATTTGGCGGATTGGATTTCAAAGTGGATGAGATGTATTTGGAAAATCAGGAGAATACGAAAAATCCTTTTGTGTCGCCGATTTATTTGGAGCGCTTAGCAGAACTTCCACCAACGCTGCTTGCTGTGGGCGAGTTTGATCCGTTGCGGTTGCAAAATGAGGTTTTAGTAGCGAAATTACGTGAAAATGGCGTGGCGACGGAATATATCCAATATAATGGGATGATTCATGCGTTTATCGACAAGATTGGGGACGCGCCTCAAGCGGAAGATGTGATGGAGGAAACGGTTCGGTTTGTTTTGGGAGTTTTTAAAAAGGATTGAAAAATGATGCATGGACCTAAGTTTGATGGAGCTGGATATTCTGAGGCTTATCATGCTTAGGTTTTTTATTAAATGTGACGAAATTGTAAAAAATATGTCGTAATAGTCCTTCGAGAGGGGAAGTATTGTATTTATTTGGAGTTTATTTTTGATATGCTGAGTTTGGTAAGGCTGTTTTGAGGTTGAGTGGTCTTGCTCAATTTAAGGGTAAGGGAGATAGAGAGATGAAAAAAAGAGTAATGAAAGCTGTTTTGGTTTTGGTGTCGCTATGTTTGATAATATCGACAATTCCTCCAAATGAAGTGGTAAGAGCAAGCGAACAAGAATTGCCAACTAGGGTTGTCAATGTGGCGCCAGTAGAACAAGATTTTCCAGAAGGTCAATTTGCACGGTTATTAAAGGCCACTGCGACAAGTTCAGAAAAAATGACAGTACCAATTGCTAAGAGTTATGCTTTGGAAGGTAGTTCAAATAAAGGATACCTTGATATTAGATGGCAAGCGTTGACGGGAGCTATTGGATATAAAGTGGGTTTATTTAATGGAGTTACGTATGATTTTATTGATGTAGGAAATGTTTTAAACTGGTCAACGAAGGGGCAGGGAGTATGGCCGACTGCAAGTGAGACTAGCGCAGATAAGTACTTGTTACACACTGATGGTAAGGGTACAGATTTAGCTTTGGATCCTTCAAGAACATATCAAAATGCTTATAAAGCAACGAAAAAAAACAGATTACAGCTCAAGATTGACACATTTTGTGCGTATTATTGCCGTGTATCCAGATGGAGACTCAGCACCTTCTGATATTATATCACCAATGATGCCCTTTGCTGATATTGATAATGTGAATATGGTAGCGCCTAAAGTGGATGAAAACTCTGGTGTTTTGAGTGCCACTTGGGATGCAGTAGATCAGGCCATGGGGTACAAGGTTTGGGTATTTGACGGAAAGCTCTACTATCCTTATGATGTCAAAAATGAGCTAGATTGGAGTTCGCTTGAAAAAGGGATTTGGCCTAGCAGAGAAGAGGTTACTCGCGGTAAGAAGGGGCTTCACAGTGATGGATTAGGAGTCGAAGTTGCGGCTGACCCAAGTCCGGTTTATCAACTAAATAATCCGAGTCTGCCAATTAGTACAGATTATTACACGCGTGTGACTGCATATGATGTAAATGGTGAAACTATCGCGCTTCATCAGAATGAGAATATTAGTGTGACGGAAGATGATGCTTCGGAACAAGCTTTTGCCAATCTCGTTGACGATATGGATCCCTATGTTAGCGTGAAGGATGGCTATTTTGATGTGGCTCCAATACCAAAAAAAATTGGAATCCGAGTATGGTGCAGAGACTGTTCAAGCGATGAAAACTGGGGTTGAGCAGATTAATGCGGATGTGGCACAAAATAAGGCGATTATTGAAGATGATGGAGTTGTGACGAGTATTAGCAACTTGCTTCAAGCAAATCAGAATAAGGTTGTTGTTAAATGGTGGGGAATAAGTTATTACTATTCTAAGAGTAAAGCAACTGCTGCGGCAAGTGCGTTTGGAAGAATATCAAGAGGAGCAGGTTATGGAGTCGTGGCAACGTCATATTTAGCTTTATTCCCAGCAACGGCATTTCTAGGTCTGAATGCATCGTATTGGGGGTCTATATCCAATAGTGTAAGTCAGACCAATGCCAAAACTAATCGAGGTATCATTTTAAGTGTGACGTGGGCAGCTGTATATAAGACAAGCCCACAAGGTAAGTGAAATGAGTTTTATAAACTTTGTGCCGATGTTGATATCAGTTTTAGCTTTGAGTAGTTTCTTTTTTTTTACAGAGCAAATACAAGCAGAATAAAAAATATCGTTACACTGGTAAACTGCTGTTAGTAATGGCTACAGTAATCGCAATAGTACTACTCTTATCAAATCTATTAGGATAAGTTGGACGAAAAAGAGCTTATGTATATTGATATTACGAGAATGCAGGAGTGATAGTGGGAATGGATGTACAGTTTTTGAGGTGATTTAGAAGGGACAACATACTATATCTTAACAGCATAGTAGCAATTTTGCTGGGAATACTTACTTTTTCTATTGCAATCTCATCTCGATATGAGAGATATAAGCGACTCCATCGTTTGTTTATAACAGCGGTATATTTGTTGTTTCCAGTTCAAATGGCATGTTCGGTGATCTTGATACTCGCCATATTCGGAGTGAAAATATTGTCATGACTGCAAGGCTTGCTCTCATCGCAAGCCTTTTTAGTCTGTCGTATCGGCGGTAAAATAGTGTATAATTATAATATAGTAGATACTTGCAAAAAGGAGTGGTACATCGTGCGATTTTATGAGGAAGATTTTGCGCTTTTTGATCGGGATTATTTTCAGTTTCGGCAAATGAAGGAGTTTACGCCGACGCTGGTGGAGGGTGTGAAGGCGGAATATAAGGCTAGGTGGGATGTTTGGAAGGAATTTGTGGCGTTGTGTCAGCGGGAAACGGTTGGCTTTGGGAAGCCGAAAGTGGAGAGTTGGACGAATGGGTGGCAGGTTCGGTCGCATTTTTGGGCGTTTTATAAGGGGCTGTCGCGGCAGGATTCAGCGAGTATGGTGGCGATTTTGCTGAACAAGAATAATTTTCGGATTTATTTGGAGTGGCATGCGTATCGGAGTTCGGATTCGGTGACGAGTTATAAGGATCACGCGAAATGGGTGGCGTTTTTGCCGGAGTGGATTCGGGAGTTGGGGATCGATGTGCGGGAGTATTGGGTTTGGACGTCGTATGAGGATGAGCCGGATAATTTTGTGGCGTTGGCGGATTATTTGGAGGACCCGGAGCCGGTTCATGCGCTCTTGGAAAATTCGGAAAAATGGCTGCGAATTGGGCGGATTATTCCGAAAGAGGAAGCGGTGAAATGTGTTGCTATGGAAGAGATTGTAAGGAAGTCGATGATGGAATTGGCGTATTTATACAGTAAGACGGAAAGCTTCGAATAAATTTGCAAAATTCCGTTGACAGCGCTTTCGAAAGGGTGCTATACTTAGGCATAGGAAAAGGGTTGTTACTGATTCGATCAGGCATTACCAACATCGACGGGGGAGCACGTATTGGAGTACGTGTGGGTTCGTGTGATATTGGTATTTTTTTCGTCCATGAAAGCGAGGAGGCTTCTATGAAGATTATTAAAGCGATTAATAATAATGTTGCTCTGGCGGTGAATGAGCAGGGACATGAGCTCGTTATAATGGGCAAGGGTGTTGGATTCCAGAAGAAGATGGATGATATTATTGATGATGCGGTGATTGAGAAGGTTTTTGTTTTGGAAACGGACGAATTGTCTGAGAAATTGATGGATTTACTTGGCGAAATTCCTGCGATTCATTTGGAAATAGCGGATGAGATTGTGAATTATGCGAAGGAAACTTTTGATGCGAAAATTAGTGATAATGTGTATTTAACGCTCACGGATCATATTAGTTTTGCGATTACGCGCCATGAAAAAGGTATGTCGATCCGCAATGTGATGTTGTGGGAAATTAAGAAGTTTTACAAGGATGAATTTAAGATTGGTCTGAAGGCGCTGGAGATTATTAAGGAGCGGCTCGGGATTCAGCTTGGTGAGGATGAGGCTGGGTTTATTGCGCTTCATATTGTGAATGCGCGGACGGATGGTCAGGCGATGAAGACGACGGTTGATATGACGCAGGTTGTGCAGGATGTGCTGAACATTGTGACGTATCATTTTAATGTGGTGTTGGATGAGTCGTCGCTGAATTATACGCGTTTTGTGACGCATTTGCAGTATTTTGCGCAGCGGCTTTTGCGGAATGAGATTGTGGATTCTGGCGATGATTTCCTGTTTGATCAGGTGCAGGTGAAATATCCGGAGAGCTTTGCGTGTACGGGGAAAATTGATGCGTATTTGCAAAAGGCGCATCACGCAACGCTTACGAAGGATGAACGGGTGTATTTGACGCTTCATATTCATCGGGTGACGGAGCGGAATCGGACAAATGAATAAGGATGACGATCGAATGATGGATTGCTACTGGTGCGACCAGGCATAACCTGAATTGATGGCAAGCGTGAGACGTATTTTTTGCGTGCTCAGGATTGTTATTGGTTTGGGTTGTTTTTGTCGGATCCAACTTCACGCGCCAGACTCTCGGAAATTTCGTGACCTCCGCAAAAACCAAAAGATGGTTTTCACTGCGCTCTCTAACAATTTCTGTCGAGTCTAACAGGCACGCACAGCTTTTCGCTTGATCCAGCTTCAAGAGCCAACTCCTCGAAATTTACACAGCCTCCACAAAAACCAAGAACGGGTTTTCACTGCGCCTGTTTAAAATTTTTTTCGGAGTTAAAACGGGCTCTTTCAGCTTTTCGCTTGACCTGCAATGCATTACACAGTTTACACTTATTTTAGGTTATAAAATATAGATAAAGATTGGGAGCTGATTTTTTGAAATTTATTATCACAGATTCGTATGAAGAAATGAGTACGGTTGCAGGACAACATTTATTGGGCTATATGTATCAGGATCGCCGCGTCAATATGTCGATTACGGCTGGGAATACGCCACTTCGGATGTATGAGCAACTTGTTCCGCAGGTGAAAGGGAAATCATATTTTGATAATGTGCATTATTACAATTTTGATGAGATCCCGCTCAAAGGGACTGGTGAGCCGGGTGTGACGATTAGTAATTTGGCGAAGTCGTTTTTCACGCCAGCGGGGATTCCGACGGAGCAGATTCATGTGTTGGATGAAACGAATTATGAGACGCATGACGCGAGGTTGAAAGCGGACGGCGGGCTTGATGTGATGCTGCTTGGTATTGGCGCAGACGGACATTTTTGTGGGAATTTGCCGGATACGACGGACGTTCATGATGAGACGGTTGCGGTTCCAACGACGCCTGAGATGAAAGAGATTTTGCTTGGTGAGGTTGGCGGAGATGCGTCGAAGGTTCCGGATTTTTATGTAACAATGGGGCCAAAAGCGGTGATGCAGGCGAAAAATATTATTATGTTTGCGAATGGGAAGCATAAAGCGGAAATCGTGAAAAAAGCCTTTTTCGGCGAAGTAACGAACGCTGTGCCATCTTCCATTTTACAATTGCATCCGTCAATTACGGTTATATTGGATAAGGATGCAGCTATAGAGTTACCTAATTTATAAACAAGAGGAGAGAAATTATTATGACAAAATCACCATTTCCAGAAGGATTTTTATGGGGCGGCGCGGTTGCTGCCAATCAATGTGAGGGCGCGTATTTAGAGGATGGCAAGGGCTTGTCGCCTGTCGATGTTTTGCCGTCTGTTGAAGGAGGGCGTTGGGATGCGGTTATGAATCCGACGAAAGCGCTGGAAACGAAATATGATTATTATCCGAGCCATGAGTCGATCGATTTTTATCACCGTTATAAAGAGGATATTGCGTTGTTTGCGGAAATGGGATTCAAGTCGTTCCGTTTGTCGATTAGCTGGCCGCGTATTTTCCCAAATGGCGATGATGCGACACCGAATGAGGCGGGCCTTGAGTTTTATGATCGCGTTTTTGATGAGTGTGCGAAATATGGCATTGAGCCTGTCGTGACGATTAATCATTTTGACACGCCGGTGGAGCTTTTCAAAAATTATGGTGGCTGGAAGAATCGCAAATGTATCGATTTTTATATGAATTTCTGTGAGGTTATTTTTAATCGTTATAAAGGAAAAGTGAAGTATTGGATGACGTTTAACGAGATTAATATGATTTTGCATCTGCCGTTTTTCGGTGGTGGCATGGACGTGAATGGGGAAGCGAATCCGGAAGAGGCGAAGTATCAAGCGGCGCATCACCAGTTGGTGGCTTCTGCGATGGCGACGAAATTGGCGCATGAGGTTGATTCGGAAAACCAGGTTGGTTGTATGTTGGCGGCTGGTTCGACGTATGCATTCTCGTGTGACCCGAAAGATGTTTGGAAAGCCATGCAAGCGGATCGTGAGGGTTATTTCTTCATTGATGTGCAGGCGCGCGGCTACTATCCAAGCTATAGCAAGCGTTTCTTCAAGGAGCACAACATTAACTTAGTGATGGAAGACGGCGATTTGGACGTTCTGAAAAATCATACGGTGGACTATGTGGCGTTTAGTTATTATTCTTCTCGTCTGACAAGTGCGGATCCTGAAGTGATGAAAGAGACCGAGGGCAACGTTTTTGCGACATTGCGTAATCCGAATTTGGAAGCGAGCGAGTGGGGCTGGCAAATCGATCCACTTGGTCTGCGTATTACGATGAATGCGATTTACGATCGTTATCAAAAACCACTTTTTGTCGTGGAAAATGGTCTTGGTGCAGTGGATACGGTTGAGGCTGATGGCTCGATTAACGATGATTACCGGATTGATTACATGCGGGAGCACGTGCGCGAAATGGGAGAGGCGATCGAGGACGGTGTTGATTTGATTGGCTATACGCCGTGGGGTTGTATCGACCTTGTCAGCGCTGGTTCTGGCGAGATGAAGAAGCGTTACGGTTTCATCTATGTTGACCGCGATAATGAAGGGAAAGGGACGCTTGATCGTTCTAAGAAGAAATCGTTCCATTGGTATAAAAAAGTGATTGAGAGTAATGGCAGTGATTTAGTTTAATAAGGTTCGAAAAGGAGCATCCTGTCTTAGATAGGGTGCTTTTTGTGTGAAATATAGTTGATACATGTAGAAAAGAAGTATTATCCAAAATTATGTTGCATTAACCAATTTATTATGTTACGATTTTCACAGATGGGTGGAGAGCGAGAATATAGGGGGAGTTAATTTGAGGAAAACGAAAGTAACTTGGGTAGTAATACTTGCAGTTGCTAGCTTGGTTGTGGCAATAGCATCCTTGGCAGTTTCGACTATACAAGCAAGGTACACTGTTCGGGGAGTTGATGCCAGTTATCAATGGAGTAATACGTATCAGAAAAATCAGAGTGCCTCAGCCATTGAAACTAAAAAACATTGGACTAGCGGTAAAGTATACTATGGGGTAAATCAAAAATCTGGAACGGCAAAAACAAGGTATAGTATATATTACAAGAAAAATAATGGGAATTATATCCTGGAATACAATAATGGTTACACCACAAAAAATAATACTTATTACGGCGAGTTTTTTGCACATTCTACAAATGGAAAAGACAAATATTCATACAAATTGATGAAAAATACTAATAAAAATGTGAAATCTCAGATGCTTATAGATTTATTCGTGCTTTAAAAATCTCAGCAGAGCTTTTCATTCATCTAAACTAAAAAGAGGGATAATAAAATTGCATATCATTCATAATGGTGTATATATACTTAGTGGGAAAAATGGAGCAGGGAAAACTACATTAGCAAAAGGGATATTGAAAGAGAACAGAAATATATGTTGCATGATGAAACAAGACGATAATCAAATATTGGAGCAAGAAACTGTTTTAACTAATATTACAATGAATGTACTTTCAGAAGAAATGGTTATTAATTTTTTGAAAAGTTATAAATTAGATTATTTGCTCACCAAAAAAAGTAAATATTTGAGTGGTGGCGAAAAAAGATTAGTTAATTTGTTGAGGGTAGTTTTATCAGAACAAGAGGTTCTTATTCTTGATGAACCATCCAATGATTTAGATATCATTATTTTTGAAAAAGTAAAGCAAATGATTTATCAAGTGGCACGAAGGAAGAAAGTACTTTTAATAACGCATGATGATCGATTCACAGAATATGAAAAAAGACTTACTATTAATAATGGTAAAGTTTACAATGAGGCTGAAGAACTTATTATTGGCGGAATTAACTTTGATAAAGAGGATAGTCTAAAACGCGAAATTAAATTAAAACCAAGAAAAACATATTTTCTTTATGTGTTTTATCTTTTGTGTACCACACTATTTGCCATTTGCTTGGGAATATTAATCATGACAAATAATGAAGAAACAAAACCTACTAGTAAGAAGGGAACATATCAGCTGGCTACGTTGTATAGCAGTGATGCTTCTTTATACGATAATAATGAGTCTATTAATACGCTACTTGTGCAATCAGCGACTAAATTTAATAAAAAGCCAATTTTTTAGCGAAGAAAAACGCATCAATGAAGATGAGTATCTCGAACAAGCGATAAAATTAAAGAGTAATACATATAAAAACATATTTTTCTTGGAGCTATACAATCCGGAGTCTAAAGAATTTATGGATATTAAGGCGCTAATGATCGATAAGTTAAGGCGCGACTTAAAACTTAGTGATGATGTGGAATTAATTGTAGATGATGGGAGTTATTTTCAAGATAACGAAAGTCCGTCACTATATGTACCAGACAATTCGCTGTTAGCAGATGAGACTTTAACTGAAGTAAAAACCTTAGGATATGACATTAAGTATAATAAAACTTTAGATAACCAAATGGAGATGGAGTTTAGTCCCATACTATATTCAAAAGTTCTATCTGAAATTAGGCAGGATAATACGCTGTTAACTGAGGCTCAAGTGGAGTTAAAGGAAGACGACTCGTTTTATGACTTTTTAGCAGTGAATAAATTATATGCAAAAAAAAATGCTGATTAAAGGCTATGAACCAGAAGTATTAAATGCAGAGGTTAATCAGTATAGTAGCTCTCTTGCGTTAATAAAAAAAAGTACTGCTTTTTATAGGTTTACTATTGTTAGTATTATTCATCTTACTGTATATGTATGAGGCCAACTATAGAAATAGTTATAGCACTTTGGCTTTTTATGGATACGATGAAAAAGATATAGTGAAATTCAGGAAAAAGACATATGCGGTTGCAAATTTTAAACTGTTTTCTGTCGCTATTTTAGTAATTGATATGGGTGTTATGTGGGTATTAACGCACTCTTTTCTTATTACAACTATTATAGGCGTGGCGACAATATTTTATATTATTGCCTATATATTAATCCCTAAAACTGTTAAATATAGCATTAGAAAGGTGAACCTATGAGTACAACAAAAGCATTTAGCATTTTTTCGATAAGAAAGCCAGGAATCTATATGATTACTGGAAGCAATGGTGGAGGGAAAACAACCTTTATTGAAAATGAATTAAAAAATAAGCAAGCCCAATCCCAAGACATTGCTTACTTTGCCCAAAAAAAATTGGAAATACAAAACAACAGCAAGAAAATATTTAGCTTTTCCTGAAATAAATTCCCAACTAGTAGAGAAGTATTGTAATCTTTTTTCTATCGACGTGTACCATTTGGATAAAGATATTCAAGAATTAAGTGGTGGTGAGTTCGTTAAAATAGAACTAGTTCGTACTTTATCACTAGATACAGAAATACTTATTTTAGATGAACCAACGAATAATTTAGATAATCGTTCGACAGAAATTTTGTCTGATGTATTAAATGAGTTATCGAAAAGTAAAATTATTTTTTTAGTTAGTCATGATAAACGATTGGACAAATTCTCAGATAAAACGATTTTCATCGATCAAGGGCAAGCAGAAGTTTCACCGTTAATTGAACTAGAAGAGGCTTATGTTGAGGCGCAAAAAAAAGAAATTTGTATTGAAAAGAAAAATATTCCTATATCTGCTTAAATCAAAATTCAATATGCTGATGTTGTTTTTTATTCTTGTTTTGACAAGCTTGTTGACTATTATCGTTTCCAATACTATCTTATATTCAGTTCCTATGGAAAACGAACTGGCAAGTGATACTTATTTTGAGATGTTAGATATTGGTGAAAATCACTCTAGATATTTTGATACGGTGATGACAGCTAGTGAGGCAGCAGAAAAGTTTCAAAAGCCAAACTATCTTTCAGTAGATGAGCTAACAGATTTATACAAAAAAGAGTATATCAATCAAATTTATATAATCAATCAAAGTTATATAAACGAGCTAAAAATGGATAACTCACAGCTCGAGTTGCTGTCGCTTCCAGAAATAGTAACAAGTTCGCCTAATTATAAAAACTCTTTTCCTGTTGCCAGTGCGAAGTTGATTAAGGGGCGTTTACCTAAGGATGGTGAAAAAGAAATCGCGCTATCATTTGCACAATTAGAAAAGTTTTTCAACTATGGTTCAAGTGAGGAAGAGTCAGTTATCGGGGAACGAGTAGTGATACAAGGAGTTCCGTTTAAGATTGTTGGAATTGTCAATTCACCAGTAGCTGCGATTTCTTATTCGAATCAAATGCAGCAGTATGGGGCAACGACGGTAGCGAATGAAAATGCATCTCAATTAAATGAAATGTTGGCTACTCTGAAGAAGCAGGGATACGAGGAGCCTAATTTTTCAAATATTTTTATAGAAACAAAAACAAATAAACCACTAGAATTGTTAAATTATTTAGAAGTACATGGTCCAAGTTATCAATATGCATCCAATTATGTTGATCAGGCTATTCAATTATCATTATACAAAGAAAAACTAACGCTTATAATTTCAGTATCAGTTATTCTATCTGTCATTATATCAGCATTGATTTTAACCTTTGGGCGAAAATCTTTTAATTTAGTTAGCGGATTCGTAAACGATATGTCTAATTTGAATTTTAGACCGAGCAAGAATAAGAGGATGCTTTACTTGATTTTAATGATAGATTACATGTTGAGTGTACCAATCTGTTTGATATGGAATCAGCTTATTATAGGTGGCAAGGCTGGATTTATTATGTTGCTTCCTACACTTGGGATTTCGTTAGTGATGTTTATGGCAACATTATTTTTGATGAACTATAGGGATAAAAAGAATGCTTCTAGAAATTTATAAAAGCTGGGTGATTGTTCTTGTCTTACACGAATGCATCCATATACTTTTTGTTATTCTCTTTGGTGGAAAAATAGATAGAGTTGTGATTGGGAATTTCTTTTTTATTAAAATGAAAAAAGTGGCTATTTCACCTATTATTATCAATTGTTCTGTCTCGTTTGAAGAGAGGAAGAATTGGAATCTATTCAAAAAGAGTCTTATTTTACTGATGCCAGCGGTTGTAAATATTATCATGGGTATTTTAATAGGGTATGATCATCTATTTATAAAAGTATTTAGTATTTTTATTGGCATAAATTCAATACTCCCGATTCCCTATTTGGAAACAGATGGATATCTCATGTTTAAGGAGCTGCAACAAGCGTTTCGTGAGAAGAAATTAAAATAATGCTAAATATGAAAGTTCTGTTCACATTTCCCTTGCTCTGTAATGCATTACATGCTGTATACTAAAAATGTAAACAAGATCGAGAGGAGCGAATAAACAAATGACTGAGATCAAAAAGCAATTTCCAGAAGGATTTTTATGGGGTGGCGCAACGGCTGCGAACCAGGTTGAGGGCGGCTTTGATTTAGATGGTAAAGGCCTTTCAACGGCTGATATGGTGAGATTTGTTCCGAAAGAGGAGCGCGGGAATGGGCATGCGCTGGATGTGACTTCGGCTGAAATTGAGGAAATTTTGGCGGGGAAATCGAAGGCTCGTTTTCCGAAGCGTGATGGGGTCGATTTTTACCATCGTTATAAAGAGGATATCGCGTTGTTTGCGGAAATGGGATTCAAGACGTTTCGTTTGTCGTTTAATTGGGCGCGGATTTTCCCGAATGGTGATGATTTAACGCCGAATGAGGCTGGCTTGAAATTTTATGATAATGTGATTGATGAGTTGGTGAAGTATGGTATTGAGCCGCTTGTGACGTTATCGCATTATGAGACGCCGCTTGGTTTGACGCAGAAATACAATGGTTGGGCGAGCCGCGAGGTTATTGATCATTATGTGCGTTATGCGGAAACGGTGATGACGCGTTACAAGGATAAAGTGAAGTATTGGCTGACATTCAATGAGATTAATATCATCGCGATTAGCCCGTACACTGGCGGTGGCGTGGTCGTGGATCGCGTGGAGAACCCGCTGGAAGTTGCTTACCAAGCGGCGCACCATCAATTCGTTGCGAGTTCGAAGGTTGTCAAATTAGGTCATGAGATTAATCCGGATTTCGAAATCGGTTGTATGTTGGCGCGGATGGAAACGTATCCTGCGACGAATAATCCGGACGATATCTTGCTTGCTCAGCATCAAAATCAAATGAACTTGTTCTTCACGGATGTTCAAGTTGGCGGTTACTATCCTGGCTTCATCAAACGCTACTTCGCGGAAAATGACATTACAATCAAAATGGAGAACGGCGATTTGGAGCTTTTGAAAGATTATCCTGTGGACTACTTGTCGTTTAGTTATTACATGACGTTATCCGTTTCAGCAGATCCAAACCGAGATCAAACGGGCGGAAACTTTATGGGTGGCGTGAAAAATGAATACTTGGAAAGCTCTGATTGGGGCTGGCAAATCGATCCTAAGGGCTTGCGTGTGGCGCTGAACGGGCTATATGATCGCTATAGAGTGCCACTTTTCATCGTGGAAAATGGTTTGGGCGCGTATGACACGGTTGAGGCGGACGGCGCGATCCATGATCCATACCGTATTGATTATTTGCGTCAACATATCGAGCAGATGGCAGAAGCGATTGCGGACGGCGTTGATTTAATTGGCTATACAAGCTGGGGTCCAATCGATCTTATCAGCGCATCCACCAGTGAAATGTCCAAACGTTATGGCTTCATTTATGTGGATCAAGATGATGATGGAAATGGCACGCTTGCACGATCGCGTAAAGATTCATTCTTCTGGTATAAGAAAGTGATTGAGACAAATGGTGAAGATTTAGCGTAAATTGGAAAAGAGGTTGGCTTGTTTTGAGGCCAATCTCTTTTTTGCCTTGATTAACGATGGCGTTTGCGTTACATTAAACGTAATAGCGCAACGGAAAGCAGGGTTTGAAATGAAGAGACAGGAACTAATTGATGCAGCAATACAGGTAATTCAGGAAGATGGTATTCATCAGCTAAGCTTGGCTAAAATCGCTGAAAAAGTCGGCATCACAAAACCTGCCATCTTCTATCATTTTAAAAACAAACAAGATTTAATGATGGCTTTGACGCATTTCACAGTGGATGAATATGAGCAAACGATTGCTGAGGAATTCGAAAAAATACCTGAAAATGATGCTTTGCGTCACGTGCATGCTTTTTTGAAGGGGAATTTGCGTCAATTAAATGATTCTGAGTTGATTAAGGTGCACGCGGCTTCGATGGAGGTTCTCGTTTCGAATGAAGAGGCAACAGCGGTTTGGCGCGATGTGTATAATCGAGAACTGGAGAAAATGGCTCCCGAGATTGGTGTCGTGCGCGCAGATTTGCTCAGTGTGGCATTGGATGGCATGTGGTATGGGGCTATGTGCGGAGTTTGGGATGCGAAACGTGCGGAGTCCGTCATTACATATTTGGAGAGAATCGTGGATAAAGAGTAAATAGTTGCTTTTTTTATAGTTTAGAACTAAACTGATAAAGAGGAGGGGATTCCCTTGGTGAAAAAAGAGCAACGGTTAGGCGTATTGCTTTGGTTTAGACTCAGCAGATTTTATAACCGCAATATTAAATTAACCAACCAAAATCTCAAAAAAGCGAATCTCTCGATGGCACAGTTTGACGTGATTGCTCAAATTGGTTTGGAAGATGAGAGCACACAGAAATCGCTGGCAGACAGGCTTGTGGTGACAAAAGGAAATATCACGCAATTGCTTGTGAAATTGGAAGAGCAGGGTTTGATTTGTAGACGGAAACAAGGCAAGGAGAAATACATTGCGTTAACGGAGCAGGGCAAGGCGTGTTATATGGAGAACGTTCCAATGCAAGAGGCATTTCAGCAGGAGCAATTCGACAAGTTAACACGTGAGGAACAGAAACAATTACTTGCTTTGCTTAAAAAATTAGATGATTAGTGAGGAGTGGCGAAATGGAATTGAGAGGAATACATCATATTTCGATTATAACGGAGAATGCACGGGCTAATTTTGATTTTTATACGAAGGTTTTGGGATTACGATTGGTGAAGAAAACGGTGAATCAAGATGATCCATATACGTATCATTTGTATTATGCGGATGAGATTGGAAATCCGGGCACAACGGTTACTTTTTTTGAAATTCCGCGAGCGAATCGTGGAAGTAAGGGATATAATTCGATTGCACGAATGGGGCTACGCGTGCCAAATGATGTGGCACTGGCTTACTGGGAAGAGCGTTTAACATTGTTTCACGTGAAACATGATGGTGTTTATGAGCAGTTTGATCGCAAGGTTTTGGACTTTGAAGATGTGGATGGACTAAGGATTCAACTTATTTCTGACCAACGTAATAAAGGCGTTGCTGGAGGGAATCCGTGGCAGGATAGTCCGGTTCCTGTTGAATTTGCGATTACTGGGCTTGGGCCGGTTTTATTCTCGACATTGAAAAAAGAGAAAACGGATCGTGTATTGACGAAGATTCTAGGATTCCATCGGGTTGGTGCGTATGAGGACGATGAGCGCCTAGTTACTGTATTCCAAGTTGGTGAAGGTGGCTCGGGCGCGGAGGTTCAGTTGGAGGCTAATTTCAAAGATCCGCATGCTGTTGAGGGAATTGGCAGTGTGCATCATGTGGCATTTCGTGTGGCAGATGACGATGAGTTGCGTGAATGGATGACGTATATTCAGGATTTAGGATATCCGAATTCTGGTTTTGTGGATCGACATTATTTCCACTCATTTTATTTCAGAGAGGAAAATGGGATTTTGATTGAGCTTGCGACAGATGGACCAGGCTTTAAGACGGATTTTTCGAAGGAGCACGGCACGTATGTGGAGTTGCCACCCGCATTAGAAGTGCGTCGAGCAGATATTGAGGCACATTTGACGGAGCTTGATAGTGATAAGTAATAATGGTAAAAAGCAACTATTTCTATTATGATAGAGGTAACATAATAATAGGCGGTGAAAGCATTATGACGGAAAACAGGTATGAAGCATAGCCAACAAGGATTGTCCGAATTTAGAGCGATTTTTAGTATCTAGTAAGCATGATGTTCCGGCAATGTTGATTTTTCAAGGTGGCGGCTATGGAAATCGGACGGAGCGTGAGGGTAAGCCTGTCGCAGAGTGGTTGAACAGCATTGGGATTGCAGCATTTATTGTGAATTATCGAGTTGCACCTCACCAACATCCAGTTCCCTTAGAGGATGCAAAATGGGCGATTCGAATGGTACGGCATCGTGCGGAAGAGTGGGGCGTTGATCCAAACCGGATTGGCGCGATTGGTTTTTCGGCTGGCGGACATTTGGCTTCGACTTTGGCGACGCATGTCGAGGACGGGCAGCCTGACGCAGAGGATCCGATGCATCAGTATAGTACGCGACCAGATGTGTTGATATTGGCGTATCCAGTGATCACGATGCGAGCGCAGACGCACAAAGGTAGTTTGCATAATTTGCTGGGAGAAACCCCGACGAAGCAGCAGATTTTGGAACTTTCTAATGAGTTACACGTGACGAATCACACGCCACCGACCTTTTTGTGGCACACGGAAGAGGATCAGGCGGTGCCAGTGGACAATAGTTTTATTTTTGCTGCGGCGCTTAGAAGGCATAATGTTCCGCACTCGGTTCATACATTTGAGCAGGGCAGGCACGGGCTTGGGATGGCAAAGGATAATCAGGAAGCTAGAATCTGGCCGGAACTATGTGAGAATTGGTTGAAAGTGCGAAACTTCATTTAACTTTCCGTGAAACAGTGGTACAATTTTAGTGGAGAGTTAATTATGAGGAGGCAATATTTTGGGTAAACGCACTTTTTATTTTGTACGTCATGGTAAAACGGAATGGAACTTGGCTAGAAGAATGCAGGGTTGGGGCGATTCGCCATTGATTGAAGAAGGTATTAATGGTGCGATTGCAACTGGGGAAGCATTGCGAGATGTGGACTTTACGGCTGTTTATTCTAGCCCAAGTAAGCGAACGGTAGACACAGCTGGGTATATTATTGGTGATCGAGACATAGATGTAAAAAACGCTTGATGGCCTTCGCGAAATGAGTTTTGGGATTTGGGAAGGCGAACGTTTTGTCGATATTACGGAGAATTATGGGGAAGAGTACGCGATGATGCTGGATAATCCGGCAACGTATGAGGCGAATGTGAGCAAGGGTGAGACTTACTATCAAGTGAAGGAACGCACCAAGCAAGCGGTGGAGCAGATTTTGGAGGAACAACCGGAGGGCAATATTTTGGTCGTTTCACACGGAATGGCTTTGCGGGTATTGATATTCGTTGCTTTGCAGGGGGCTGATTTACAGACGCATCGTACGGAAACACCGCATATTTTGAATACGAGTGTCACGGTTGTAGATTATGAAAACGGCGAGTTTCGCGTAGTTACGGCAAATGATACCGCTCATCTTGAGGGTATAGTTGAAGGAGTTTAGATGAATGATAAAACTAGTAGCAATCGATATAGATGGAACATTACTCAACGATAAACATGAGATTACGCCTGAGGTTCACGCCGCGATTCATAAAGCGAAGGCCAAAGGTGTCAAAATTGTCTTGTGTACTGGACGTCCAATTACTGGTGTGCAGCAATATTTGTCGGACTTGGAGTTAAAGCGTGAAGGTGACTACGTGATTACGTTCAACGGTGCGATGGTGCAAGATACGTTTACAAAAGAAGTTATTTCGCATTTGACGCTCGATCATGCGAACATTATGGATATTTATGAAATGAGTCGCGAACTTGGTTTGCATATGCATTTCAATGATATGAGTAATCTATATACGCCGAATCGTGATGTTGGCAAGTACACGGTTTATGAGTCTTATTTGACGAATACACCGTTGTTTTACACGCCGATGAATGAGGTTGCTGAGGACATTATGGTTTCCAAGGCGATGTTTATTGATGAGGAAGAAATTTTAGCACCAGCTATTGCGAAAATTCCAGCGAGCTTTGGCGAGAAGTATAACTTGGTTCGGAGTTCACCTTTCTTCTTGGAGGTTCTGAATCCTGAGGCAAGCAAGGGAAATGCGGTTCATGGTTTGGCACAGAAGCTTGGAATTAAGCAGAGTGAGGTCATGTGTATCGGTGATCAAGAAAACGATTCGACGATGATTGAATACGCAGGTGTTGGCGTTGCAATGGAAAATGCGATTGATAAAATTAAAGCGATGGCTGATTTTATCACACTTTCTAATGAAGAGAGTGGCGTGGCGCATGCGATTAATAAATATGTTTTAGAAGGATAGGTGCGGCTGATGAGTGATTGGATAGAGAAGGGTTATCGTGAGTACCGAGGCGAAAAGATCGATGTTTATTTTAATACGGCGATTTGTGAACATGCAGCGGAATGTGTGAAGGGTGACCCTGCTGTGTTTGATACGAGTCGTAAACCGTGGATAGTTCCTGATAATGCAACACCTGAGAAGGTTCAAGAAGTCATACAACGTTGTCCGAGTGGTGCTCTGAAGTATCAAGTGAAATAGGAGGTTATGATGATGGAATTTGTGAAAGGTGAAAATCGTTTTTTTTAAGGAAGATGCGGACGGAAAATTGATTGCGGAAGTAACGTGGGTTCCTAGTGGGGATTCGCTTGTTATTTTGGATCACACTTTCGTTGATGAGAGTCTTCGTGGTCAAGGGATTGCGTCGAAGCTAGTGGAGAAAGTGGCAGAAACAATGCGCGCGGAAGGTAAGAAAATTACGCCGACATGCCCATTTGCGAAAGCTGAGTTTGAGCGTAAGCCTGAAAAATATGATGATGTGAAAGCATAAAATGTGAAACCCGGTTGCAAATCTGCACGGGTTTTTCATTATTTCCCGGGAAATATTAATCATTCTGCTACCAATTTAAAAGAATATACTTTAAAATGAAGAAGAATATATTTTACCTAAATGGAGGTTTTAATAATGGAGCATAAACAACATACGGCTTTTCCGAAAGATTTTTTATGGGGTTCGGCATCAGCAGCGTATCAAATTGAGGGTGCGTGGGACGCGGATGGCAAAGGGCCTTCTGTTTGGGACAATTTTGTGAAGATTCCTGGTACGACATATGAGGGTACGAATGGTGATGTGGCGGTGGATCATTATCATCGTTATAAGGAAGACGTGAAGTTGATGGCGGATGCTGGTTTGAAAGCGTACCGTTTTTCGATTGCTTGGAGCCGTATTTTCCCGACTGGTAAGGGGGAGGTGAATGAGGCTGGATTGAAGTTCTATGATGATCTTATCGATGAGTTGTTGAAGTATGATATCGAGCCGCTTGTGACGCTTTATCATTGGGATATTCCGCAGGCGTTGATGGATGAGTACGGTGGCTGGGAATCGCGCCAAGTGGTGGAGGATTTCACGAATTATTCGGTGGCGTTGTTTAAGCGTTACGGTGATCGTGTGAAGTATTGGGTTTCCTTGAACGAGCAGAATATTTTTGTGTCGCTTGGTTATTCGATGGCGCTTCATCCGCCGAAAGTGACGGACGACAAGAGGATGTATCAGGTGAACCATATTGCGAACTTGGCGAATGCTAGTGTTATCAACGCGTTCCATGAAATCGTGAAGGATGGAAAAATTGGACCGAGTTTTGCATATACACCATTTTATCCAGTTGATACGGATCCGAAAAACGTGCTTGCTGCGGAAAATGCGGAAGAGTTGAACGGCTATTTTTGGATGGATATGTATGCGTGGGGCGTGTATCCAAAAGCGGTTTGGCGTTACTTGGAAGAGAACGATTTGGCGCCAACGATTGAGCCTGGTGATATGGAATTACTTGCGTCTGCGAAACCTGATTTCATGGGCTTAAACTATTACCAATCGGCGACGGCCGCTCATAATCCACTGGATGGTGTCGGTCAAAGCAATACGTTCAACACGACTGGTAAAAAAGGAACGGCGGAGGAGACTGGGATTCCAGGTCTGTATAAGAAAGTGAAGAATCCTTATGTGAAAACTACGGACTGGGATTGGACGATTGATCCTGATGGGCTCCACATCGCGCTTCGTCGGATTAATAGCCGTTACCAGTTACCAATTTTGATTACAGAAAATGGCTTGGGTGCGTTTGATAAGTTGGAGGATGGCGAAGTGCATGATGCGTATCGGATTGATTATTTGAGCTCACACGTGAGTGCTATTCAAGCGGCAATCGATGATGGTGTTGATATGCTCGGCTATTGCACATGGTCGTTCACGGATCTTCTGAGCTGGCTGAACGGCTATCAAAAACGTTACGGTTTCGTGTATGTCGATCGTGATATTTCCGACGATGCACCGATGACGCGGATTCCGAAAGATAGTTTTTATTGGTATAAGAAAGTGATTGAGACAAACGGGAAAGAGTTGTAATTTGAAAAGAGCCGTTTTCCATGTTAGCTTGTGCTAGGGTGGAAAACGGTTCTTTTTGACATATAGAGTTGGAAATCTAAATTGATTCGACACATAATGTGTGGTATTGTTTGATTATACGAAAAAGGAGTTGTTTGGAATGGTTAAAAATTTGAAGTATTGTATCGTTGCAGTTGTGTTTTCTATGGGTATACTTGTCCCGCTGACAGCTTATGCGGCTGTTAATAATGTATCGTATGATTTTAAGCATATGGTCGCAGTTAACGGTAAGATGAATGCGACAAAAGGGACCTTATCAGGAAGTGTGAGTGTGAGTAATTGGGGTAAAGATAGTTCGTTTAGTGTGAAATTATTTGAACATCGAGTAATTTTAAATGATATCTACAAAGGTGGAACTTATTTTTCTCCAACAGGGAATAAAAAGTTTTCGTATTCTGTAACTAAAGGCAAATCTTATTGTGCAGAGTTTTGGAAGAATCAAAATGGTAAATATATTAGTGGAAAAGCTAGTTTTAGCTACTGAAGCTTATGTTGAAATTTATTTTTCCATTGTTAATTATGATTGTTACATTCATCTGTACTCTAATTATTTACAAGAAGACAGTAAATAAAAAAAACAAATCGGGAACTTATGATGATTTCATTTTTTGCACTTTATATTATGACAGCTATTTGTCTCGTTATTTTTCCGTTACCGGTACAAAAAGAATATATATTGGATATGATTAAATATAAGCAGGGCGTGTCTAATAATATGATTCCATTTAGGACGTGGATTGACGCAATGGGTGATATAGATTATGTTGGTGTACTGGGTGCTTTTTATCAACCAGTGGCGAACATAGCTTTATTTTTCCCGTTTGGATTTTATCTGCCAATTATTCTGCCAGGATTCGGATTTAAAAAAAATTATCTTTATTTCATTTTTGTTTTCCTTGACTATCGAGTTAACTCAAGAGGCTATCAATTTAATTTTGGGCTTTAACTACCGCTCATTTGATGTGGATGATCTTATTTGTAACACATTTGGGGCGTTGCTTGGCTATGTATTATTCAAGTATATCGCCAAGTTTGTCACGTTTCTTAAGGCGAGGGAACAAAGAGATATTGATGCTCTTTAAAACTATGAATTGCGGTGTATTACTTCGGTTTGCACTTGAGGAAGCTGGATGCGTCTGGCTTCTTTTTTATTTGTCTAAAAGTCTGATTTCAAAAAAAGCCCAATTTTATTTTTGTTAGAATTTAAACAAATCGGACAGTCGTGAAAGCGTTGACAAGACCATCAAATCTACCAAATTGGTATAGACCCCTTATAGTTTGAACCAATTATTTCCGAGGTTTACTCCTAAAGGGCAAGGGTACTTGCTTAGTGTCAGGGATTATGACAAAATGCAAAAAAACGCTTATTGAAAGCGTAAACAATGAGGGGGATTTACTAATGGTAGATTGGAAGAACACGAAGAAATGGGTAGCAGGCGGAGTTTTGACAGCGGCGGTGGCAGTTGGGGTTTCTTTAACGGGAGGAACACAGGCTCATGCTGCGGTTGATGATGCAACACCAATGCCTAGCATTCAAGGCAAACAGGTTCTAGTCGGTTATTGGCATAGTTGGAAATCCACAGGAAAAGATGGTTATAAGCAAGGGACTTCGGCTGATATTGCGTTAAAAGATGTAAATGCGGCGTATAATGTGGTTCCAGTCTCCTTCATGAAGGGCGATGGCGTCAATCGGATTCCGACGTTCAAGCCAGTTGGGTTAACGGATAGCGAGTTCCGCGCACAAGTTGGAGCTTTAAATAAACAAGGACGCAGCGTGTTGCTTGCGCTTGGTGGTGCGGATGGACATGTGCAACTGCAAACTGGTGACGAGCAAGCGTTTGCTAATGAAATTATTCGCCAAGTAGAAACATATGGTTTTGATGGATTAGATATTGATTTGGAGCAAACCGCGATTACGGCTGGAAACAACCAAACGGTGATTCCTGCGGCGCTTAAAATTGTGAAAAATCACTATGCCGCAGAAGGTAAGAACTTTCTGATTACGATGGCTCCAGAATTCCCATATTTGAAACCGGGTGCTGCGTATCAAAGCTATATTACGTCGCTAAGTGGTTACTATGACTATATCGCGCCTCAATTTTACAACCAAGGTGGCGATGGTGTCTGGGTTGACGAAACGAGCCAATGGATTGCGCAAAACAATGATACGCTGAAAAAAGAGTTCATTTATTACATGGCGGATTCGTTAATTCATGGTACGCGTGGTTATCTACAAATTCCGGCTGACAAGCTAGTTATTGGTTTACCGACGAATAACGATGCAGCGGCAACCGGTTATGTGGTTAATCCGCAAAACGTTTTCGATGCCTTTAATATGTTGAAAAATGCGGGAACTCCGCTTAAAGGGATCATGACTTGGTCCGCGAACTGGGATGCTGGTAAGAGCAGTGCAGGCGTTTCGTATAATAATGCGTTTGCCAACACGTATGGTCCTTTTCTAGGTACTAAGTAATTAAAACAAGCTGAGTAGTCTTTTGATTACTTGGCTTTTTCTGTTTTCGAGCAAAAATTGTTTGGCTTAAAAGTAGATTTAACGGTGATTCTTAGGGTATAGTAGTAAAGCAAAGGTTTTGCAATACTATCAGGGGAGGAATGGAATCATGCGTAAATTTTATTTGTATTTTATTTTAGTAATGGGACTTGTAATGATTGGGCTGGGACTTTGGTTTGTATTTAATCCAAGTACGTCGCTTGCGGCTTTCACATTCGTAATTGGAATTGTATTATTACTAAACGGTCTGAACGAGATTATTTCTTATTTCAAAGGTCGGAAGGTTTTAAAAAATCTCGAACTGGATCCTTTTGGATGGGGCGTTATCGTTCTTAGCAGGTTTAATTATTCTGATTAACAATAATATTGGTGAAAAGTTCATCGTGCTTATTTTCGTTATTTGGGTACTTGCTTCGGCAATTCTGAATATCATTATGGCATTCTCGGTGAAAGGCTCAAAAGGCTGGATTTTCATCATGGTTATCGGTATTATCGGTGCTTTAATTGCAATTATCTCGTTGTTTAGCTCAGCGATTGTTGCAGTAACAGTGGCTTTGATACTCGGCGCGTTCTTTATTTTCCAAGGAATTGCGTGTTTGTTACTGTTTAACGGAATTAGAAAACAAATGAAATAGTGGAAAAACTCCTTGTGGACGCGTTCATGGGGAGTTTTTTTGCGTGGATTGAAAATTTTTTGGGTGTGTGTTAGAATGAAGTAGAAAAGGAAGCCATGCGCTAACATGACTTCCAAGTGTAGAGCCGTTGAAAAGACGATGGCTAAAAAATTGTGTATAATAGCCATCTATCTCCTCGCCAAAAAGTGAGTTAGATGGTTATTTTTTGTCTTTATTCATTGCTGTGATGAGGACAAGTATGAACCCCAAGAATGATATGATGAACATACCAAATTGGAGCGCAACTGTCATCGCTTCAGCAACAGACATTAGGCGTTTCCTTTCTGCAGATTTAGTACCTATTTCCATAAGCACCACCACCCTTCGATTAGGTCGGCCACCATCTTTTCACTTCTCTACAAGGCTAGTATATCAGAAATATCGTAGCAGTGCCGTGCGATTTATTCCATGTTTCAGTGGATGCATGGTTTGCTTCTTTTTGGTGTGTCATGATATTATCAGGGTGAACAGGAATGAGGTGAGCTCAGCGGATGAAACGGTTTTTGATGATTGGCGTTGCGGGAATGGCAGGAGCGCTGTGTCGGTATTTTGTTGGAATGGGAATCGGTGTTTTCTGGGGGGCTGACTTTCCGCTTGGGACGTTGATTGTGAATTTGAGTGGGTGTTTGGTGCTTGGGTTTTTCACGACGTATTTGTTTCGGTTGACGATTTTGAATACGGATTTGGTGATTGCGATTGGAACGGGCTTTTTAGGGGCATATACGACTTTTTCGACGTTTAGCTTGGAAACGGTACGGCTTTTTGAGTCGGGAGAAGCGATATTGGCGGTTACATATTTAGGACTTAGTTTTTTAGGCGGGAACTTGTTGGCTTGGCTTGGTTTTACGCTTGGTGAACGGCGATTCGTGCGCAAAAGAGAAGCGGTCAAGGAGGGCGATTTGTGATGTGGCTTGATGTGATTTCCATTGCGATTGGTGCTTTCTTTGGAGCAAATGCTCGGTACTGGCTGTCGACTTGGATAAAAAGGCGTGTAAAATGGGACTTTCCGATTGCGACGTTGATTATTAATTTGTCGGGTGCGTTTGTGCTGGGATTTGTCGTGCAGTTGCAGCTGTCGTTTGATTGGAATTTGCTGCTCACGACGGGATTTTTAGGAGCGTTTACGACTTTTTCAACGTTTAAATTAGAAAGTGTGCAGTTATCGGCGGAACGAAAGTGGGAAAAAGTGATTTTGTATCAAGTGGTGACGTATTCGGTGGGTTTGGCGCTGGTCATTGCGGGGATGTTTTTAGGATCGATATTATAACAAAGAAGTGTGCGCTGTTCGTCATCTAGCGCACACTATTGTGCATCCTAAAATACTCACAAGAACCTGTCCAGTGCTAAGTCGATAAACTACAGGGCCTAGCCCACCTAAATTCATCTTGATGCGATGATTAGTATAGAGGAGAATAGGCGCGAAACTAGGTATCCTAAGTGGTGCCTAGTTTTTGTTTGCCCAGCATGGGCAAACTCTAACGGGTGTGCGACCGAGTAGTGGTAAGCACCTAGCCAACAGCAAGGGTGTCCATGGCAACGTGGAATCTGAAGGAAGCTCAAGGCAAATCTCTGGTCCGACGAACAGAAATCACATAGAAGGCGCCATGCAAGGATAAGGTTGCAAAAGAAGCCGAAGTCCAATAACTACTAGGAAAATTGTATGGTGTAAATGTGGCGGATAGATGGAGAGAAAGAGTTTGCATCTTAACTGGGGAGGTCTCACGACTCTGTCCCAAAAGCTTATAGCGATATAAGTCTGGATTGTGAGAAGTCAGCAGAAACCATAGTAGTGAAGACGTCTTCCGAAAGGAAGAAAGAGCGAAGGGTGGAACAATTTTATCGTTAGGATATTCGCTATTGGAAACTAGAAAAGACCACTGGCAGAAGATGCAGGAAAGTGGATACTAATTTCACGAGAAAGGGAAGGAATAACAGACATGTATGAACAAACATTGCTTTCGCAAATAGTAAATCCAGATAATCTAAATCGGGCTTATAAACAAGTCATGAAAAACAAAGGAGCCGCAGGTGTAGATAATATGCCTATTACCGCACTAAAAGCACATTTAAGCCTCCATAAGGAAAGACTTATTCATCAGATACAGCAAAGAGAATACAAGCCACAGCCAGTCAAACGTGTGGAGATTCCCAAAGCGAATGGTGGTGTACGATTGTTGGGGATACCTACGGTCACAGACCGCTTTATCCAGCAAGCGATTGCGCAAGTTCTGACACCTATCTTCGATAAGCAGTTTCATGAAAATAGTTACGGATTTCGTCCCGAGCGTTATGCAGAAATGGCTATCCTCCAATCACTGGAGAACATGAATGATGGGTATGAATGGCTAGTTGACATCGATTTAGAGCGTTTCTTTGATACCGTACATCATGACAGACTCATGAACATTGTCGCGAGAACGGTCAAAGATGGGGATGTTATATCACTTGTGAGAAAGTTCCTAGTAAGTGGCGTCATGATACAGGATGAGTACCAAGAAACGATTATTGGCACTCCACAAGGAGGAAATCTATCTCCGCTACTTAGCAATGTAATGTTGAATGAGCTAGACAAAGAACTAGCAAGTCGAGATTTACGTTTTGTAAGATATGCGGATGATTGCCTTATTTTTGTGAAAAGCGATATGGCGGCTCGACGCGTCATGCGCTCGGTAAGTCAATTTATCGAAGAAAAATTAGGTCTTATCGTCAACGTGACAAAGAGTAAAGTCAGAAGGCCAGAAGATGAAGAAACGAAGTTTCTAGGTTTCGGATTTTATTATGACTGGAATGACCGACTATACAAAGCGAGACCACACCAGACATCCTTACAAGAACTGAAATTTAAACTGAAACGTCTTACTAGGAGAGCTTGGGGAGTATCTACCAAATATCGAGTAGAGAGAATTAATTCTCTTCTTCGTGGCTGGGTGAACTATTTCAGAATCGGAAAGATGCAGAAACGTTTAAAACAGTTAGATGCGAATATACGCGTGCGTTTAAGAATATGTATCTGGAAACAGTGGAAGACACCTAGGAACAGGCGGAAAAATTTAATGAAGCTTGGACTGAGTCATTACGAAGCTTACAAATACAGCTACACCAGCAAATCCTACGCTAGAGTGGCTTATTCGTGGATATTAACAACAACAATCACGAATCAACGACTCGCTAAATTTGGTTTATTATCCGCAACGGAGCATTATAGCAACATACATGTCTAGTGTAAAATTGAACCGCCGTATACGGATCCGTACGTACGGTGGTGTGAGAGGTCGGAGCCTAACGGCTCCTCCTACTCGATTGCTGTTATTAGGGATGGAAGAATAGTTGATAAGCCTTTTTTAATCTATTATAAAGCCAAATTTTAGCTAGTTTTTCTATACTTCTTTTTATTCTTTAAATAGTCTATTAGCATCATTAATATGAAAGTTAACATACCCGCGCCACTCACTAATAAATAATAAAAAAATTGGCTAGTAAAGGAAACGTAAGAAAATATTGCGATAAAAAAGATTAACCCCAGAATGAGGAACCAGTTAGATTTCATAAATTTCTTAAGATTCATAAGATCACCTTCCGTGTTGATATATTTAGAGTATTGCTTTTTAATATATTATCATATCAAATCATAATTTATCATACTTTTGAGGGAACAAAAATAAACGTGGGTAGACGATTATACATAGAAAAAGGACTCTTAGGCTAGCACGATAGGAGTCCTTTTTGAGTTGTCTTATGCTCGGGATGAGCACAAATTAGGTATACCAGGTAAGTAAAAAAATAAAAAAAGCCTCGAAAATTAATTCGAGGGCTTTTCCAATCCTATAATTTAGTTTCTGCTTGAACGCTTTTTTGCTTTTTTACAGATGGGCTTCCAACAATTAAATTAACAATTGTTAGGAGTAAAATTCCAATGTACATTGGGAAATCAATATTATTTCCAACCAAATTATACTCGTCAATAATACCGCCCGATGCAAACATTAACAATGTAGCAATTGCGAGAAAACTTACACTCACCGCAGTAATAAATAAACCAATTGTTTTATTTATCTCAGCCTTCTTTACCAAACAAAAAATTAATAAGCCACATTGAAAAACGAGTAAGCAAATAAATATAGTATTAAAATCGTTAAAAACCATTTATTATCACACCTCTAATTTTTATCGTTACGTTATTTTAGCATACTCTGCTTCTCCATCTCAAGGATTACATTTTTTCTTAACAGTATGAGAATAACTATATTTTTTTTCTTGATGGTTCTAAATTCCAAGGCGATTTTATACTCCCTGCAAATTGAACATGACATAAGTATTGATTTGACATTGACCCGCTGTTTTTCCAATACTTGCTTTTTTTTATGTTTATTCTCCAACAGTTTGTAACTGCGACTAGCGTGGGCGCCCTGTACATTAGCATTACCATAATTTTTAGTTAGTGTTGATTTTGGCTCAACACTTAGCGACCAAACGCCATTTCGTTTAATCCATGTAACTTTCTTAAAGTAATCGCTATACGTATGGCTGTTAATCGCCTTAGCTTCTACAGTTTCATTAAAAAATGGTACAAAGCTGACACACAAAATCGCTACACAACATAAAACTTTAATTAATATCATTTGAGCTTTTTTCGCCTTTTGCATGAATATAATTCTCCCTTATTAGTTAGTTTTATTCAAATTGTTTGATACTCCCTCCATTCTCCCCTTTGAGTCATATACCTGTTAACATTATCATATAAATAAAGATGTTAACCAATTTAGTCGTGAACGTCGATTTTTCGTTCGTGAACGCTAAAAATGATGTTTTTTTAATTTACATATGTAACAAAACACTTCAGTTGGCCCCAAATCGAGCAGGAGGATACCGTACGTACCCGTTCGGTATACGGCGGTTCAATAGCTTGAGTGTAGCACCTCGTATCTTTTGGAGATATCTTTATATCCAATGGATACGTGGGTTCTTTCTAAGTGAGTATTCTCAGCAGAATGAGAAGGAGATAACCTTACTAGAATGACGAGAATCGATGAATCAGGAGTATATCATATTCTTCATGATTAAGGGACAATCACGCGCTGTAGCTGCACAAAAAAGCGTCAATACACGAATAATCAGTGCCACCTTCTTTGACTATTTCCAAAAACTGTGTTAATTTCTAAAAGAAGCTAAGACGAGTTGCTAAACATGATGAGATGTAGGATGAGACGCGTTACCTCTTTTGAACTTTGGGGTAGGACGAAAAATTTTGCTTCACACAAATTGAGCGAAAGCGTTTGAAATGAGCAAGTTAGATGGAAGCCGGAAGCGGAGCGTACTTGCGTACGTGAGAACTGGAAGTCCATCTAACTTGCTCATTGCGAGTGCTTGCCGCCGATTTATATCATGTAGGCACAAGTTTTAAGTTTCCGTGGTTCGTGATAATCCCACGTAAAAAAACTAAGGAGTGAGAAGTAAATATGAGAAACCAAGATGAACTGGCTGGTGTCACACATTTAGGAAATCAGGGGACGGAGTATTCTATGGATTACGCGCCGGAAGTGTTGGAAGCATTTCCGAATAAGCATCCAGATAATGATTACTTTGTGAAATTTAATTGCCCTGAGTTTACGAGTCTTTGTCCGATGACTGGGCAGCCTGACTTTGCGACGATTTATATTTCCTATGTGCCCGGTGAAAAAATGGTTGAAAGTAAGTCACTGAAGCTTTATTTGTTTAGTTTCCGAAACCATGGCGATTTTCATGAGGATTGTATCAATATCATAATGAAGGATTTGATCGAGCTTATGGGGCCAAAATACATTGAAGTATGGGGGAAATTCACGCCGCGTGGTGGAATTTCAATTGATCCGTATGCGAATTATGGCAAACCTGGCACACGTTGGGAAGAAGTTGCGATGCATCGTTTAATGAATCATGATATGTACCCTGAAAAAGTGGATAATCGGTAGGAGGAAATGAAAATGACAAATAAAAAAGCGTTAGTGGTTTTTTCTGGTGGGCAAGATTCGACGACTTGTTTGTTTCAAGCGATTCAGGATTATGGGAAAGAGAACGTGGAGGTTATCACGTTTTTCTATGGTCAGCGGCACGCGATTGAGCTTGAGAAGGCGAAATGGATTGTGCGGGATTTGAATGTGAAGCAGACAATGATTGATACGTCGGTTATAAAACAAACGACAAATAATGCGTTGATGGATGACTCGATGGAGATTTCGCAAGGGGAATCGGAGGAGTATCCGAATACGTTTGTAGATGGGCGTAATGCGCTGTTCTTGTTGCTTGCGGGGACGTATGCGAAAGGGCAGGGCATTACGGATATTATTATTGGTGTATGTGAAACGGACTTTAGTGGGTATCCGGATTGTCGTGATGTGTTTGTGAAATCGATGAACGTGACGCTGAACTTGGCGATGGATTTCCCGTTTGTGGTGAAGACGCCGTTGATGTATTTGACGAAGGCGGAAACGTGGGCGCTGGCGGATGAGCTGGGACGGCTGGACTATGTTCGGGAGCATACGCATACGTGTTATATGGGCGTGGACGGGGGATGTGGCGAGTGTCCGAGCTGTCTGTTGCGGGAGCAGGGCTTGAAGGAGTACTTGGCAGCGAAGGCTGGAAGCGCGATATGATGAGGATTGCGAAGGAGTTTACGTTCGATATGGCGCATATGTTGGATGGGCATGACGGGAAATGTCATAATCTGCATGGTCATACGTATACGCTACAGGTGGAAGTGGCTGGGGACTTGATTGCGAATGGTCCGAAGGCTGGGATGGTGCTAGATTACGGTGATATTAAGCGAATCGTGAAGGAGCATGTGACGGCAAAATTGGACCATGCTTTTGCTTATTTTGAGGGAAATGAGAACGAGTGTCGTATTGCAAAATTACTGCAGGAGATGGATCGCAAAACGGTCGCGTTACCTTGTCGCACGACGGCGGAGGGGATGGCTGTGGTGATCCATGATTGGTTAGCGCCGTACTTGTCGGTTTGCGCGATTCGACTTGGTGAGACACCGACTTCCTTTTGTGAGTATAGAGGTGAACTATCATGATGGACCACGAGTATCGGATTGTAGAGATTTTTGAGACGATGCAGGGTGAGGGTTATAATACGGGGATGCCGAGCGTTTTTATTCGGTTTGGCCGGTGTAACTTGGATTGCCCGTGGTGTGATACGAATTATAATGAATTTGAGATGATGACGGGTCAGCAGATTTTGGATGAGGTGCATAAATATACAGCGCGAAATATTGTCATAACTGGTGGCGAGCCGACGATTCAACGCGGGATTGAGGAACTTTTGCAAGTTTTGAAGGCGGAAGGTTATTATTTGGCGATTGAGACGAATGGCTTGAAGGAAGTGCCGGCTGAGATTGATTATGTGGCAACGAGTCCGAAGCGCTTATACAGTAAAATGTATGAAAAACGTCATTTATCGCGTGCGGATGAAGTTCGGATCGTTGTGGACGGAGATATCCAGGAATTCTGCGCGCAGATAGAGGCGTTGATTCCTGCGAAACGGTATTATTTGTCGCCGTGTGAAGTGGATGGCGGATTTAATATGTTGGAAACGATCAGCCAACTTGGAAAATTGAATGCGGAGCGTAGCGAGAATAAGTGGTCGCTTAGTATTCAGACGCATAAATTGGCGGGGATTGAGTAGATTGATAGAAAGAGAGCTTATCTTGTAAATTAGCGTTTACAGGATAAGTTTTTTTATGGAATCATTTATTCCTGAGTGACAGAAACTTTTGATAAAATGCTATTATTTCGTGTGTTGGCATATAGTATAGAGGTGTAGCTAGATAGATGGACGTGTGCCTTTACGAGATACGAGAGGAGTTTTTTATATGATGAAAAAAAGAATGAAGATGCCATTTGTTATTCTTCTGATTTTTACGATTACGATGATTGGACCGATAAATAGTGCGGGGCTTGGTCAGTGGTTTTCGACTGGGGTTTTGGCTGGGACTGGGTTATCACTTGTTGTGGATAAGCCAAAACAGACGGAGAATCGCCAGTTTAGTTTGACTGTAAAAGACGAGACGGCGCTGAGTTATTCGGATGATCCACCGAGTGATGAGGAGACGGTAAATGCTGTTTCCATTGCGATTCCGGTTGGGATGGTTCTGGATTTAGCGGCGACGCAGGAGCATAATGCTGCGAAAAATGCGGGTACGCTTGATTTTGATGAGGAGTCTGGGATTGCTCAGGTGACTTGGAATAGTGAAGCGACGGAGCATGTGTATGATTTACTTTTGACGGCTGAAAAGGCGCAGAGTTATGCGTTGCAGGCTGTGAGATATGATGCGAGTGGTAATGAAGTGGAGTCGAATGTGGTGACGGTTGCGATTGAGCCGGAACAGGTGGAGGAAGTGACACCGAAAATAGAAAAAGGTGAAACAGTGACGCCACCAAGCCCGAAAGTGATGCCAAGAGTTGTGGATGAAATAGTTACTCTTATGGATGTTATTGATCCAAGTGTGGCAAATGTGAGCACGTTGACGGAGTTTCATAGTGCCATGATGAATAAGGATATCGCGACAATTAACGTTTTAGCGGATATTAATTATGCGGCGTTTTCTGCGGCGGATGCGAGTCCAACGAATACGGGTGCGTATTATCAAAGGATGCCGGAACGTTCGTTTACAATAAATGGGAATGGACACACGATTGATTTTAGAAATCAGTCTTATGCACCGACAGATACGTATTCTTTGCCAAAAGTGGTGACATTTAATGATTTGAATACGTATGGGAAAAATTATTATGGTTTTTATACGGATAATTCAGCGGGTGGAACGAATGCGACGAACACGATTGTTTATAATAATGTAAATTACCGTGGATCTCAAGCGATTCATGCTCCAGCAACGACAACTAAAATTTCAGGAAAATCTTCTTTTGCGCAGACGAATAGTTATGTGAGTCCTTTTGATGGCGTGAGTTATACGACGCTTGCGAATCAGACGACGTTTGCGGTTGGTGATATGAATATATTAAAAGGCGCGGACGTGAAGGTAACGAATGAATCTAGTGGTGCGATGTATATTTATACTGGTGGAACGGTAGATATTGCGGAGAACTCGGTTTTGGATATTTATACGTCTGGAACCAATGCTACGGTCGCGGATGGTGCAGTTTCAGGGATCACTAGTTATGGAAATATTAATGTGCGTAATGGCGCGACGCTTAAGATGGATAATGCAGTTCCGGCGGCTGGGACAGCGGTTGGCGGGATTTGGATGAATGCTGGTACGTTTAGTGTTTCGAATAATGCAAAAGTGGATATTAAGGCTCGTGGCGCGATGTATTATGGTAGCCCGTTTTATATTTATGGTGCAGGAGTTCTGAATGTAAGTGATAATGCGGAGTTTAAGTTGGAAGCGACGGATACTGGGACTTCTACGCAGGATGTTTTTAGTACGGGGACTGGTACGATTTTGATTGGTAAAGATGGTGTGTTTGATGTCAGCTCGGATGGTACTGGGGCTAAGAACTTGGTTTATCTGCGTGGGGCTTCAAAATTCCAATTTGCGAATGCGAAGCGTGTCGATATTAGGTTTAATAATATGAATCCGGCTGCGACGGCTCGTTTGTTGCGGATGTCGGGGAACTTGGATGTAGATGTTCAGTCGATTCAGGCTTGGAATACGAAGACTTGGACGGATGGCATGGATGATAATTCTAATTTTCTTTGGAATCCGATGTTTCAAGTGAAGGTGACATATAGCGCGGCGAACGTAACGGCTGCAACGGGTCAATCGGTAAACGCGGCGACAAAAAATAGTTTTACGACAAACTTTAGAACACAAAATTTCAAGCGTGTCCTTTTTGAAGGGATTCCGGATGTAGACGTGACGATTGGGAATTTGAGTGATAATGAGGAGCGTGAAAATAGCCGGGTGATTACTGGGAAGGCAAATCCGGGTGCTATGGTGCAACTTTCTGGTGATCCTGCGATTCCGGTTGGGACGCTAGATTCGCCGAACGAAGAAGATAAGACAACGAAGTTTCATTTGATTGCGGATAATGACGGGAACTATCGCTATGAGCTGCCTACGGGTACGATTTTGACGGCTGGGAATACGGTGCAGATTTATGCTTTCTTGAACGGGAAGGATGCTTCGGCGCAGACGGTTGTGCACGATGGTACGGCTCCTGAGGTACCGATTTTGGCCGCGATTAAAGATGTGGATGCGGTGATTAGTGGGCAAGCGGAGGCTGGTACGACGGTCACGATTTATGACGCGGAGGATGATAGTGAGTTTGTGAGCGGTGTGACGAACGGAACGGGGGATTTTGGGATAGCGATTCCTGCTGAAAAACGTCCTTTGACTCCGAATAAAATGTATTATGCGGTGGCTAAGGATGGTACTGGAAACACGAGTGTTGCGTCCAATCAGATAGCTGTCTCGGATACAACGGCTCCGACGGCGGATGTGATCAGGCAGTTTGCAACGCTGGGCGATAAGTTCACGACGAATCCGAAGAACTTAGTGGAAAATGTGACGGATAACGCTGGAAACGGCGATGATAATATTAGCTATGCGATTACAGAAGTACCTGATGTTTCTAAAATTGGCTACACGACGGCGACGGTGATGTTGACGGATGCTGCTGGAAATGCTGCAGAGTTTGTGATTCCTGTATTTGTGCAAAATGATAGCTCTATCAAAGATGAAAATCTTTTCTTGCATGCGAATGATTTCACGGTAGCAACAACAGACGTGCCAGCGACGCCGGCCGCATTGAAAGATATGGTTTTAGAAATGGCAAATGTGCAAGCGTACTTTATTCCAACGGGTGAGAGCGTGATGACTTTTGTTCAAATAACTGGATTTGAGGCGATTACGTCGACACCTGGAAAGTATCAAGTAAAAGTGACGTTGGGTGAGTTAGAGCGTGAGATTACGGTCACAGTTCTGGCTGGGATGTTACAGTTTAAATCAGCGACACCGGAAATTTCATTTGGGACGGCGGCTATTAGTTCACGCGAGCAGTTTTTGAAGCCACAAGATGATGTGAAGTTAACGGTTGAGGATACGCGTTCGGAAGGGACTGATTGGAGATTAACGGCGCAACTGGAATCTCCGCTTGCAACGGTGGATGGTGAGGAGTTAATCAACAGTCTGTTTGTTAGAAATCAGCAAGATGGGAATGTGATTATGACCCCGCTAAATGGTGTAGCGAATGAGATTTTCTCGAATGCGTCAGGTTCAGATGGTGTGACGGAGATTGATTTAAATACGGCGGATGCTTCAGAGTTAGTGTTAAATGTTCGTCCAGGAACGGCGCGTGCCAATAAGGAATATAGCACGACGATTCATTGGACATTGGAAGATACGCCTTGATATAGATTAGTAAAAACACCAGAATGCGAGCAGCATTCTGGTGTTTTTACTGTTTTGGTAATTGGATTATTATTTTTGTTCCTTTACCTTCACTGCTATCAACTGCAATCTTCATTTCGTGTAGGTCCGCAATTCGCTTCACGATGGAGAGGCCAAGTCCACTACCACCGATTTTGGCTTGGCGCGAGAGGTCAGCTTTGTAAAATCGTTCAAAAATGCGTAATTGGTCTTCTTGGGAAATGCCGATTCCGCTGTCCTGGATGGTGATTTCGGTTTGGCCATCTTTGTTTTTTGCGAGCGTTACTTGAATCGTTCCATTTTCTGGGGTGAATTTGATTGCGTTATGAAAGAGGTTTTGCCAAACTTGGTAGAGTAGAGATTCGTCGCCGTAGATTTTGGTTGGTGTGAGGTCTACGATGACGTCTAGTTGTTTGTTTTGCCACTGGGGTTCGGCGGTTAGGATCATATCGCGGATTTGGTAGTCTAGCCGGAACTCGGTGGGATTGAGTTTGTAGTCATTTTTTTTCTAGTGCGGTCAATTTGAGTAGGTTCTCGCTGATTTTGGAGAGTCTGCTCGTTTCTGCTTGGATAATTTCTAGATAATGGGCGCGTTTTTCGGTGCTTAGGCTGTTGTCTTGGAGTAGTTTGGTGAAGCCGGAAATCGATGTGAGTGGTGATTGGATTTCGTGGGAAACATTGGCGATGAAGTCTTGTCGCAGTGTCTCCATTTCACCGAGTTGTTCTGCCATTTTTTCGACTTGGAGAACGGTGTCGCGAATATTACCATCATCCATGCGTTGCAGTGGGCGTAATTGTTCGCTGATTTGAAAGTTGCCGCGCCCGATTTCTTCTAGGACCGAGCGGAAAATTTTGAAATAGAGTCTCTCGTGTCTGAAAAAGAAGCGGCTGAGTATGAAGCCGATGAGAACCATGATGATGATGCCGCCTGCTGCGATGGTTGCTTGTTCTAGAATGGTCGGCCAGCTGAAGTCATATTGTCCTTTTAGCCACGTGAAAATGGTGTAGGATGCCAAATTAGATAGGATGAAAAAGACGCCGACCATGAGGCTACTGCCAATTGCTTTAAGTTTTTTCATCATTTAGGCTTCCTCCAAGCGATAGCCGAGGCCGCGAATGGTGCGGATGGCAAAACCGGATATGTCGGTTGGAAATTTTTCGCGGAGGCGTTTGATATGGACGTCTACCGTGCGCTCGTCGCCTTCGTAATCGTAGCCCCAGATTTCTTCGATGAGCTGTTCTCTGGAAAAGGTCTTATCGGGATAGCCGGCGAGACGGAATAGGAGTTGGAATTCTTTTAATGGTAGCGTGATGGCGCGATTTTGAAGCATGACGAGCATCTCTTTTTCGTTAAGTGAGATGTTGCCGATGCGGATTTCTTGGGTTGCTAGGATTTGATAGCGTTTCAGAAGGACACGG
This sequence comes from Listeria cornellensis FSL F6-0969, assembly GCF_000525855.1. GTDB lineage: Bacteria > Bacillota > Bacilli > Lactobacillales > Listeriaceae > Listeria_A > Listeria_A cornellensis. The sequence continues at coordinate 47,610 of NZ_AODE01000018.1, forward strand.
GTTCTTGCTACAAGTTCTTCTGGTGCAAAGGGTTTGACGACGTAATCATCGGCGCCGAGGCTGAACCCTTTGATTTTCTGCTCTATTTCGCCACGTGCGGTCAGAAAAATGACGGGTATTTCTTGAAAGTTTTTGATGGCACTACATAGTTCCCAACCGTCCATGTTTGGCATCATAATATCGATTATCGCCAAGTCAACGGTCGTTTTTTCGAGAACGGCAAGCGCGTCAACGCCGTCTTCTGCATTGAAAACGGTGAAGCCTTCTTTTTCTAGAAAAATGGTGACGAGCTCACGAATGTTGCTATCGTCATCTACCATCAAAATGCGGTTCATTGTTTCCACCTCCGAATGGTAGCGATATTTCCCGGGAAATATCGCTACCTTTTGAATTAAGTCAACTGTTGTTCTGCGAATGTTGCGTACAGTGGGTGACTGGCAACGAGTTCGCTATGTGTTCCGCGGCCAGTAATTTCGCCGTGTTCGATAAATAGGATTTGATTCGCATTCACAATAGTGGATAGGCGATGGGCAATCACGAATGTTGTCCGACCTTCCATCAAGTTCGCCAAGGCTTGTTGCACGATGCGTTCTGATTGGCTATCAAGGCTTGCTGTGGCTTCATCTAGCATCAGAATTTTTGGGTCGCGAAGGAAAGCTCGAGCAATCGCGATACGTTGGCGCTGACCGCCAGAAAGTTTCACGCCACGTTCGCCGACTTCGGTATCTAGTTGGTTGGGCAGTTTTGCAATGAATGTGTCGGCGTAGGCCAGTTTTGTAACGGCCCACAGATCGTCGTCGCTGAATTCTTTATCTAAACCATAACATAAATTGTCACGAATCGTACCGGAAAGCATCGCACTTTCTTGAGAAACATAGCCGATTTGACTGCGCCAAGAATGAATCGAAATCTCGTTCAAGGGCTGACCGCCAATCAGGATTTCGCCAGAACTTGTTTTGTAGTAGCGTTCAAGAATCGCGAATAAGGTCGATTTACCGCCACCACTTGGTCCAGCGAAAGCGATAACTTCGCCAGGTCTTGTTTCAAACGAGATATCTTGCAAAATCGGCTCCTCTTCATTATAGGAGAAAAAGAGATTATTTGCAGTAATTTTCTTGCCGCTAACATCGACTGTGGCACCGTCATAAATATTTTCTTCCTCATGATCCAAGATTTCGGAGATGCGTTCTGTGGCACCTTTTGATTTTTGGAGTTGGGTGAAGAAGGTGACGAAGGATGTGACGGGAACGATGATTTGGAACAAGTAAAGTAGGAATGCGATAAGTGTACCGGTGGAAAGTGTGCCGGCTGAGACGCGGATACCACCGTAGCCGATGATTCCGACGATGACGCCCATCACGACGAAGAGCATCAATGGTCCGATAACGGCTGTTACTTTGGCTTCGCGGACACCGAATCTTAATAAGCGTGTGATGCCAGACGTGCCATCGTTGATTTCTTTTGCCTCTGCATTAGACGATTTAACAAGGCGTACTTCGGATAATGTTTGGCTGATAGAGCCCGTGAAGTCGGCGGTTTCTTTTTGCATACCGCGGGATATTTTGAACATTTTTTGGCCGAGTGGTGCGATAATAACGGCTGTAATTGGAACGGCAACGATGAGTAGCAATGTCATTTTCCAGTCCATGACAAACAGGATGGTGATGGCGCCGATAACGGAGATGACGCCGGTTACGAATTGCGGCAGGCTATCGGCAATAAGCTCTTTGATGACCACCGTGTCGTTAATCATCCGGCTGACCATTTCACCAGACTTGGTATTATCAAAATAGGATACTGGCAAATGGAGCGTTTTTTTTCCATAGTTTTTCACGCATCGAAGCGACCATTTTTTGCCCCATTAGGTTAAGTAAGAAAATTGCAAAACCGTTTGTCACGGCTTGGAGGATAAAGACGGCGACGATGGTTACAATCAATTGCCAGCTCAGTGAGGACGGAGAAAAACCGTCGATCAAGTTTTTTGTGAATAGCGGGATTAGGAGTCCTGCCGCGGTTGTGACTAAACTTGCTAAAAAGCCGCCGATGATGACTGCTTTTGACGGCCTAGTTGAGATGAGTAGTTGAAAAAACTGTTTCCAGCTATAGGATGATTTCGATTTCTTTTTCATGTTTTCTCCATTCCTTTCGATGTTACGGTATCTTTGTGAGGTTTCCCTCCTGCCACTCTAATATAAAGCAAGTTTGTGAATGGAATATGAACGAGTTATAATGTAATAATAAAAACTTTTATTTATAGATATTTTTTTGTTAAAAATTTGAACTAAATTTCCTTTTTTGTGATTTTAGGGCATAATATTTTACTTTTTGTTATTGAAAATCATATTTAAGACTGTATATGTGTCTAAATTATAAATTTATCAGTGGTAATATAGTAGTCATTTTTAGTTATCATATGTTATAATTCAAAGATACATCCATTGGAAAGTGAGAAGGAGAGCCTATGCTATTTCTAAAAGAAGGAAAATCAAGTATTACGGTGACGAAGTTAATAGAGTACTGTTTTGAAAATCCGGATTTCAATAAATATTGTTCGGTGAGCCGTACGAAAAAAGGCGATATTTTACGGAATAAGCAAGACGAAGAATTCAAAATATACTTTATTTTGAGTGGTATTTATGGCGTTGTAATACAGGAGGATAAGCCAAAAGGTGGTATTACGCGTTTTCTAGGGAAGCATGATTGTTTTGGATTACACCATATCTATTATGATGATTGGGAACCTAGCCAATTGTTGCTAAGTCTGGGACATGGAGAAATTATGGAAGTAGATAGCACATTCTTGTTTTCTATTTTGGATCAGCATGAACAAGAAGGCACATTTTTCATGGCGCAGTGCTTGGCAGAAGAGCTACAGGAGTATCAATTTTTCTGCCAACTTACTTTTTTAAAGAAGGAAGAGCGAATTCGTAAGGTATTGCTGAAAACTGGGCTTGAGTTGGGAACGGAGACCGATTATGGAATAATTTTGCCAAGACAACTTACGCAAGAGATCTTGGGAAGATATACAAATACGTCGCGTGAATATGTGGCTCACACAGTTATGAACCTGATTGAGGCAGGAATTCTCCGCAATCGGCCGAAACCATTACTTATTATTGATAGAGATAGATTATAGAAGGATGCTAGGCATGACGTGAATGTTGTGCCTAGTTTTTTTTGAAAAGACAGTTCGTGAGACATTTAGTGGCAAAAGGTATACAATGGTGTGGAAGTTATGAAAGCGTTTAACGCGTATGAGGAGGATGAACATGAAATTTTTTATTGATACGGCAAATGTAGAGGAAATCCGTAAGGCGAACCGAATGGGATTCATTGCTGGGGTGACAACGAACCCGTCATTGATAGCGAAGGAAGGTCGGGATTTTAACCAGGTCATCGAGGAAATTACGTCGATTGTGGATGGACCAATTAGCGGAGAAGTCGTGAGTTTGGAAGCTGAAAAAATGATTGAAGAAGGTCGCGTGATTGCGAAAATCCATCCGAATATGGTCGTTAAGATTCCGATGACGGGTGAGGGTTTGGCTGCGGTCGCGGTGCTGAATAAGGAAGGTATTAAAACAAACGTGACGCTTGTTTTCTCGGCAGCGCAGGCTTTACTTGCGGCACGAGCGGGTGCTACATACGTTTCGCCGTTCTTGGGACGTTTGGATGATATTGGTTCGGATGGCTTGATTTTGATTCGCGACATTGCGGAAATTTTTGAGGTGCATGGCATTGATACGGAGATTATTTCGGCGAGCGTACGTCATCCGATTCACGTGATTGAGTGCGCGCGTGCTGGGGCGGACATTGCGACGATACCGTTTAAAGTATATGAGCAAATGTTGAAGCATCCGCTGACTGATTCGGGGATTGAGAAATTCTTGGCGGATTGGGAAGCGACGCAGAAATAATGAATAGGCAGTATATTGTAAAAATAGCGCACCAAGCATCAGAGGCGAGTCCACTATTTGTGAATAAAAACGAGGATTTGTGGATTGGCGAGCATGACGGCAGGCCTGGCTGGACTTATTGCATGACAAAAATGTCTGGAAAAACTGGCTTGGTTCCTGAACAGATTATATCGCGTGCGAGTGAAGATTCTAAATCTGGCACCTTAACAGAGGATTATTCGGCGAGTGAGTTAACGGTGAAGGCCGGCGACAAAGTGGAGAGTAACCGAGAGCTGAACGGCTGGGCTTGGTGTATTGATGAGGATGGTAATGGAGGTTGGTTACCGCTTGAGAAATTGAATTAAAAACGAGAAACAAGCCGTAGATTAGGATGGCTTGTTTTTCGTTTTTAGCTGAGAAATAATTTTGCGACGGGCATCTTCGCCTTCTGGAATAGGATACAGCGGGAAGATATGGGGATAGTCTGGATACTCGTAGTAAGTAGTGGTTTCCTTGTGTTTCTCAGCGAAAAGGTGAGTATCGGGATTCGTCAAATCGCCTGTACTACTAAAAATGGTACGTGGTGCTATATGGGTGAAATCACCGAAAAGTGGGCTGACAATGGGGCTTTGCAAGGCATGTGTATTGCGATACCATTCTCCGATTTCTTTTAGCGCGGGTGTCCCAACGATGTAGTCTTTTTCCTCGACGGCAGCTATGTCAGGATTGGAGAGTGTGAGATCGACAACTGGTGAGATGGCAATGATTTGCTTTGGTTGCGGTAGACCTTGTGATTGTGGACGCTAGTGCAGAACCTTGAAGGTACCAGAGTTTGTTTATCCTGCCTACTTTTGCGATGGTTTGAATCATTTTTAGTTGGATGCTGGTTTTCATTGGTTACGCTCCTTTAAATGTTTGGTAGTTAGTATAGCATGCGTGGTAGAATAGAGGCAAGGAACGGAGGCGGTTATGATGAAGGATGAATTACTACAAATACCTGGAATTGGCAAGCGTTTGAGTGAGGCGCTACATAATATTGGTGTTTCTAAAATGGCGGATTTGAAAGGGAAGAATCCACTGCATTTGTATGAGTTGATGTGTGAATTTGAGGGGGAGCGGGTCGATCGTTGTGTGCTGTACACGTTTCGTTGTGCTGTGTATTTTGTGGAGACGGAAGATCCTGAGCCAGCGCTTTTGAAGTGGTGGAATTGGAAAGACCGGTTGTATCCTGGGGAGGTGGAGTGATGGGAACGCTTGCGGAGAGTTTGGCGAGTAGCGAACGGATTGTGTTCTTGACGGGAGCTGGTGTTTCGGTGCCTTCGGGAATCCCAGATTATCGCTCGAAAAATGGACTTTATACGGGGCGGGAAAACCCGGAGTATTTGCTGAGTGCGACGTGTTTGCGAAACGAGCCGGATAAATTTTATACGTTTGTGCGAGATAATATGTACTATCCCGACGCAGAGCCGAATGCAATTCACGAAAAAATGGCGGAGATCGAGCGGCGTGCGGGAAAACAGGTGACGGTTGTGACGCAAAATATCGATGGCCTGCATGAAAAAGCGGGATCGCGCAATGTGGTGGAATTTCACGGCAGTTTGTACCGGTGCCATTGCCAGAAATGTGGCATGACGGTGCGTTCAGAGCAATATTTGGAATCAGATAAACACGAGAACTGCGGCGGTATCATTCGCCCAGAAGTCGTACTATATGAAGAAAATTTGCCAGAAGACGCAATAAATGGGGCGTTAGCAGCGATTACGAAAGCAGATTTGATAGTCATTGTAGGAACCTCTTTCAAAGTTAGCCCATTCTGTAACCTAACTGACTATCGCAAAAGAGGAAGCACGGTTTTCGCGGTAAACCAAGAGTTGCTACGACTCCCTTTCCAATATACGATGATTCAAGACGACGCTGTCAGTATTTTTAAAGAATTGTGATTTCTTGCAGAACCCTAGCAAGTCATGGTAAAATTTTAAAAGTATGGACAAACTCCGAATGAAGTCGAGGTTCTTGTTTTATCCTTTTTTGGGTAGGATGAAGATTACGCTTTACACAAATCGAGCCAAACTGTTCGATTGCGAACGCTTGTCGCCGATTTATATGGAGTATGCTCTACACTACGAAAAGGAGTGGATGGTTGGATGAACCCTGACCCCGAGAGTCAGCAGATTATTGTACAATTAATTCTTATTTTGGTGTTGACGTTACTAAATGCGTTCTTTGCTTCGGCAGAAATGGCGTTGGTATCGCTTAACAAAAACCGTGTCAGGTCGCAAGCGGTGCAAGGGGACAAGAAGGCCCAGTTGCTTGTGAAAATGATAGATGATCCGAGTCGATTTATCGCTACAATTCAAGTTGGTATCACGCTTGCTGGATTCTTCTCCAGTGCAGCGGCAGCGACGAGTATCGCCTCAGTTCTAGGGACGCGATTTGGTGGGACTGCTTTTGCGAATGAAATGGCTGTAGTCGTTGTGACGATTATTTTATCTTATATCACGCTTGTTTTTGGTGAACTTTATCCGAAACGGCTTGCTTTGCAAAAAGCGGAAGCGATATCTCGTTTTTCAGTACGACCAATTATGATTATCAGTACTGTTTTAACGCCTTTCGTTAAATTTTTGTCGTTCTCAACGAATGTGCTCGTGAAAATAACGCGCATGGATAAGAATGAGAATACGGAAAAAATGACGCGTGAGGAAATGCAACTTATTATTGAGACTGGTAGGCGTGATGGTGCGATTGAAAAAGCGGAACTCGATATGCTTCGTGGTGTTTTTGAAATGGACACGATTTATGCGAAGGAAGTCATGGTGCCGCGGACGGATAGCTTCATGATTGATGCGAATGAGGATTCGGGCTTGTTGGTAGATAAACTTTTGGAGCGTAATTATTCGCGTATTCCGGTTTATTTGGACGATATGGATTCGGTGTATGGTATTCTGCATATGAAAGATGTATTTTTGGCGGCGAGGAAACAAGGTTTTGATAATATCGACGTGAAAAAGTTAGTAAAAGAGGCTTTCTTTGTGCCGGAGACGATTTTTGTCGATGATTTGTTGAAAGCAATGCAAAAATCACATAATCAAATGGCAATCTTGATGGATGAGTATGGCGGCGTTGCGGGTATCGTGACAGTGGAGGATTTATTGGAGGAGATTGTTGGCGAGATTGATGATGAGTTCGATGCGTTATCTGACGAGGTGAAGAAGTTGGATGAGCACACGTTTATCGTGGAGGGCCGGATGCCGATTGATGACTTCAATGAAATGTTTCACGTGGAACTTCCTGATAAGGGGATAGATACGATTGCGGGCTTTGTCCTGACGCAGCTTAAAACGATTCCAGATGATGGTGAAGAGGTCGTTTTGGAATATGAGAATTTAACTTTTATCGTGACGGAGATTAAGGATTCACGGGTTGTCACGATACGAGTCGAGATAGAACAAGATAAGATGACAGAGTAGGAAGATGAAAAATAATAAAGATTGCGTTTCAGGGCGATGTCCCAGAGACGCCTTTTTTAGTATAGACAGCTGGAAGGAATGGTTAAAATGGGAACTTTAGTTGGTGGGAGCCGGCATACTGTGGGTTTGCAATCGGATGGGACTGTTATTGCGATTGGTGATAACAAATGTGGCCAATGTGCGCTTGAAATGTGGCATCATATCGTGGATGTCGCAGCGGGGAGTGTGCATAGGGCGGCTAATACTGGTAATGCTCATACTGTAGGATTAAAGTCGGATGGTGGCGTTATTGCGGCTGGTTGGGATAAACATGGACAATGTGATGTTAATGACTGGCATGGGATTTCAGCAGTGGCGGCAGGGTGGTGTCGGACAATTGGCTTAAAATGTGACGGTAGTGTAATTGCTGTTGGGCGAAATAATGAGGGCGAATGTAATACGTCTAATTGGCAGAATATCATTGCTATTGCTGCTGGCGATTGGCATACTGTCGGGCTTGTTAAAACTGGTTCTGTGGTGGCTATTGGTAATAATCGCTATAAACAGTGTGCGGTTAGTGATTGGAAAAATATCATTGCTATTGATGCGGGATATCTTCACACGGTTGGCCTGCAAGCAGATGGTACCGTCGTTGCTATTGGGAAAAACATAGATAAACAATGTGATGTGGCTGACTGGCATAACATCGTGGCGATAGCTGCTGGTAGTAAGCACACTGTTGCGATTCAGGAGGACGGTGTTGTAGTAGCTACTGGCGACAATCGGTTTGGTCAATGTGAGGTTACTAGTTGGCGCGATATGGTAGCGATTGCCGCTGGTTGTGGACATACGCTCGGCTTGAAAAAAGACGGAAGAGTACTAGCTATTGGCGATAATAGTCATGGCCAATGTGATGTGCATACGTGGCATAATATCCAAATTCCAATTTTATAATGCGTCGCTTAATCTAAATGACACTTTTGGGACTTGAGATGTGCTTATATTATCGGTATGATGATGGTGTAGATGAAAACGGAGGTGCGTGGCTTGTCGAATATTAAGGATATTGCAAAACTGGCGGGGGTTTCGGTGACGACGGTTTCGCGGGTTTTGAATGAACATCCGTATGTGACGGAGGAGAAACGTAAGCGTGTTCAAGAGGTGATGGCGGAGCTGGATTATAGTCCGAATCGGAATGCGGTGGATCTTAGTCGGGGGCGGACGAATACGATTGGTTTTGTGTTGCCGTATAATGATCATCCGTGGTTTGATAAGGTGATGAATGGTGTGCTGGAGGCGGCTTTTGCGAAGTGTTATTCGGTGGTGATTTGTCCGACGGGGTATGACCGGGCGGAGGAGGAGCGTTATTTGCGGATGCTGAAAACAAAGCGGATTGATGGGCTGATTATTGCGTCGCGGGCGAATGATTGGGAGACGATTGGGCCGTATGCGAATTATGGGCCGATTGTGGCGTGTGAGTATATTAACGATCCACTGATTTCTTGTGCGTATGTGGATCAGTTCCAGGCGTACATGGACGGATTTCAGATTTTGAAGGATGCTGGACACGGGCGTGTGGGGTTTACGGTCGGGCGTGAGGAGCAGTGGAGCAATAGCACGAAGTTGAAAATAATGGCGTATGAGGCGGTTTTCGGGGAGCTGGATGAGGCGCTTATTTTGCAGGATTGCTATGATGTGGCGGACGGGAAACGGGCGGCGGAGGCATTTTTAGCTTTGGCGAAACCTCCGACGGCGATGTACGCGAATGGGGATGAGGTCGCGGCTGGGATGCATTATTATGTGACGCACCAGGAGCTGAACGTGCCACGGGATATCGCGATTTTGGGCGAGGAGAATTTGCCGATTGCGGATGTGTTGGATATTTCGACATTGGATAAGAATTTGCGGGAGATTGGACGCGTAGCTGTGGAGCTATTTTTGAGTGGAAAAGTGGAGAAGAAACTGGTTCAGCATAAAATTATTATGCGAAATTCGATATAAGGGCTTGACCTGAAACGCATTTCATCGTTTATCTTTAGTGTAGAGATTAAAGGAGGCGATTGGGATGCGTGTGGAAGGTATGTGTAAGGTGACGGCGAATTTTGGGATGGAGTTTCAGTACGGGGAGTTTTATTTGGAACGGGATTATCTTGTTTTTGATCGAAATTATAGCTTGGGCTTGAAAAAGCGGCAGACGTTTCCGATGGCGAAGTTGACGGATATTGTGGTTGTTCCGGAGAATGGACGGCTTTACGTGACGTTTTCGTGTGGGGGTATGAGTTTTGAATTGGATGAGGCTGTGGATGGTGATTTGGCTGCGTTTGCACGGGAATTACGGACGGCGCGATATGGTGTGAAGCCGGAAGTACAACGTTTTAAATATGAGAAGAGACGACAGTATACGACGCATCACCAGCATCATTTTGTGGAGTGAGTGATGCGCGAGAGGGGCGGAATTTGATTGTATAAAACGGTTATTTTTGATATAGATGGGACGCTTTTGGATACGGAACGTGTGGTTTTGCATGCGCTACGCGTGGCGTTGGGGAATGTGGGTTTACATTATGAACAGGATGATTTGCGTTTTGCGCTTGGGATTACGGGCGAGAAGGCGTTGGCGCAACTGGATGTGGCGGATCGGGACGCGGTGATGGCGGACTGGTTTGCGATGGAGGCTAAGCTGAATGAGGAGGTTGAGATTTTCGACGGAATCGTGGAGGTTTTGGCGAGGTTGGACGGAATTGGTGTTGTGACTTCAAAAAATGCGGGCGAGATGGAGACGGGATTTTATCCGTTTGGTTTGGCGAGACATTTTGATGCGATTGTTTGTGCGAGCGATACGGAGAATCATAAGCCGCATCCTGATCCGCTTTTACGGTGTATGGCTTTGCTAGGCGCGGATCCTGCGACGACGCTCTATGTTGGTGATGCTACATATGATATGGCGTGCGCTCATGCGGCGGGTGCTGATTTCGGACTGGCATTGTGGGGTGCGAAGAAGACGGATGGTTTTGAGGACGCGAATGTCATTTTGGAGAGGCCGAGTGATATTTTGAAATATATTTGAATGGTTGGCGTGAATGGGCAGTGCAGACTGTGTTTTTCACGCTTTTTTGTTTGGGTTGGGGAAAAATGATGGTAGAGAGGAGAAAAGCTGTTTTGATTGGAGGAGAATAGGATGATGCAGGCCAAGATTGTAGTTGGGGCATTGCTAGTATTTCTCACCATGATGTTTTCTTCAAGCCCGAATGCTGCGGTGGAGTTGTCGCCAGAGATGAATAGTCAAATGATTGATACAGCGTTACAAAAAGCGAAGAGTAGTAAGGTGGCGTCGGAGAAAATTGTGACATTGCCGAAAGGGGAGCTGGTACTTGCTCGGACGGTTGTTGTTCCGGCGGGCGTGACGCTGCGTGGAGCCAGTTTGAGCGCGATGCCTGTTCTGAAAATATGGCAGAATGAGTCGATTCCGATCGTGAGGATGGGAAGCGATACGAAGCTTGAAAATGTTGTTTTGGATGGGCAGAAGGGGAAGTATGTGAATCAGCGACATAATGGGATTGAGATTGTTGGTACGAGCGCGAGTCAGCGAGTGAGGAATGTGCAGATTGTGAATAGTCAAGTTCGGAATTTTGGTGGAAATGGGATTTATATGAAGTATACGGATCGGGTGCGGATTGCGGGTACAACGCAGGCGCAGATGATGGTTTCTAATATTGGCTATGCGGGGATTATTGGTTATTCAGCGAACAATACGATAATTCAAAAAGTGACGGTGCGTGATATTGGTGTGACTGGCCAACTACTTGCGTATAATATTGCGTTGACAGAGGTTTATAATAGTAAATTGGCGACGAGTGTTCAGGCGAAAGTGAATCCGCGTAGTGATGGTGCTTTGATCACGGATTCGTATATTTTGAATAACGCGGTTTGGGAAGGGATTGATACGCATCACGGTCGGAATTTGGTGATTCAGAATAATACGATTGTGAATGTGAAAAACGCGATTGCGGTGGTATCAATTACGCTGGCTGGGGATGTGGGAACGGTTAACCCGCCTCAAAATGTGATGATTCGTAATAACCGAATTAATAAGCAGTCGGATTATGTGAAGCTGAGATTGGCGAAATCGGAAAAATTTAAGACGGTGCGGGGAATCGTTGTTTCGGGCGCGAAGCTGAAGAAGAGTCGGGATGCGGTTTATGCAACTGGTATACAGGTTCTGAATAATCAGATTGAGAATGTTCAGGCGGTCAGTATTTATGGTGGTGGAATCTTGATGCAATCGACTTTTGGTGCGGCGGTTTCGGGGAATCGGGTACAGCTGGAGCCTAGTGGTAGGACGAATTATAATGGGATTGCGTTGACTGTGAATAATAAACGGACAGCAGTTATTGGGAATTATATTGGGAAAATTGTTGCGATGCCGACGGAGGTTATTGCTTTTCGTGGTGCGCAAAATAATGGGGAGTGGAACAACGCGAAATGGAGCAAGGTGTCGGGATACGGTATGGTATTGTCGAAAAATTACCGAGATGTTACGCTGTTTACGGATGGGAAATTGAATATGGGAAAGGCGAAATTGGTGACGAGGATTGCAGATCCGAATAGTGTGGTGGTGAGGAATACGAATAAATATACATTTAAGAAGTGAAAAAAGAGCGATGGTTTTTCTGTGAACCATCGCTCTTTTTTCATTTAGAAATCGATATTATCGGGATCTGGCCCGACGCGTAGGTTTTGATTGAGAGCGTCGATTTGTGTGAGTTCTTCAGGTGTTAATTCGAAGTCAAAGATAGCCATGTTTTCTGCGATGCGATGGGCTTTTGTTGATTTTGGGATGACGATGATGTCGTTTTGTAGGTCCCAACGCAGGATGACTTGGGCGACGGATTTGCCGTGATGGGCCGCGATTTCTTGTAGGACTGGGTTGTTGAAAAGGCCGCCTTGCATGAGTGGAGACCAGGCTTCGACGCGAATGTTGTTTTCGGCGCAGTACGCGATGAGTTCTTTTTGTGTGAGTTGTGGATGGAGCTCGATTTGGTTTACGACGGGCATGATGGTAGCGTGTTTTTTGAGTGTTTCTAGGTGATGAATTTGGAAGTTGCTGACGCCGATTGCGCGGATGCGGCCATCTTTGTGCAGTTTTTCGAGCGCGCGCCAGGCGTCGATGTATTTGCCTTCTACTGGCCAGTGAATCAGATAGAGGTCGAGATAGTCGAGTTCCATTTTACGCAGTGTTTCGTCGAATGCAGCGAGTGTTTCTTCGTAGCCGAGATCGGTATTCCAGACTTTGGATGTGATGAAAAGGTCTTCGCGTGGGACGCCAGATTCGCGGATGCCTTGGCCGGTGCTTGTTTCGTTGCCGTAGATTGCGGCGGTGTCGATGCTACGGTAGCCGAGTCGGATGGCTTCTTTGATGGCGGACACGAGTTCTGCGCCTTCTTCTACTTTAAATACGCCGAGTCCGAGGACGGGCATGTCGATTCCATTTGCTAATTTGACTGTTTTCATTTTTAAAATTCCTCCTGTTTTGTTTCTAATTTTTTACTCCATGCGGTCAGGGCGACGGCGATGAGGACCATGATCATGCCGATCCAAGTCGTGTCGATGATTCGCATGTGGGTGATGACGAGGCCGCCGAGATAGGAGCCGAGTGCGATTCCGGCGTTGAAGGCGGCGATGTTAAGGGCGGACGCGATGTCGACGCCTTTTGGGACGAATTTCTCTGCTAGAATCACGACGTAGACTTGCAATCCGGGAACGTTCATGAAGGCAAATACGCCCATGAGCAGGATCGTTGCGAGTCCGAAAACTTTGGATGAGGCGGTGAAATAGAGCAGGCCGAGCACGACGGCTTGTGCGATGAACATATAGAACAGGGCTTGGATTGGCCGCTTGTTGGCGACTTTTCCACCAATCATGTTGCCGACTGCGATGGCGATTCCATAGATGAAAAGGAGAATCGCGATGGAGCTCGTTTGGAACCCGGTGACTTGTTCTAGTAGCGGTGTTAGATAGGTGAACACGACGAAGGTTCCGCCGTAGCCGAGTGCTGTGATGGCGAACACGAGTAGTAACGGGCCATTTGTTAGTACTTTGACTTGGTCGCTGAGCGTCATTTTGGTGCCAGGACGCAGATTTTTCGGAATCAAGATGAGGTTCGCGATTAGGGCAATGATGCCGATTGCTGCGATGCCGAAGAACGCGGTGCGCCAGCCGAATTGTTGCCCAATGAGTGTGCCGATTGGGACGCCGGTTACGGTTGCGATGGTGAGACCGGTGAACATGATGGAGATGGCGCTTGCTCGTTTATTTGGCGGGACAAGGTCAGCCGCGATGGTGGAACCGATGGACATGAAGACGCCGTGCGCGAAGGCGGATATGACGCGGGCGATGAGTAGTAACGCAATGGTGTCGGAGAATGCCGCGGCCAAGTTGCCGAGTATGAAGACGATCATGATGGCGAGCAGTAACGTTTTGCGATTCATGCGTGATGTGAGTGCGGTCAGGATTGGTGCGCCGAACATAACGCCGACTGCATAAAGCGAGACGGTAAGACCCGCGGTACTCACTGGTATTGCTAAGTCTTCGGCGATGAGTGGCAACAACCCGACGCTGATAAATTCGGTCGTTCCAATCGCAAAAGCACTAACTGCTAAAGCTAATAAGGCAAAAATATTTCGATTCCCTTTCAATGTGAAGCCCTCCTAAGTTCTACTTGCTTTTTTGATGACAAGTGTTATTATGATACTAAGTGGCAATTAAAACAAGTACGTACTTTTTTGTAATGTAGGCACTTTTTAGTACCTATAGAAAGGAGCGAGACATGCAAAAGAAATATAATATCTCTGTCGAGGCAACGCTTGAGGTGCTCGGAGGCAAGTGGAAATGTGTGATTCTCTGTCACCTAACACACGGGAAAAAACGGACGAGCGAGCTAAAACGTCTTATTCCATCCATCACGCAAAAAATGCTCACACAGCAGTTGCGAGAGCTAGAACATGACGGTATTATCAATCGGATTGTCTATAATCAAGTGCCTCCGAAAGTGGAATATGAATTGAGTGAATACGGGAAGTCTTTGGAGAGTATTTTAACAGCTTTGTGCAACTGGGGAGACTCACATATTGAACGCGTATATGGCGAACGCTCGGAGTATTTGGAAGAAAGTATTTTGAATAAATAAGCATAGTAGAAAATCTTATAATAAAATGAGAGCCTGGAGAACTATTTCTTCAGGTTTTTTAAGAATGCCCAAATGAAAATATGTCAAAATTGTCATTATTCAGGTCATAAACTCTCCCTGTTACGTCCATAAATGTATAAATGGGGCTTTTAATTCAGGTATAATAGGAATGCAATTAGCTAATTTGAAAGGCGGGGCTTTATGAAGAAAATTGCTTTTGTAATAGGAAGTTTTCGTATGGGTGGCATTGAAGCAATAAATAAGGAAATAACAGAGATGTTGTGCACCAAACATCAAGTACACTTGGTTAATTTTACAGGTGAGAGCGAGTACATGATGCCGGATGAGGGTGTCAAAAGTTTTTTCATTCCAAAAAATTAAAAAAATGGAAAAAAATACTCATTTCACTCCGAATTCGCGGTATTAAATTAATCCGTTGGAAGCATCTTTTCTCCGTACAAATTGCCCATTTAAATGCATTCATAGAACAGAAAAATATTGAGACCCTCGTTATTTCGCATCCAATAATAACGGCGCTAGTCCCATATTTAAATTTAGAGAATACGAAAGTGATTATTTGGAAGCATTCACCAGCAGACCTTTATGATAAGGAAAATATCGGGTATAGAGAGCTTTTTTATCTAGGGATAGGAATGGCTAGTGAAATTGTAGTTATTACAGAATTGGATAGAATAAAGTGGTATGAATATATAGATAAAGTTATATTTATCCCTAACATGCTCACGTTAATTCCCGAGCAAAAAAAGATATCGGATTTAAAGCAAAAAAGATTGCTGTTTTGCCGGAGGATTGATTATAAACATAAGGGGATTGATAGGTTACTAACAATATTCAAACATGTATCAGAATTAGGATGGGAGTTAGTAATTGTAGGGGCGGGAAAAGATACGAAAAGGCTGAAGAATGAATTGAAGGAGATAAGTAACATAAGACATATTGAGGCTAGTTCACATGAGGAACTGCATGAATACTACAGTACAAGCTCTATTTTTTTACATACATCTAGATATGAAGGATTTGGTCTTGTTATTACAGAAGCTATGGCATTTGGCCTTCCAGTTATTAGCTTTGAAACTACAGGGTCCGAGGAGATTCTAGCTTGGAAATATGGCGTATTACTTCCACAAAATGACTTAGAACGATATGTTGCGGAGTTGAAAATATTGATGCTATCTATCGAGAAAAGGAAGGTGTGGCAATCGAAATCACTGCAACGAAGCAAAGAATATCTGCCAGAAAGAATCTTAAAGAAATGGGAAGATATCTTATAATATAATTGAGGAGAGATATTTTGTACGTAAAAACAACACAGGTGACGAAAGCTATTGGAAGTACATTGTTACTATCAGTTTTAGCACAATTACTTGGTTTAGTAAGGAATATTTTGTTGGCGAAAGACTTTGGCACAGGTGAAATTATGAACGCGTTTCTATTAGCCAATACATATACAAACTTAATAAGTAATATTGCAGTATCAGCAATTGCTGTTGTTCTTATTCCGTACTTAGCGCAAGTTCATAAAGATACTGATAAAGGCATTATATTACAAACATATATGACGAGTATGCTTTTGCTTGTGGCTCTTTTATGCTTTGGGATAGTGGTTATTGGCTACTTTAGCTTCCCTATAATTAGTGATCGTTCTGAGCTCACATTTTGGCTGATGCTATTATTACTCATTATCCCTTTTTTTTAGGATGCTATCCGCATTTTTTGGTGTGTTATGTAATGTGGAAGGAGATTTTACAACATCAAAAATTGCTATACTTGTGATGGCAATTATGAATGTTAGCTATCTTTTCCTAGTACGGTCACCAACGATTAGCGGTGTAGCGATAGTGCTAAGTAGTGCCTATTTTATAGAATTCTTTATTTTAAAGATGAAAAACAAGTCATATCATTGGTTTATGAGGTGGGAGTGGCGCAATCCTGCATTTCAAAAATTAGCACGCCAGTCGGTGCCACTTATGTTTACAGAGGGTGTATTTCAATTCAGTATACTACTAACAAGTTCAATAATGGGATGGTTAAATACAGCGTATCTTCCAGCGATGAACTATGTGAACATTCTAGTTACGATCGTTCAAAGTTTACTACTGTTAAACATATTGACGGTTCTTTTTCCAAAGCTATCAAGAATGTTTGCAATGGATATAGAGGCGGCTAAAGAAGCACTGATTTGTTATATAAATCGTACAAATACAGTAGTGATTTGGATAGTAGCGATGTTTATTGCGATTGGAGACCAGATTATAGCTATGTTGTTTCAACATGGAGCATTTACAGGCGAGAACACTCAGATGGTTTATATGTTTCTGATAATAACAGCGCTCGCATTGCCCGGCTTGGTTGTCCGTGATTTTTTATATCGGTCTTTTTACTCACAGGGCAATACAAAAATACCATCATTTATTTCAATAATTGCAATTGTGGGAGTGATGGTCATGCTACTGATTTTTTTACCACTTCATAATGTGTATTTCATTTTAGGTGTGCCAGTAATAGCAACATACGGCTCAAGTATTTGGGCATATAGGAGATTGCAAGGATCAATTGGTAAAATAGATCCCTCATATAAGCTTTTAAAACAGCATGGAATAGTGGTTTTTCACGCCATTGTAATAGGATGTATTTTATATGAGATAAAATCTAAACTCGTATTTAACGTATATGCGAATGTGCTAATATTGCTTTTATTGGGGCTTGCAATGTATGTATTAGGATTATTAGTTACAACAAAGAAAAGGAGGCGCGACCATGGATGAAATTTTAATTATGAGTTCGGTTCATTGTTGGAATGATGTTAGAATGTTTCACCGAGAGGCCAATAGTTTAGCGGAAAATGGATATAAAGTTAGAGTAATTGCAGTTGAGACAGAGACGCAGTATGTAAGAAAAAACGATAAACTAGAGGTTGAGACAATTCGAAAAACATCATTCTGTAGACGATATAAAGTTTGGTATCAGTTTTATCGAATTGCAAAGGGGTCGAATGCCAAGATAATTATTTTGCATGACCCTGAACTGTATATTATCGCTTATTTTTTTTAAAAAAATTCACTGATAAAAAAATAATTTTTGATATGCATGAGGAATTTCCTGCCTCACTCTTGTATAAAAAAATCGGGAGGTATAGGTTTCCTGAATGGATAGCCGCGCTTTTTAGAAAAATAGAATTACGCATACTACCGGTTTTTGACGGTTTATTGTTTGCAGAGGCGTACTACAAGGAAGTTTATATGAATGTTAATATTAGAAAAATTGATGTTTTAAACTATCCGTTGTTATGTAAAGAGACTAAATTGTTGAAAGTGAATTCAGAGATAAGCAATCTTATTTACGCAGGAGCATTACATGAAATGCGAGGTTTTTTTGAAATGCTGCAACTCGCTAAATTATTGAGGGACAGCAATTATGCTTTTTCCCTTAAGATTATTGGACCTGGATCAGACGAATTGATACAACAAGGGCAAGAATATATAAATAAACATCAGTTAAACGAGTGTGTCATAATTGATCCTTATATGGATTATGCGATGTTAGAGTTAGAATACCAAAAGGCAGATATTGGTCTAGCGCTACTTCATGAAACACCGAATTATGTAAAATCATTAGCTTCTAAATTGTATGAGTACATGAGTTATGGCATTGTAAGTGTTGCTTCTCATTTCCCGCTGTGGGAACAACTTCTAGTCAGTGCAGATGCTGGAATAGCAGTGAACCCAATGGATATACACGAAATTTACGAAAGCGTAACATTGCTAATAAGGGATGTGAATTATAGATACAGATTGGCGGGAAATGGATTGCAAGCACACAAGGATCATTATAATTGGGAAGGAGAGGAGAAAAAAATGTTAAAATTTATACAGCAGATAGAGCCATAAAACAAGATGTTTAGGATAGATGTAATGTTTCAAAAACTTGTCTAATATTTATTTGAACAGGACTATTTTTTGATTTCCATGAAGTAATGGATTGTCGGGGCATTCAGATGGTACGCTATTTATGTATAAGTAAAAGACCCCAAGAGTTAGATTTTTGGTCTAAATTTTGGGGTGCATGCCAATCTCTAAGGCTTTTTATTCATTTATAGTACATGTTTAATTCTTAGTCACGACCATCTTCCACAATCGAAAGTTCATTATCTACATCAAAGAAATGCGATTTGGACATTTCAAATGCGTATTGAATTTTCTCGAATGGCTGGTGATTTGAACGTGAGTCAACACGAGCAACGAATTCATGTGTTCCAACTTTAGAGTGAAGCATAAATTCCGCACCAGTCAGTTCTGCAACGATAATTTCAGCGTCAAAAGCAGAACCTGGGCTTGCTTCAATAACAAGAGGCTCATCATGAATATCTTCTGGGCGAATACCGAATACGATATTTTTGCCGTCATAGCCTTTATCTTTCAACACTTTTAGCTTGCCTTCTGGGATCTCAATTGTGAAATCATCACCAACAAAAGTAGTGCCACTTAGTTTCCCTTTAAAGAAGTTCATCGCTGGGCTTCCGATGAAACCGGCAACGAACATATTTACTGGGTGATCGTATACTTGTTTTGGTGAACCGACTTGTTGGATAACGCCGTCTTTCATAATAACGATACGCGTCGCCATTGTCATCGCTTCGGTTTGGTCATGGGTTACGTAAATCATCGTTGTATTTAATTGTAAATGTAGTTTTGTGATTTCCGCACGCATTTGTACACGTAGTTTCGCATCAAGATTGGATAAAGGCTCATCCATCAGGAAGACTTTTGCGTCACGAACGATCGCACGGCCTAAAGCTACACGTTGGCGTTGTCCACCAGATAGTGCGCTTGGTTTACGTTTTAAGTACTCGGTTAAGCCTAAGATATTTGCAGCGTGCTCCACGCGTGTTTGAATTTCGGCTTTTGGCATTTTGCGGAGTTTTAGACCGAATGCCATGTTGTCGTATACTGTCATATGTGGATATAGTGCGTAGTTTTGGAAAACCATCGCGATATCGCGGTCTTTCGGTGCGACGTTGTTCATCACTTTGCCGTCAATGCTTAGTTCGCCTTTTGAGATTTCTTCAAGTCCTGCAATCATGCGAAGTGTCGTCGATTTACCGCAACCAGATGGTCCAACAAAGACGATGAACTCTTTGTCCGCAATCTCCAAGTTGAAATCTTCTACTGCCGTTACTTTGTTATCGTATATTTTATAAATGTGCTCGAGTGATAGTTGTGCCATTGTTTGTCATTCCCCCATCAAATTGTTTTTAGCTTTGAGTTCATTGTATATGAAAACGCTTTATGGAGATATGTCAGGTTGCACAAAGAATGAAAAGATGGGTTGGGCAGGTTGCATAATACGACTATTCTGTAAGGAGGCGTTTCAGTTCAGCGTATTGCCAGCTTGGTTCTGTAGGGATTGCTTTTGTGGCGTAAGCGGCGGCATGGATGGCATGCGTTGGGACGTGGGCGGTTGCTGCAGCGTGACCTGTAGCGCGGGCGATGTGGCAGGAGGTAGTATCGGTTATGAGATTACGTGCTGCGGCATGGGCTGCAAATGCGGCGTTACGCGCGGTGCCGACCGTTATTTCCCCACGAGTCCAGGCGCGATTGGCTTCTATCGCAAGTCGTGGGCGATTTTCGTTTGGATATCTGTCTTCGAAATAGGGTAGGACACGATCTGCACAGTTGGCGGCCCAAATGGCTAAGGTACGATGATCAGCTGTTTTTGCTAGGTTCGCGATTTGTTGCTTCCAATTTGTTTCCATGTTACAACTCCTCTTTGAATAGAACGTGTTTCGTTGCTTCTTATAGTAGTTGATAGGATGGATAAAAGCAAGGATATGTAGAATAGAAGAAGTCTGATTCAGATTCCAAGACACGAGGAACTTGAGTCAGGCTTCTTTAGCTGTTGTATCAAATGATAGCTCTAGAAGAATAAACCTGCACGGAATATAGAGATAGAAGCCTTTATCCGTCGAAAAAATCGCGATTCAAATAGTAATAAAATATACATAAATGACCGCTTTATAATCAATATACAGCAAAACGTCAAATAAAATAGAATTCTAGAGCAATAAATGCCTACAAAAATTGCTACCATCACAATAATCAGCTCAAAGCGTATATTCCCAAATCATTGTATACTAGGTTTGTTCCAAGGGAGGAAGAAAGTAAATCCCCGTTTTAAAGAACACAAAAAGAAGGTGAGATCATGAAGAAAAAATTTCTAATCTTAGCCATAACACTTGTATTACCATTCCCCGTATTCGCAAGTATTGCACGGGCGGATACTACCAAGAGTGATCAAATAGAAGAGTCCAATACAGTAAAGGAAGACAATCAAGAAAGCACACCTCAACTAAAAAGTGTTGTTTTAGGGACAGACATTTCTACCATGGACCCCAAAACTTTTGTTACCGATGTGGCAAACGACGGTGAAAATATGACGATTTCATTCGGTAATCTAGCAGCTACGAATGTCATCGGAATCTTTGACACAGAAATCAATATCACAAATAATACAACAGAAACAACCATAATGGACAATCAAGCATACAGCGTTTACGAAGGCCAATCAAATACGCAACAGGAAAAAACAGTTCAATGGTCAGATAAACAAGGCATACAAATGAAAATCAATCCCACAGGCGTCAAGGCCGACGTGGACTATGAATCAAGCATCACATGGACATTAAACGATACACCCTAAGCTTTAAAAGTAACCGTAAAGGATGTGATGCTAAGAGGATCTTAGGATATTTCTTAACATTATAGGATAAAAAGGCAAGGCTAAGTGATCTCGGGATGGCTTCATCAAATCCTGGCACTTTAAAGGAGAACTTTCATATGACATTCAAAAAATTCGCGGTAGTAGGTTTGGTAACAATTTCAGCAGTAGCAGCAACTTTAGGTATGGCTAATCAAGCATCAGCAGCAGAAGTTGGTTCACTTACAACAGATAGCAAAGTGAAATTCACGAAACAAGCAGATGGCACTGTGACACCACCAGTAAACCCGGTAAATCCAGACCAACCACTTGATCCAGATGCAGAAGTAACACCAGGAACAAGCGGCCCACTAAGTATTGCGTATGTTTCTGAATTTGACTTCGGAACACAAGAAATATCTGGAGAAACAAAAACATACAACGCGAAATTAGATAGTGTCAAAGTTGGCGGCGAGAACGTAGAAACACCAAATAACGTGCAAGTATCTGATAACCGTGGTAATAATGCAGGTTGGAAATTAACTGTCGCACAAAATGGCCAATTAAAAGATGGTTCTGCTCGTAACCTAGAAGGCGCAGAAATTGCGATTACAAAAGGAACAGCAGTTACAAAAACAGGAACAGGCGTTACAGCTCCGACGGTGAATCAAGAAATTAAACTAAATCCAAATGGCACAGTAGCTATGGTGATGAACGCAGAAGCTAATCAAGGTATGGGTCATTGGGTTGATAAATTTGGAGCAGACAACACAGCAGCAGCAGACGCTGTTACATTAACAGTGCCAGGTAAATCAGCGAAATATGCCGATTCAAATTATGCAACAACACTAACTTGGACATTATCTGACACACCTGAATGATTTAACATAGCAAGAAAGAGCCTAGGAATAAAATAAAAAAATGCGTATCAAAAATCTGATTTCAGATTTTTGATACGCATTTTCTCGTTTCAGCATAAAGTAATTGAGAAAACGGAATCTTAATTGATAAAGATAAAAAGCCTACGCTTAAAAAATAGCATACCTATAATTAAATTCGTTGCTATGATGAAGTAAATGTAACAATGCTTATACATTTATATTTACTTCAAAACAAGAAACATTATAAATAACTGTTGACAATCCTCCAAAACAAGGTGATAATTTTAAGTGTGTAGTTTCACATAACAGTAGATTTAAAGGAGGAAATACAATGTCATTAATAGGTAAAGAAATAGAAGAGTTTGCTGCAAAAGCTTTCCATCAAGGTGAATTTATAGATGTTTCATCGGAGAATTTCAAAGGGAAATGGAGTGTAGTCTGTTTTTACCCAGCTGATTTCACGTTTGTGTGCCCAACGGAACTAGAAGATTTGCAAGATCAATATAAAACATTGCAAGCTTTGGACGTAGAGGTGTACTCCGTTTCAACAGACACACACTTCACACACAAAGCATGGCATGACGCGTCAGACGCTATTGGCAAAATCGAATATATCATGATTGGCGATCCGACGCATAAAATCTCACGTATTTTTGACGTGCTGGATGAAGAAGAAGGTCTCGCAAATCGTGGAACATTCATCATCGACCCAAACGGTGTTGTTCAAACAATCGAAATTAACGCAGACGGTATTGGTCGCGACGCCAGCACATTAGTGGATAAAATCCGCGCTGCACAATATGTACGAAATAATCCAGGCGAAGTTTGTCCCGCAAAATGGAAAGAAGGCGCGGATACGCTGAAACCAAGCCTAGACTTAGTAGGTAAAATCTAAAAATGGCATTAGATAAAGAAATCAAAGCACAACTTGCGGGTTATCTGGATTTACTAGAACAAGATATTGTTTTAAAAGTAAGTGTCGCAACAGATGAAAACTCGCAAAAACTACTTGAATTCGTTACGGAAATCGCGGATATGTCTCCAAAAATTCGTTTAGAAAACGGCTCATTTTCTAGAACACCGAGCTTTAGTGTCGAACGTGAAGAGGAAGATTTCGGCATTGCTTTTGCTGGGATTCCGTTAGGTCATGAATTTACTTCACTGATTTTGGCATTACTACAAGTAAGTGGTCGTCCACCGAAAATCAGTGATGATATCATTGCCCAAATCAAAAAAAATCAACACGCCGCATCATTTTGAGTCTTACGTAAGTTTGACATGCCACAATTGCCCAGATATCGTTCAGGCACTTAACATCATGAGCGTGCTAAATCCGAATATCTCGCATACAATGATCGAAGGTGGCATGTTTAAAGACGAAGTAGAAGCCAAAAACATCATGGCCGTACCGACTATTTTTGAAAATGGAGTGCTATTTGGAAGTGGTCGCATGACAATCGAGCAAATCATCGTAAAAATCGTAGGTGAAGCAGATGCCTCCGAATTTGAAGATAAAGACCCGTTTGACGTCCTCGTAATCGGTGGCGGTCCAGCAGGTGCTAGTGCTGCGATCTATGCCGCGCGTAAAGGGATTCGCACTGGTATTGTAGCAGATACTTTCGGCGGTCAGGTTCTAGAAACGCTAAGCATCGAGAACGTGATTGGAACGAAATATACAGAAGGTCCAAAACTGATTGCGCAGATTGAAGAACATGTGAACGAATATGGCGTTGATGTGATGAAACAAGTACGCGCTAAAAGCATCGAGAAGAACGAAAACGTGGAAGTCACACTTGAAAATGGTGCTGTTTTAACGACTAAAACGGCGATTATCTCAACGGGCGCAAGATGGCGCAACATTGGCGTTCCTGGTGAACAGGAGTTCAAAAACAAAGGCGTGGCGTATTGTCCGCACTGTGACGGTCCACTTTTTGAAGGGAAAAATGTCGCTGTCGTTGGCGGTGGGAATTCCGGTATCGAGGCTGCGATTGATTTGGCTGGTACGGTGAAGCATGTGACTGTGCTCGAATTTATGCCGGAATTAAAAGCCGATGATGTTTTGCAGAAGCGTCTTTACTCCTTACCGAATGTCACTGTTTTGAAAAATGTACAAACGAAAGAAATCACAGGACAGGACAAAGTGAGCGGCGTTACTTATGTGAACCGCGAAACGGGCGCAGAAGTTCATGTTGATGTAGAGGGCGTCTTCATCTTGATTGGCCTAGCTCCGAACACGGAATGGCTTGGAGACGATATCGAGCGCAATAAAATGGGCGAGATTATCACGAATAAACACGGCGAGACAAGCGTTCCTGGAATATTCGCGGCTGGGGATTGCACGGACAGTGCCTATAAACAAATCATTATTTCGATGGGTTCCGGTGCTACAGCAGCACTTGGCGCGTTTGATTATATGATTCGAAACTAATAAAAGCTATCGATTTGCAACGATTTTAAGTTGTAGGTCGGTAGTTTTTTGTGGTTCTCCAAAATTGGCATCTCGTGGTATACTGAATAAAAATGTATGAGTTAAAGGAGAAACGAGATGGCAGATGTAATTATAGTTGGGGATGGCGGTCATAGCAAAGTTGTTCGGGAATGCTTGGAGCAGCAAGGTGTTGACACGATTATCGGGATTCTTGACAACAAATATACGAGTTACGAAAAACAAGGAGCCCAATTCCGAGCCCCGTTTGACGATTTTGAGCAATATAAAAAAGATACAACGTTATGGTTCATCGCTATTGGTGATAACAAGGCGCGTGCGGGAGTCGCTGCAAAATTAGGTGATGTGCCGTATGCAACGATTATACATCCGACGGCGATTGTTTCGAATGCTGCGACCATTGAGCCAGGCAGTGTCATCATGCCGTTAGTAGTTATCCAGCCAGATAGCGTTATTGGCGCGCATACTATCATTAATACGGGCGCGATTGTGGAGCATGACGTTATTATTTCCGAGGCAGCGCACGTTTCGCCAAGGGCTACAGTGACAGGAGGTGTCAAAATTGGGACAGGTGTTCATGTTGGGGCTTCGGCTGTTGTGAATCCGGGGCTAGATTTAGGCGCGTATTCTGTGATTGGCGCGGGCGCGGTAGTTGTTGGTGATACGGAGGCCGGGATGACGTATGTTGGCGTGCCTGCAAGGAAGATGGAGAAGTGAAACATTGTGACATATACATCGAACTAGCTGCGGGGCTACTTTGAACCCGTGTCAGAAAAAATGAATTACAAAGCAACTATTTTTAATAAAAAGCGATAGACAGTTGAATGACTGTACCACGAACGTTAAAGTTTGAGGTGCATATCATACATCCACTGTGCATCGCTTTTTTTTTTGCGAAATAACGTTCATAAAGTAGTAACAATATAGAAGCCCGAATTCTAATACACTGGAAAACATAAATGAAAAGTACTGGTAACATTGAAATTGTGATCAAGTGGCAAATTTGAATAGTAAGTAAAGCATTTTTAGAAATTGAAAAAAAAATATCAATTATGTGGAATCTAGCGGTTTTGGCAATTTCGGATGATAAGCTATTAGTAGATCAAGCACAACAAATCTCCCAATGAAGAAAGGAAGAACCTATATTATGAAGAAAAGAAATTGGATTGCGTTATTCGTCCTTAGTTTGACTTTAGCAATGACAGTTGTCGGATGTGGAAAAGCAGTAAGTGATGACATCGGCAAAACGAGAACGGCAAACGGCCTGGAAATCACGCTCGTAAATGTAGAAATGAAAGACAGCAACGACAACAAAAAGCAGACAGCCAAAATCGATTTCTCCATTAAAAACACTGGAAAAGAAGAGTCAGGAGCAGGCGCGGGTGACTTCGTAATCGAAACGAAAGATGGCAAAAAACATCAGGTTAATGGACTAAATGCCAATAACTTCGGAGACGCTATCGCAACTGGAAAAACGCTAAAGGGCTCAGGTTTCTATGAAATCCCAGCAGATCAAAAAGAGTTCACCGTATTGTACGAACCAGTTTCTGAAGAACCCATGGAAAAAATCGCATGGACAATCACAGTTCCCTCTAAATAAGAAGTAACGAGATCAAGGTTCGGCGAGAAATAGCGTTGAGCCTTGCATCATTAAAAATCGGAAAGGCGGAATTTTATCAATGAAAATTACAGTAGTAGGTCTTGGATATATCGGATTGCCAACAGCTATTCTTTTTGCGAAGTATGGGAATGCAGTCACGGGTGTTGACCTATCGCCGGTGATGACGGAAAATTTGAACGCTGGCCGTATTCATATTGAAGAAACAGGTTTGACGGAAGATTTACAAGATGCACTAGCACTCGGGAATTTCCGCGCTAGCACAACACCGGTAAGCGCTGACGCATATATAATCGCGGTACCAACACCAAACAAAGACGATCTTTATAAATCATGTGACACAGCCTACATCGAGTCCGCGCTGATGAGCATCCTCCCACACTTGAAGAAAAATGACACGATTATTGTCGAGTCCACGATTGCCCCGCGTACCATGTCGGACGTCGTTCAACCATTAATTGAAAACGAAGGCTTCAGGGTCGGGGAAAACATCTACTTGGCGCATTGTCCAGAGCGCGTTTTGCCAGGGAATATCATGCACGAACTTGTTCATAACCCGCGTATCATCGGCGGTATCACAGAAAAATGTACCGAAAAAGCAGCCGCAGTATATGGCGCATTTGTAGAAGGCGAGATTATCAAAGCCCAAGCTGGTGAAGCAGAACTTAGCAAACTGATGGAAAATACGTATCGTGACGTCAACATCGCACTCGCTAATGAGCTTGCCAAAATTAGTAACCACCTCGGAATCGATGCTTTGCGCGTTATCGAAATGGCGAACAAGCATCCACGTGTGAACTTGCATCAACCAGGACCAGGCGTTGGCGGTCACTGTTTAGCGGTAGACCCATATTTCGTTATCGCCGCAGCACCAGAACAATCCCCACTTATGCAAACAGCGCGTGAAGTCAACAACAGCATGCCAGCCCATGTTGTTTCCCAAGTAGAAGCGTTGATGGCAGAGCAAGACGGTAATCGCGTCACACTTTTTGGCCTCACCTATAAAGGAAACATTGACGATATCCGCGAAAGTCCAGCCATGGAAATTAAAGAAATGCTCATCGAATCAGGATTTGACGTGAAAGTCTTTGATCCCCATGTTGCGTCAGAAATTTTAACGGGTGAAGAATCTTGTGAAGATAGTTCATTAATTGTCGTACTCAGCGATCACAGCGAGTTCCGCGATATCCCAACGAGCTATACAGACAAAATGCGCGAATCAATTCTATTCGACACGAAAAATACTGTTCAAACAGTCGGAGCAGGCGTCACATACTACAATTACGGCAACCTGCACCAAGCAAACGCTAAACAAACCGTATCGATTTAAAATAAAAACGAAGGACGTGAACGAAGGTGGAAAAAGCAGATTTCAAAATAGCCCAAACAACAACCCAATATTCCGAACAACGAAAATCACATGAAAAGCCGGTGCATGACAAGGTATGGCGGGTATTTGATTTCATCGCTGCCATCATCGCGCTCATCATTTCAGCCCCAATTCTCCTTATTATTGCCACGAGCATCAAACTCGAAAATTGGAAAGCCCCCGTATTCTTTAAACAAAAACGCGTCGGCAAAAACGGCGAAAATTTTTCAGATGTATAAATTCCGTTCGATGTATGTCGATTCAGAGGCGCAACTAGCCAAGCTCCAAGCCCAGAACGAAATGGATGGGCACATGTTCAAAATGAAAGACGATCCGCGCATCACAAAAGTCGGTAAATGGATTCGGAAAACAAGCCTAGACGAATTCCCACAGTTTATCAACATCCTAAAAGGCGACATGTCCTTCGTTGGACCGCGCCCGCCGCTAACGACAGAATACGAAAATTATACAAACTATGAAAAGAAACGCATGCTTGTCACACCAGGCTGCACCGGTTTATGGCAAGTAAGCGGTCGAAATAACGTAAGCTTTCACGAAATGGTGGAATTAGACTTGAAATACATTCAAAAAAGATCCATACGCCTGAATATCAAGATTTTACTCCTAACATTCAAGGAATTTACCGGTAAAGGAAGTGGAATGTAACCCATCCGTCCGAACTATTGATAAAAAGTATCAATTATCTGGAATATACCAAATGTAAACACATTTCCTGTTACACTTGTAGTACAAGAAAGAACAAGAAAGGACGAACGCAAATGAGAACCCAGTTGCTCGGCAGTAACTTAGATTGCTTGACTCTGTCAGAAACTTTAATACGAATAGAAACAATAATCAAAAAAAAGAATTCCCACACAGCATGTTGTCATTAACGCAAACAAAATAAACCTTATGCACGAAGATGCCAAGCTAAGAGACATCGTCAACGCCTCTCCTCTCATCAATGCGGACGGCTCCTCGATTGTTTTAGCAGGAAAGCTACTCGGACACGACATCCCAGAACGCGTCACCGGCATCGACCTATTTGAAGAACTACTCGACATTTGTAACGAAAAAGGACACCGCCCGTATTTTCTCGGAGCGACCCAAGAAGTTATCGAAAAAATCGAATCACACTACAAACAAAAATATCCAAACATGTCCTTCGCAGGATTCCGAAATGGTTATTTCCAACCCGAAGAATCAGCAGACATCGCCGACACAATCCGCGAAAGTAAAGCAGACGTCCTATTCCTCGCCTTTTCCAGCCCACAAAAAGAATACTGGGCAAGCGAACATCTAGAACGACTAGACGTACCATTCGTCATGGGTGTAGGCGGTAGCTTCGATGTTATCGCAGGCAAAACTACAAGAGCCCCACAATGGATGCAAAAAGCAGGATTAGAATGGTTTTACCGCTTTATCCAAGAACCACGTCGCATGTTCCGCCGTTACTTCCTAGGCAATTTACAATTTTTAAATCATATCAAAAACGAAAAAATGAATCTTCGAAAAGCCAATCGCCAATAAGGAAGGAGAAACAATGAAAGAAACTATTAGTATCAAAGCCATTTTTCAGATCATTAAGCGACATTTGTTGCTTTTAATAAGTACAGCCGTTATCGGAATCCTAATCGCAGGTGCCGCGCTAACGTTCCTCATCACACCGATGTATGAAGCTAAAACGCAAATTCTAGTCACACAGACCGTACAAGACGCAGGTGCAAACAACATTCAAACGTCCGAAGTACAAGCCAACATCCAGCTCGTTAATACCTACACAGCCCTACTAACAAGCCCGCGAATCCTTGATGATGTGGCGTACAAACTAGGTGGAGACTACACAGCAAGCAAGCTCATGGGTAAAATCACGGTAGCTAGCCAACACAATTCCCAAGTCATCAACGTTAGCGTACAAGATGAAGATCAAGCCCAAGCAGCCCTTATTGCCAACGCAGTCGCCGAATCTTTCGCAAAAATCACACCAGACGTGATGAACGTAAATAACATCGAGATTTTAGCAAAAGCAACGGTCACAGCCAATCCAAAACCAGTGAGTCTAAGTCCCGTTCTACTAATCGCTGGTGGCGCAGTTGCAGGACTTATGATCGGTTTTCTCATCATGGTTATCCGCGTTATCTTTAACACAAAATTCAAAGACGAAACAGATGTCATCGAAGAGTTAGGCATTCCGCTACTTGGAAATATCGCTAAGATCCCAGAAAATCACGAGGAAGGGTGGAAATAAATGAGAAAAACGAAAAAGAAAGCAAAAGCAGAAACTCGTCATAGACGCCAGAAAAGCACGGAGCCACAAAAATTAATTGCCAAACTAAGCCCGAAGTCACCACATTCTGAGTTGTTCCGATCTGTACGTACAAACATTGAGTTCTCAAGCGTTGACAAAGTCATGAAATCGATCCTAATCACATCCTCCGAGCCCGATTCAGGAAAATCGATCATCTGTGCCAACTTAGCCGTCGTATTTGCCCAACAAGGCAAGAAAACACTACTCATCGATGCCGATTTACGTAAACCAACCGTGAAAAAAATCTTCCCAGGAGCCGCATCACACGGTTTAACAGGAATTTTAACGAATAAAATCACGATCAGCGAAGCGATTTGCGAGACAGATGTGGAGGATTTATACGTTTTACCAGCAGGCGTTGTTCCCCCAAACCCATCCGAGCTTCTAGGTTCTGAGAAAATGAAGCAAGTGTACGCCGAGCTTTACGAGCTATTCGATCAAATCATCTTTGACACACCGCCAATTCAGCTCGTAGTTGACGCACAACTTCTCTGTTCTTTCGTTGACGGCTCGATTCTACTCGTTCGTAGCGACCATTCCTCGAGAGAAAACAGTAAAAAAGCATTAGAAAAATTACAAAGCGGAAGCGCACACGTAATTGGAAGTATTTTCAATGACCAAAAAATGAAAATGGAAGGATACTATTATGCCAACTAAGGTAAATAAGGGAGACCATTTAACAACAGAAATGTTCGAACAACTGAAAAAAGTCGAATTAAGCATTTTACTCGATGTCGCGAGGCTTTGCGAAAAGCACAACCTGACTTACTATCTTATCGGCGGCACGCTACTAGGCGCAATCAGACATGACGGTTTTATCCCATGGGACGACGATATCGACATCGCAATGCCACGCAAAGACTTCGAAGCATTCCAGAAAATTGCGAAAACAGAGCTACCTGAATCCTTGTTTTTACACTACGGAACAACCGACCCAGAATATTATCTCCCAATCATCAAAATTAAGAAAAATGGCACGATATTCGAGGAAGAAAGCGCATCGCCAAACATCAAACATAAAGGTATTTTCATCGACATTTTTCCACTCGACAACGCCAAAAAGAATGCCGGATTCCTTTTTCACACGAAAGGACGCATCTTGAAGCAAATCAGAAGCCTGCTATTTCTAAAAATCAACGAAGAAACGACATTGCATAATATTGCACCTTGGAAAAAAGCCCTACTTAAACTCACGAAACTAGTCCCAACTAGCGCCTTTTTCCGATTGCTGACAAACTATATGCAGAGCAACAATGACGACAACGCCCCATTCTACGTCAACTATGGCAGCCAATACGGCTACAAAAAACAAACGATGCTAAAAACAATGTACGACCCAATCGCGACAACCGAGTTTGAAGGTTACACATTCCAAATTCCAGGCAAAACCGAGCAACTTTTAGAACGCATCTATGGAAAAAACTACATGGACCTGCCGCCCGTCGAAAAACGTATCACACACAAACCAAAACGAATCCAATTGAAAGAGGAGATTATATCATGAAAAAATATAGCGTAGGCCTTACTACAGGCGTGTTTGATCTATTCCATGTTGGCCATTTAAACATCTTAAAAAACGCCAAAGCCCAATGTGACATCCTAATCGTTGGCGTGAGTACAGACGAGTTCGTTCAAGCTTACAAACATAAGACGCCGGTTATCCCGTTTGCCGATCGTAAAGCGATTGTTGAAGCACTGCAATACGTGGATCTAGTCGTTCCCCAAACGAGTCACGAAAGCAAACTGAACATGATTGACAACCACAATATCGACGTGATGTTCCACGGTAGCGATTGGAAAGGCAGCCCAACATTCAACAAACTAGAAGCAGAATTCAAGCGTCGCGCCGTTGAAGTAGTTTACTTCGATTACACAGCAGGCGTATCCTCCACAAAGCTTGTCGAAACGATCCAACAAGAAACGAGTCTAGTCGCCGGAGCCTGAATTTCCGAACATTTGACAAAATCCATCAAATATCTGGAAAATCCCTGTTTTCAAGCCATTTCCTGATAAACTTAAGGTAACAAATAAAAGAAAGGACGTGTGACCCGATTGGCAAAAACAAAAACAGCATTCGTTGCTAAAAACCTCCTCATTGGCAGCGGGACACAAGTCATTTTCTTAATCTTAAGCTTCATCAACCGAACCGTATTCATCTACTTCTTAGGAAAAGAATACCTCGGACTCGACGCCTTGTTCACTAACATCTTGATGGTACTCTCCTTCGCAGAACTTGGCATCGGGAACGCCATCATTTTTAGTCTTTATAAAAGCATGGTAGACAAAAATAAAGCCCGAATCAAAGCCATCATGGCACTCTACGCCAAAGCTTACCGCATCATCGGGCTCACCGTTTTCATCGCCGGATTACTGATCATGCCCTTCCTAAACCTATTCATTAAAAATCCGCCGAACATCCCAGAAAACATCTACATTATCTACTTCCTGTTCTTACTAAACACGGCGATCTCCTACATGTTTTCCTACAAAAAAGCAATCTTCTCCGCCGACCAAAAAGAATATGTCATCAACGTGAGCCAACAAATTTTCTTCCTAGTCCAGTCCGTCGTGCAACTCACGTACCTATATATCACAAGAGACTATATCGGCTTCATCGTTATCCAAGTCGTCTGTACCTTCGGCCTCAACGTTTTCCTAGCCATCTACGCCAACAAGAAATACACCTACCTCCAAGGAAAAACGACAGAAAAACTCGAAAAAGCAGAAGTCAAAACTATTTTCCAAAACGTCAAAGCACTCGCGATGTACAAATTCGGCTCGATCATCATGAACGGCACGGACAGCATCATCATCGCCGCTTTTCTCGGACTTAGCGTCGTCGGCATCTACTCCAACTACCTGCTCATCATCGCCGCAGTCGTAACCGTCCTATCCCGTGCACTAAACTCGATCACAGGAAGCATCGGGCATCTCAACAACTCAGACGATGACGCGAAGAAAGAACAAGTTTTCAAGCAGTTATTTTTCATCGTCGCGTGGATTTACTTCTTGCTTTCCATCATCCTGTTCAACGTGATCAACCCATTCATCACCCTATGGATCGGCGAAAGCTTCGTACTCGGAACTGGCACCGTGCTCGCCATCGTCGCCAGCTTCTACATCAACGGCATGCAGTTTCCAGGCTACACATACCGCACCACGATGGGACTCTTCCGCCAAGGTCGTTACGTCCCAATCGCGATGGCCGTCCTAAACATCATCTTATCCATCATCTTTGCCACACATTTCGGCTTAATCGGTGTTATCGTCGCAACCATCATCTCTAGACTCGTAACGACAACTCTGATTGACCCATATCTCGTCTATCGTTTCGGCTTCAAAAAGAAAGTCGGCAGCTACTTCAAAATGTATCTCGGTTACGCGGTCATCACCGCCATCGCTTTTGCCGCTTCAATCCCAGTCATGAACTGGATCTACCAAGGCACATGGCTCACACTCATCCTCGGCGCAGGAACACTTTTCATCCTACTAAACATCACCTACTTCGCGATTTTCTACAAGAAAGCCGAGTGCCAAGCCATTATCCGCCGCATCAAAAGCATCATTAAACGCAAAAAAACAAGCATCACACCAGAATAAAGAAGAGAGGAAGAATAGCCAAATGAAAAAAAGTAATCATGATCGGCCCAGCATCCGTTTCAAAAGGCGGAATCGCCACAGTCATCGCCAACTTCGAAAAAACCTTCACAAGCGAAAAAGTCAAGATCCATTACATTGCGAGTTGGAAAGAAGGCAGCCCGTTATTCAAAGTCTGGATGTTCCTGCAAGCCATCATGAAACTTTGCTACTTGGCCATCACCCAAAAAATCGACATCGTGCACATCCACACCTCTCAAAAAGGCAGTCTCTACCGCAAAATGATCTTCATCAACATCGCCAAATTTTTCAGAGCTAAGGTCATGCTTCACATGCACGGCTCAAGGTTCGGCATTTTCTACGACAACCAACCAAGCTTCCTACAAAAAATCATCGTGAACCATCTGAACCGCCTCGATCACATCATTGTTCTAAGCGAGGCCTGGAAAACGTACTACGAAAATCTGTGTGACACACCCGTTACCGTCATGGAAAACGCGGTGGAAGTCCCACATAACAATCCATATAACAACACCAGCAAAACCATCGTCACATTCGGCAACGTCAGCCAAGAAAAAGGCAGTTACGACCTACTTCGCGCGATTCAATCACTCGGTGCCGATTACCAAGAATACGAATTCATCTTCTACGGCATCGGCGACATTTCTAACGCAGAAGCCGAAATCAAACAAAACCAACTAACCAACGTCACGCTCGGTGGCTGGGTCGAAAGTAAGCAAAAACAAACCATTCTAGATAGCGCACTACTACACATTTTACCATCCTACCACGAAGCACTCCCAATGGCCATTCTCGAAACGATGGCACACGGTATCCCGAATATCAGCACCAACGTCGGCGGTATCCCACAAATCATCAACAACCAACAAAACGGTCTTCTCATCGAACCCGGCGATGTCCAGGAACTACACGACGCCATCGCAGACCTACTCGACAACCAAGAAACCCGCCAACAAATGAGCCTAAAAGCCCACCAAGCCGTCCAGTCCCAATTTTCAATGGATGCTTGTAATACGAAGTGGGAACAACTATACCAATCAATCTAAAAATAATGAAGGAGTGTGAAACATGGTTGCTTTCTTAATCGCCCTACTACTATCTTTATTCGCAAGTCTTATCCAACAAGTCATCCCACAAGTTGACGCCGTGGATAAAATTATTGCTTTAATCTTCGCCGTTAGCGCGATGGCCAAACTGACCTATCTCGAGACAAAGAAGCGTTTCACACTCCGCCCAAGCGACATCGGACTATTCGCCATCAGCATCATTTTCATCATCTATTGTTTCATCCCAAACGCATTCCACCAACCAAGCAACACCATATTCCTCCAAGTCTACTCGATGTTCTCCATTCTAAAATTCGTCATCGTCTTTTGGAGCGGCCTGTTCCTCTTCCGTCACACAAAATTCCAAACAAGTACGCTGTTTTTCAGAAGAATGTCAACTACTCTCACTACGATTTTCCTGATTATCGGCGTTCTCAACATCCCGTTACACTTCCTAGCACCATTCGACGTTCGTTTTGGTATTGAAACTGTATCCTTTGGTTTCCGCCACCCAGCCCAATTCGCGGCAACGATCATCGTCATCACGATCATCCACATCTTCATCACCTGGTCAGAAAAAGGAAAAATGCCATATTACATCCTTTTTGCAAACTTCATCCTCGTTTTCTTAGCAGGAAGAACAACATCGATTGGATTCTACCTTTGTTTGATACTACTGATTCTCATTTTCCCATATATCAAGCGAATCCCAATCTACGTATACGCACTAATCGGCGGTGTTTTCTACTGGTTAGGAAGCGACCGTATCAGCAATCAATTCCTAGGAACAGACGGAGAGGCACGTGGCGTATTACTCGACACAAGTTTCACGATTGCAAGCGAACACGCTCCGTTCGGTGCAGGACTCGGGATGTTTGGCTCTAACGCCTCACGCTTGAACTACTCGCCGCTTTACGAACAATACGGCATTTCACGGGTCTGGGGACTCACCCAAGAAAATCCTAACTTTGTCACCGACTCCTACTGGGCAATGATTATCGGCGAACTGGGCTATCTAGGTATGTTTTTCATCCTCGTGATTATCGGCTACGTTTTCTGGTTACTGTACAAAGAAATCGTCGGTAGCACCTACCAAATCAAGTTTCTGATTTTCCTACCACTCATATACGCCCTATTCACAAGCCCAATCGACACCGTTTTAGTATCCAACACAAGTATCTTCCTCGTACTCGCAACAATCTACATGGTTGCTTTAAATAACGAATACCGCAGTCAAAAACAAGACACAAATCCCGCAGAGCAAAAATAAAAATTCAGGAGGCAAAAACAATGGAAAAAACAATTTTAGTAACAGGTGGCGCAGGTTTTATCGGATCACATCTTTGTGAAATGTATATTGCAGAAGGTTATAACGTTGTCTGTATCGATAACTTAGTGTCAGGAAATATGAATAATCTAGCCGACATTAGTAAGCACCCATCCTTCACGTTTGTACAAGGTGACATCCGCGATCGCGAGCTGATGATGCAACTATTCGAAACACACAGACCAAACCTTATCAACCACCACGCTGCCCAAAAATCCGTTGCTTATTCCGTCGAAAACCCGAGCTACGACCTAGACGTGAATCTTGTCGGCCTGATGACGATTTTAGACTGCGTGAAAGCTTATCCCATCGAGAATTTCATCTATGTATCTTCTGGTGGCGCGCTAAGCAAGAAAATTGAAGGCAACGAGAAATCAGCGGAAACAGATACACCGCAACTTATTTCCCCATACGCATTAACGAAATTTACCGGTGAAAAATATATCGAAATGTATGCCGCACAATATGGCTATGACTTCACGGTTGTACGCTATGCCAACATTTACGGGCCGAGACAAGTTCCAGACGGCGAATGTGGCGTTATCCCGATTTTCCTAAACAACATCTTGGCCGAAAAACCATCTGTATTGATGACGTATCCAGACATGCCAAACGGCTGTACGCGCGATTATGTGTATGTAGCAGACGTTGTTGAAATCAATAAACTAGCAAGCGAAAAACCAGCAAACACGGTTGTAAATGTAGGAACTGGCGAAGAAATAGCGATTTTGGATATTTACAAAGAAATCCTGACCGTTTTCGAGAAAGACGTAGCGATTTTCATGGAAGCACCGCGAGCTGGCGATGTGAGACGTTCGGTTTTAGACGCCAAGCGCGCAGCAGATTTACTAGGCTGGAAGAGCGAAGTTGCGTTACATGAAGGTTTAACGAAGCTCAGAGCACATTTGGAAGTTAAGAAATAGGAGGGCATCATGGAAAATAGAGAATTAGTAGAGCTACTAGATGAATATTTCCTATCGACAAAAGAGGCGATTGAGTACCTCGAAATATCCCGCCAATGCTTCTTTTCCCTAGTGTCCCGGGGAAAAATCAATAAGATTAAAAAAGGTTCCGTTGTGCTGTATTATCGACATGAGATCGAGAATCGGAAAGTAGACGCAGAGTTTTTGCGGAAGAAGTATAATTATACAGTTTGATACAGAAAAGAGAACCTCGGAATCCACGTGTTGGGTTTGGAGGTTTTTTTTTTCGTGAAAATAAGCCATTAGCCTCTTCACTATGTAGTTATTATTATCTGGCGAAAACACGATTGTTGATTTAATAACATTTTCGTGTGGCAAGCTTTTTTTGAAAGTTCGTTCGAATAGCCTATTTTTGATGGGAGTCAGATTTTTGGTTAGAAAAAAAAGCTTATCTTGTGCCATAATGAGAGTGTAGATACAATATATAGTGTTTGAAGGGAAGCGGAATACATGTATGTAGAAAAAGATGCCGAACAATTAGTTATCAAAAGGGACGGGCGGAAGGTCGGATTTGACCTTATTAAGATTCGGAATGCAGTGCAGGCTTCGATGGTGGGTTGTGGCGTGGATGATGCGGCTTATTTGGAGCGAGTTTTAGTTGATATTGTGAAAAGTTTACCAAACGATGCGGCGGTGACAATCGATGAGATTCAACATGTAGTCGAGAATCAGCTGATGAAATCTACATATCCGGATGTGGCGCGGGCTTATATTGAATATCGGCATGACCGGGATTCGCAGCGGGCGAGCATGACGGACTTGACGACGAGCGTGCAGAAGTTGCTGGATAAGGATAAAACGGTGGTGAACGAGAACGCAAATAAGGACGCGACGGTTTTTAATACGCAGCGGGACTTGACGGCGGGCGCGGTGGCGAAAAGTTATGCGCTGAAATATATGTTGCCAAAACATGTGGCGAACGCTCATTTGAAGGGGGACATTCATTTTCACGATCTCGATTATAGTCCGTATCACGCGATGACGAATTGTTGTTTGATCGATATTGCGGGGATGCTGGCGAATGGTTTCACGATTGGGAATGCGAATGTGGAAAGCCCGAAGTCGATTCAGACGGCGACGGCTCAAATAGCGCAAATTATCGCGAATGTGGCGAGCTCGCAGTACGGTGGTTGTTCGGTGGATCGGATTGATGAGATTTTGGCGACGTATGCGAAACGGAATTATGAGAAACACGAGGAAGAGGCAGAAAAATGGGTTTTAGCAGAGCGGCGCGTGGAATTTGCGCGGGAACGGACGCGAAAAGATATTTATGACGCGATGCAAAGTTTGGAGTATGAGATTAATACGCTATACACGAGTAATGGTCAGACGCCGTTCGTGACGCTGGGCTTTGGGCTTGGCGAGGACTGGTTTGCGCGCGAGATTCAGATGGCGATTTTGAAGGTTCGGCTTGGTGGGATTGGGAAGGATAAGCAGACGGCGATTTTTCCGAAGTTGGTTTTCTCAATCAAACGGGGAACGAATTTGGAAGCGACGGACCCGAACTACGATATTAAGCAGTTGGCGCTGGAATGTTCGGCGAAACGGATGTATCCAGATGTGCTGAATTATGATTCGTTGGTGCGTTTGGCGGGGGATTTCAAAGTGCCGATGGGTTGCCGTTCGTTTTTACCAGCGTGGAAAGATGCGGATGGTGAATTTGTGAATGCGGGACGGAATAACTTGGGAGTTGTGACGCTAAATGTGCCGAGAATTGCGATTCAAAGTGGCGGTGACAAGGAACGATTCTGGGAAATTTTCACGGAACGGATGCAGACGGTGAAGGACGCGTTACTTTTCAGGTTGGAGCGGGTTCGGGAAGCAAAACCGGAGAATGCGCCGATTTTGTATAAGTACGGGGCATTTGGAAAACGGCTCGATGATGGGCAGGACGTGGATCAGCTTTTCAACAAGGAGCGGTCGACGATTTCAATCGGTTACATTGGCTTGTATGAGGCTGCAACAATGTTTTATGGTGGTGAATGGGAGGCAAATCCGGAAGCGAAGGAATTCACGCTAGACATTTTGAAAGAATTGAAGGAATACGCGGATGCTTGGAAGGCGGAGTACGGCTATTGGTTCAGCGTGTACTCGACACCGAGTGAGAGTTTGACGGATCGTTTTAACCGTCTGGACCGCGCTAAATACGGCGATATTAAAGATATTACCGACAAAGAATACTATCAAAATTCATTCCATTACGATGTCCGCAAAAAAGTGACGCCGTTTGAAAAACTCGATTTTGAGATGGAATATCCCGAATATTGTTCGGGTGGTTTTATTCATTATTGTGAATATCCGAAGCTGACGCATAACCTGAAAGCTTTGGAAGCGGTTTGGGATTATGCCTATGATCGTGTTGCTTATTTGGGAACGAATACGCCGATTGATCGTTGTTATGAATGCGATTTTG
The DNA here is from genome assembly GCF_000525855.1 of Listeria cornellensis FSL F6-0969. Classification (GTDB taxonomy): domain Bacteria; phylum Bacillota; class Bacilli; order Lactobacillales; family Listeriaceae; genus Listeria_A; species Listeria_A cornellensis. Next base: position 86,858 of record NZ_AODE01000018.1, read on the forward strand.
AAGGGGAGTTTGCGCCGACTGCAGAAGGGTTTAAGTGCCCAGAATGCGGGAATACCAATCCTGAAACCGCGGATGTGGTGAAGCGGACGTGTGGGTATCTTGGAAATCCGATGAAACGGCCAATGGTACACGGAAGACATGAAGAGATTACGCAACGGGTGAAGCATCTGGAGTCGCCAAATGAATAATCCAAAACCGCAAGAATGGCGTGCGGATGAGCTTTCGGCGAACTATATCGCCGACTATAAACCGTTTAATTTTGTCGATGGGGAAGGCGTGCGTTGTAGTTTATATGTATCCGGTTGTCCATTTCATTGTGAAGGATGCTACAATAAGGCGGCGCAGTCGTTTCGTTATGGCACGCCGTACTCGGAGGCATTGGAAGATCGGATTATCGCGGATTTATGGCATGAAAGTGTGCAAGGATTGACGCTACTTGGCGGGGAGCCATTTTTGAATACGGGTGTCTGTTTGCCGCTCGTGAAACGGATTCGGACTTTGTTTGGTGATGCGAAGGATATTTGGTCGTGGACGGGTTATACGTGGGAAGAATTGATGCAGGAAACGCCGGATAAATTGGAGCTACTTGCCCATGTAGATGTCCTTGTTGATGGACGATTTGAGCAGGATTTATTCGATGCAAAATTAGCATTTCGTGGCTCGAGTAATCAGCGAATCATTGACGTAAAAGCATCTCTTGAAACACAACAAATCATCTTAAAATAACAAAAAGCGGTTACCATCCTCAAAATGGTGGCCGCTTTGTCATGTGCTCCTTTTAAAAGCCGAAATAATTGATATCCTTATTGATCTGTAGATATAGTCTTTTAGTCTCAGCCATATCTTGTGTAGAAATATAGGTACCTAGCTTTGTTATCATCAGGTTAGCGGCTAAATCATCTAAAGTGAACTCTACTAACGTGACGGCTTGGCGAATATAATAAAAATAAAAATCGCGTTTTCCCGATTTGTAAAAAAGAACAGATGCATAATAATATACGTAGACGACTAAATCTGTACGGCTTTCGGTTTCACAAATTTTTTTTTGCTATTTTCAACTGGGTAAAAGCCTTTTTTGTATCCTCGTTTAAAATGAGCAAATGACTGTAATTTACCAATAGTAGCACACGTAATTTGATGGCTCCATCTTGAAATGTATATTTTTCTAATTCTTTTAAACTGCGCTTTACCATGGCACCAGCTGTATCAACATCAAATATGAAAAGAATATGATGTAATAACTGAATGTCTAAATAGTATAAATGATCTTGTGTAGAAAGGCGGTCCCATATAGGCTGAACTTTATCCTGTGCAGCTCTGAGATGGTCATTCTGTAAAAGAAGAATGCTTTCACAAATTAATTGAATATCTATGACCGTATCATCCGAATGCTCTATAGAATATGCTATACATAACTTGTTTGTTCGAGTGATAAAAGAAACATCGCTGAAATAACCGAGGTTCTTAAATAAATGAAGAATTAGATTTTTCCCGTTGAGTTTATAGGAGTTATGAAAAAAAAAAAGTCGTCGTATGTGAAATCTAGGTTTTTTAAGATGCTATTAAATTTTGAAAAGCTTGGCGTGACCTCACCTTTTTCTATTTTAGCGTACAATGATCGAGACAAATCTTTTCCAGCGATTGAAGCTTGTGTGAGGCATTTACTTTCTCTAATTTTTTTGAATGTTTGCCCATAATTTTGCATAGTCGCTCCTCCAAGTAGATAAATTTAGTTGAAAATGTGCATATATTACACATAAAAGAAAATTATCCTTTTTGTGTGTTAATATTTATTTAGCGGGGTCATCAACTATAGTAACATGGAAACAATATCTATGTATGAACGGAGGGATAGGATGATAAATAAAGAGTTTGTCAAAGAAAAATTATGTGCGTTAACATTACTCAAACAGTTGAACGAAAAGTATCTATCATTTGAAAGGATTCGTGTGGACCCGCCAAGATCACTTTCTGTCTATGATATTAAACAGGTTGCTTATATTCTAGATACTTTTGTAACGTATGGTATCGTCATTTTTGAAGTGGAAGGGCAAGATCGTGTCTATTACTTGACGTCACTCGGTAAGCGATTAATCCAAAAAGTGCATCAACGGCAATAGGTAATTAGACATAAACACGACTCAAAAAATCTAAATTACAATGGAGGTCAGAAGATGATAGTACTGAAGAAGACAATGGGATTCGTCACAAGTCACAAGCCAAATGAAAAAAGGATTGCTTTACTGCCACAGCATATACGAACAATTAGCAATGCAGACCAGCTTTTTTTTTGAAACGGGATATGGTGAAACTTTAGGGATAGCCGATGCAGAATATGTTGCGCTCGGATGCCATGTGAATTCTAGAGAAGACGTACTTAGACAAGATATCATTTGTGAACCGAAGATTGGTGATTCGGAATTTCTGGGTCTTTTAACGAAAGGTCACACCGTGTTTGGCTGGGTTCATGCCGAGAAAAATGAAGAGATTGCGCGGAAATTATTGGCATCGGAGGTTCAAGTGTATGCATGGGAAAATATGAACTTCATGAGTCGCCACTGCTTTTGGGAAAACAATGAACTGGCTGGAGAAGCGGCGATTATACACGCGTTTCAGCTCATCGGTGCCATGCCCTATAATGCGAGAGTTGCTATTTTGGGACGTGGAAATGTATCTCGCGGTGCGCAACGAGTATTGCTGAACTTAGGCGCGGAAGTCAATGTCTACAGCCGTAATCAAGAACGTCTTTTTAAAAAAAGAATTGGGCGATTACGATGTGATTGTCAATGCGGTTCTATGGGATACGACGCGTGCAGATCATATTATTTGTAGATCGGATTTGAAGCGCCTCAAAAAGAACGCGATGATTATTGATATTAGTTGCGATGAGGCTGGGGCTATTGAAACGACGATTCCCACTTCTTTCGACAATCCGACTTATGTGGTGGATGGTATTCTTCATTACGCTGTCGATCATATTCCGAGCCTGCTCTTTAAATCGGCATCATGCGCAATTTCTGAGGAAGTGTCAAAGTATGTAGACGACATGATTGAAAATAAAACGAATAGTACCTTAGAGGCAACGACCTGGTAAATTACATGTAGAAAGGAATGATAGTAGATGAATAAACAAGAGAAACTAGCTATTTTAAAAGACATGATTAATATCGATTCGACCAATGGAAATGAGGAAGAAGTAGCTGATTATTTATTGAAACAGTTCGCTAAATATGGGATTTTATCAGAAAAAGTGGCATACTCGGAGGCACGAACTAATTTAGTAAGTAAAATTGGTGGAAAAAATGGGAAAGTACTAGGTTTTTCTGGGCATATGGACGTTGTGGATGCGGGGGATAGGAAAGCATGGAAAACGCCACCTTTTCAAGCAACGGAATCCGATGGGAAGTTATTCGGCCGTGGCTCGACAGATATGAAATCTGGTTTGGCGGCAATGGTAATCGCGATGATTGAGCTAGAGCAGGAAGGCAAACTAATAGATGGGCAAATTAAATTACTAGCCACGATAGGCGAAGAAATTGGCGAGATTGGGGCAGCGCAACTGACGACGTTGGGCTATGCGGATGATTTAGACGGCTTGATTATCGGTGAACCGAGTGTACGCCAAATTATATATGCGCACAAAGGATCGATGAATTATACGCTCGTATCTTACGGAAAAAATGCGCACAGTTCTACGCCGGAATTGGGTATTAATGCGATTGATAATCTGATGCTTTTTTACAAGGAAGTGGAGCAGTATGTCGCGGGTATCCATCAAACAAATGACATCCTAGGGGTTTTTACGCATAATGTAACGGTTATCGAGGGTGGAAATCAGGTGAATAGTATTCCAGCGAGGGCGCAGCTACAAGGGAATATCCGAACGATTCCAGAAGTGGACAACGAAAAGACAGAGCAAGTTTTCTGCACGATTGTCAGCAAGTTAAACAAGCAAGAGGGTGTACATTTGGAGATTACGTGGGATTATAATAAGATGCCGGTTTTCAGTGATCCTAAGTCAAACCTTGTAAAAATCGCTGAGTCTATCGCAAAAGAGCAATTTGGCAAAACGATACCGATTATTGGCTTGGCGGGAACGACAGATGCGGCTGAGTTTATAAAGGCGAAGAATCAATTCCCACTTATCATTTTTGGACCAGGGAATAATACACCGCACGAGGTCAATGAGTATGTGGATATTGAGAATTATCTCGAAATGATTGATGTATATAAAGCTATCGCGATTCAATTTTTAAAGTGAAAACAGGCTTGTTAGGTGGCTGTATTTTACAATAAATAGCACAGGATGATTTGATATGTGGTATTATTAAGATAGCAAGAGGTTGCTGATATACTCGAGCTTCATTATGTTTTGTTTTATGTTATGCATAGGAAAGGAATGATTGATAGAGGAAAATCTGTACGCCCTTTCATTTTTGGAAGTTGTTCGGATTCATCCATCTAGACGCTCTCTGCACTAGCTATGACGCAGATCGCGAAGTTTCCAGATACCATGCAATATCTCAAATGGATTATTAGTCGGAAAAGTCGGTATAAACAAAAAAAATACTAGACCAAACGCCTATACCACAAATATAATGGAGGTCAAAAAATGTTAGAATTGAAGAAAAAGACGATGGGTTTTGTCAATAGTCATAAGGAAAACGAGAAGAGAATTGCTTTGTTACCTGAACATATCTCGACTATTACGAATGCAGATCAGCTTTTTTTCGAAACGGGTTATGGTGAGATTTTAGGGATAGCAGATGCGGAATATATGGCGCTTGGCTGTCATGTTCAGTCTCGAGCAGATGTGCTCCGTCAAGATATTATTTGCGAACCGAAGATTGGTGACTCCGAATTTCTGAGCGAATTACAAAAAGGTCAAACGATATTTGGCTGGGTTCACGCGGAACAAAATAAAGAAATAGCAGATAAATTGACACAATCAGGGGTGAAAGCCTATGCTTGGGAGAATATGGACTACATGAATCGGCATTGTTTTTGGATCAATAATGAGCTGGCAGGTGAGGGCGCGATTATGCATGCTTACCAACTGATTGGCGAGATGCCATACAATACAAAAGTGGCGATTTTGGGTCGTGGCAACGTATCTCATGGCGCACAAAAAATATTGCAAAACTTAGGCGCAGAGGTGCATATTTATAATCGTAATCAAGAAGCGCTATTTCAAGAGGAATTACCGCAGTATGATGTGATTATAAATGCGATTTTATGGGATTTGAAACGAACGGATCATATTATGTATCGAAAAGATTTGCAACGTTTAAAGAAAAATGCGATCATTATCGATGTTAGTTGTGATCGGGCGGGTGCCATTGAAACGAGTATTCCGACGACGATTACGAATCCTACTTATATGGTGGATGGGATTTTGCATTATGTAGTGGATCATACGCCAAGCTTGCTGTACAGAACGGCGTCGTATTCCATTTCCGCAGAAATAGCGAAATATATTGATGACTTGATTGAAAATAGAGCCAATGCAACGCTCGAAGGTAGTGTCGTTGCTACAATGGTCCCGATATATAAATAAATGCATAAACCCCGATTATAGACCCTGATTCATAAGATGGGCGTTATAGTCGGGGTTTCTGTTCGTTGTGATTAGCCAGCACGGTTAACTTCCTTAGCCATTTTTGCAGGGTCTACGAGTGTCTCGCCAATCGCTGTGATTACTTGCCATATTTTTTTTCATATTCAACAGCTCCTTTCCTAATTCCATTATAGCCTGTGCGCATGGGAGTTTCCCGCGATTTAAATAACAAATTGCTAAGAATATCTTACAGTTTTATCATAATTATTGTAAGGTTGGAAAATTTACATTCAAAACCCATGATTGATAGAATTCCTCAAAACTAAACGGTAGCTATAGAATGAAGCATTTGCTAAAAGATGGTTTCTGTATTGTACAGGAGCCATCTTTTTGAGATTCCATTGATAGCGATAGTTATTAATTATAGTAAATCATGTAGTAGTCTATTTTCGATTTCAGGGCTGCTAAGGTATCAAAGGAACGAGAATCTATGTCATCTTTAAAATAACCAAAGAAGGACTCCTGCTGAGGATTATCCTAGAAGTTAACTCTGCGAGACATTCTTTACATTTGGCTTTTGATGCAGTACTTGGATTTCGGCGTTTGAGAATAGTTTTATCTCATGGTTTCTTCCTTTCTAGCGGAGTTATTTATTTGAGTATACAAAAAACCTATAGAATGTACTTCTTTTTGAAGTGTCCATTCTATAGGTACTATTGTAGCTTGTTATGCGTCTCATGCTACTATTTTTATTTGATTATGTTATTTCTTTCTGCGCAAGAATAGGGCGCCAAGTGCTGCTAGTAAGCCACCGAAAAGGAGCGTGGATGTTTTAGAATCATCGCCTGTTTTTGGTAGGGCTGTTGTTGGTGTCACACTTGTTGGTTGTATTTCTTTTGTTGGTGCTACTACATGTGCGACTGGTTGTACTGGTGTCGCTGGTTTTGCAGGGCTCACTGGTGTGATTGGATCTACGGGTACGATTGGTTGTGCGCCAACGATGACGGTGATCGTGAATTGTGTTTCGTTGCCGTCGCTGTCTGTTACGCTGTACGTCACGTGGTAGATGCCTGCTACATTTGGATTCACGTCGTTGCTGATGACTTGGATTTGGCTCGTGATATCGCCATCTTCTAAGTCTTCTGCGCTCACGCCTGCCATTGGA